>CAYFXD010000054.1:0-15493 GCA_964347095.1 uncultured Actinomycetota bacterium | reverse complement strand
TCACTCCCTCACTTTTTGTCACTTCTCACCCGCAACGCAGTGAAAGAGTGACTGAGTGACTAAGTGAAAAGGAAATCCAAGCAAAAGCGTTCCAACGGTGCTTACTCACTCCCTCACTTTGTCACTTCTCACTCGCACCGAAGTGAAAGAGTGACTGAGTAAGTAAGTGAAAAAAAATCCAAGCAAAAAGACAAAAAGGTCTTTACTCACTTCCTCACTTTGTCACTTTCTGACTCACTCGCTTTCTTCAATGCTTCGATATCGGCCGCATGACTGCTTTTTGCGACCGGCGTAAATTCATCCGTTCCGACACTATCTATATACTGTAGGGCGATCCCCTGGCAAGAACTTGCATATACACACTTGGTGCAGCTGGCGACTTGTTCCGCCAGGTAATCGATGTTGTTAATGAATGCTTCACTTACGTGATGTTCATAATCGGACATGAGACACAGAGGAATTCTCTCTGTCTGGATCCAGACCCTGCTGAAGATGGCGGTTTCGATGGCATTGGCGATGTGAGACAGGGCATCCGATACTGCAATCCTAGAGTCCACGAAAGAGAGGATGATCCTGTCGGCCCGCAGAGGAATAACAAATCGCACTGTATCTTCAATGTATTCATAGTTTTCTTTGCATATGGGTATTCTGACTGCGACGAAGGGATCTTTGGGTTGGTCACCTGCGGGAATGCTTAGGCTTTTCAAATTGCCGATGCCCTGAATGGTCTCGTTGAAGCTTCCCTCTTGCTGAGCTATCGTGTCATGGATCTCCGCCGAATAGCCGTATAGTTTTATCTCAAAAAGCCAGGCACCAAATTCGAGAGCGGCTCTTGCTATATCCCAATCGGCAAAGGCTCTTCCGTTTGTGCGCAGCTTAATGCGGCTATATTTCTGTTGGCGAGCGAAGTCGATAATATCCAAGAAATCAGTCCTAATTGCCGGCTCCCCGCCCAGAACCTCCACGCTATCGGTGCCTTCGTGCGCCTTCAGATCGGATTTGATCTCAGAGAGAAATCTGTTTTCTCGGTTTTGGCCGCGGTAGTAACAACATAAGCAGTCATTATTGCACATGCTGCCCGCAAAAATCCGCTTGTACTCTATCAAGGACAATCATCCCTTTTTGACGTTGCGCCGGTTCTTCAAAAGAGCCGGCGCTGGATGCAGCACTGTTCTATCAGATGACTCTATCCGATCTTGATTACAGATGCAAACAAGTCTCAGCATCAACAAGTCTCGGTTAATGGTGGAAAGCGCGTATTGTCAAAAACGGTTGGCGGTTCGCGGTTTGCGGCTATCGGTTTATGAAGAATCCGAGCAACGCCCAGCGGTTTGCGGTTTACGCAAGATTCAAAACAGCGGTTCTAGGCTAATGGTTTACAGTGAACGGTCAACCGAGAACCGCTTTTGTGCGCTAACCGCATGCCGAAAACCGAACACCGATTGAGAACGGGCGTGGTGACCCTAGGCTTCGTCACGTGACATTGCTACCAAGATTGCCAGTCGGGGGAAGCCGTGTCGTCCGAGATGCAAGAAAGCAAATCAATCTGCGAGACAGCGTGTCCCGATCTGAATGGCTTAAGCTAGCAAGGCAGCGCTGGCATCTCCCACTGTGATAGCGGCCCAGAATTCCCCATAACTGTCATTGCGAGCTCCCGTAGGGAGCGCGGCCCTCTGCGGAGGGTTGCCAGGGCAAAGCCTTGCCAATCAATCGAGATGCTTCGCTCCGCCCAGAGCCTGCCCCGAGATTCAGCCCAAGGAACGATCCAAGAATGGGGTCGGATTGCGACGTCACTTCGTTCCTCGCAATGACGCATACGGCATTTTTCAACGGGGCGCCGTGCCCAGGGTGAACCGCCCAGCCTAAAATCTGCACCGAACATCACTGCGGACCGTTTGCGATCCGGAGGCGTGCCCAGAATTCTGGTTTTTGTCGTCCCAGCTAGCCGAAAAGTTGTTTCGGAATTTCGCTTGGTGAAAAGAGCTGAGGTCAGGAAACACACTAGGCATCAGGGCTCTTGTATGCTAAAATACTAATTAACACAGAGAGAGGACGCGTAATCGGTGAGCAAAATCAAAGATTTCAAAGATTTTCTCGCGCGCCCCAAGACCAAGTATATTACCATTCCTCTCGCAGTATTAATCCTCTTTAGTCTGGCTTTTGCTTTTCAGCCTGTAAAAGCAAGAGTTGGGGAGCGCGTAGTCTGCAAATATGGTGAAACAATCTCCGACCGTACGAAATTAATTACGGTGCCTCGGCTTTTTGCTGGTGCATATGGTGTAAAAGTAAGCAAAAGCATTTGTCCCAAGCATCGAACCGTTGAGCGGTTGTATGATGATGCCACCCGTCTTATTGCTCAAGGCGACATATCCACTGCGGGAAAAATATTGGGATCAATCAAGAAGCGCGATCCCAAATTCAAAGACATCGATAAACGAATTGCCAAACTCAATAAAGAGTTGGTTGCCGCGGGATTGCCGAAGATTCCTACTGGAGGTTCTTCGAGTGCCGGAGGGAACGGCGGAACCTCGGGCGATTCCTCAGGTGGCGGAAGTCCCGGCACGGACAATTCAGGTGGCAATGGCGGCAATGGGCAGCCGGATCCACAAGGGGACCCGACTCATCTAGTCTTGCTTGAAAAACTTCCTGAGAAGGTGTCCGGCTACACGCTTTGGGCCGAGGATTTTACCGCTCTTTCGGCCGCAAGAACGTTCTATCCTGAAAAGCCCGGTGCTATAAAACTTCTTACAACCGAAGTTGATCTGACCGGTAACGCCGAATCAGCGGACAACTATCTTGACAATGAGGTAAAGAGAAACTATCCAGGTTACAAGGACAGTGTCAAAGTAGAGGGCAAAACCTGCTATTTTGGGACTCATGCTAATCAGTTTGCCATGTTGGCATGGCGTGACGGTGGAATCGTCTTCCAAGTCGAAATGATGGCAAAGAGCAGTCCACAAAACCTTAAGGACGATCTGGTCAGCATCGCGAAAAAAATGATCTAGCAATTGAGCAGCCAATAAGAATTGACAGTTTGAGAGTACCGCCACTATTTGATTAGTTGTGATAAGATGAATTAACAACCAAATTATGAGAGGGAGTCGCAGATGTCGACTTGATCAGCGTAAGACTCCCATCCAAGGCCCGAAAGGGCCTGCAAGCTGCTTGTTGTCTTCAAGTTTCTTAATCACTCGATCATTGAGCTAGAGAATACTCTTTCACAGCCCGCTTATTATCCGGCACTCAACTAAATGGGGAATTCTGTGCCACATTTTTTTGATCTATCAAGTGAACACGTCCAAGAAGTAAAGTATCCTGATTATTATTTGGGCAAAAATCCTTTTCCTTCAAAGGAGGATCTTACCGAGGGGAGCGGCGAAGGAGAGGATTTTTCTGCGCTATTCGGGGGGCAAATCCACCAAAAAGAGATTCATAGGATAATAGACCAGATATTGGACGGAAACAAACAGGGGAAAAAGAAATTCTGGATCATCAAGAATGACAAGCTCATTCCTGACCATAATATATCTGCAATAACTGGTCTCTTCAGGATGCTCACAATATCGACATCTCCCAGGATTTTTCCAGTGTATGTTCCTTTTCCTGTGATCGAAAGGGAACCATTGGCTGGAATCTTGAAGTGGTGCGCTGACCGGCTGACCGTTGAGAAATTCCGGTTCTGTGTGTACGCGTTCATACGCAATGAATTGAAAAAGATGCAGGATTCTGGTGAAGCATCGGAGAAACTGCCCAGCTTTGAAGTGGCGGAATTGATCCAAAAGATGGATGAAACCGAAGGCCAGAATATCGATGATATCCTATTCATTGAAGAGCCACGGGAAGTAGAAGTTGAACTAGAAGTCGAAGTGGCTGCAGAGGAAGAGGAAGAAGAATCCCAGGGTGAACAGGCGCCGGATCAACCTGAAGCCGCTGCTCCTGAGCCAACTGCTGAAGAAATCGAGGCAATGGAGGCAAAGAAAAAGGAATTGGAAGAGAAGCAACGGCTGCGAAATGAATTTATCCTTGGTATTGAAAGCAAGATCGCCTCGAGCAGCTTCTCGCCACAGGTAAAGTCGGCACTGGCCGTGGCGATCACGCAGGGATATGAAAAAGGCCGTTCCTATATCGGTGTCGGTGAGTACCGCCAGACGCTGAAAGGTCTGTTGTCTCTCATAGCATTGTTTCATGAAAAAGCTGTCGTGATCCTGGATCGGATCGACAATTGGGATATGATGGATGACGCACAACAGGCTGCAATGATGGGAACCCTGACAGAGCTCGATTGGCTGTTCGGTCAGGTCGGGATTCTGACCATGGCAAGCTATGAGAGGACTATCGATATGATTGGCGGGGATTTCGCGGCGATGTTCAGCAAAATACCCCTTGATATGTGGCCAGTGACCTTGGATCTGGAGGCGCCGCTATCCAGCGAAGATGCGGTCAAGCTAACCGAGTACTTCTTGGGTTCGGATAAGAAGCGGAGGACTCAAAGCAAGGAGCTTGAGAGCAAAGAGTTGGAACAGACATACCCATTCATCAGGGATGGGATTGATCAGGTTCTGCAGCAGGTCAACGGCCATATCGGAGATTATCTGGTAGAGGCGGGAAGGTTACTGGATGTTGCATGGGCAGAACAACACGTATCCATAGACGTAGACTTTGTGAAGAGTCATGGCCTAGTAGGAACATAACTGTTCCCAATACAGGGCAAAATTGTTATAATAAAAACATGTAAATCCGCATGTATAATTGGATAAAGACGCGACGACAAGCAGAGTATCTTCTTTTCTTCATGCGACAACCCCACCACGCGTCATAAACCATTAGCCTTGCATAACGCTATATATGTGTTTGTATATGTGAATCCATAAAAACCATATGCATCATCGAGGTGAAAATGGATAAGTTGAAGGAATTATGGAAAACCACTCCATTTAAGATAGCAGTTATTGCCTGCGCGGTCATTCTTCTCGGCGTGGGTTATTATTTCGCGTCCGTTCCCGTCAAGATAGGGGAAAAGGTGGTCTGCCGCTATGGCCACACCATTAGTGACGGCACGTATACGCTGAGGGTGCCAGAAGCCTTTGCTGACCGTTTCAAGGTTGACAAGAAGACAAGCATTTGTGCAAAGCATGAAAAAGCTGAAAAGCTCTACGCTCAGGCGCAAAAAGACTTAGCAGCTGGGAAATATGCCAAGGCCAAGAAGAAACTAGAACAGGTCGAAGAGCTGGATAAGGATTTCAAGAAAACCAAGGATCAACTGGAAGCCATCGATAGAGTTGCATTCTCAGATGGCGGGGGAGCGACAAGTGGCGGTACATCTGATGCTGCAGGCGGTGGCACCGCGACCGGGGACACTGGCTCACCAAGTAGTCCCGGAGCGGATGGAACAAGTCCAGGAGGATCCCCTGGGCAAGGAAATGGCGAAACAGGGGGAGATGACTCACCTGTACCAATCGATCTTGCAGCGTTGCTTCCACAGGTGACCATACCTGGTTACAGCAAAGGCACATTGTTGGAGCGGGGAAATTCGGCGCAAATTGACTATCTTCCAAAAACTGAGACGCGGCTCAAGATCGGATCATTGTTGGTGACAGTCCGAAACATGGGCAGTTCTCAAAAGGCGAATAGCTTCATTGAGAATACCAGCAAGGTCGTGTGGCCAAACAATAAGAAAAACCTGTCGATCAACGGCGACACCGCATTCTTTGGAACTAATATCTATGGCTATGCCAACTTGAGCTGGCCGAGTGACGTAGTCGTGTATGAGATTCAAATGCTATCATCCAAGGCAACACCGGCTACATTGTACGATGACATAGTCAGAATTACCAACTATCTACCCTAAGCAGGAGCACCAAACGAGTTTTCCAAATTAAATAATCTCAATGGGTTTTTAGGCAATTTCCGACTTACTCTTCAGCAATACACCAAATTCCTTCCAATCTTGTCCTGGACAGGACGCGGCACACATATCACTATCTACAAGCACAGCACCAAGCTGACCCTTGGGCCGGCTTTTTTGTTTCCAAAATTTGGCAAAGGAGATGGGTAATGGAGGGATTCAAGGCCATAACCATCGCGAGAGCGGCAAAAGCAAAAGTTGTCAAGAGGAGCATTGCATACCTAACCGCCATCTTGATGATCTTAACTACGTCTTTTCTGATGTTTTCACAAGCCGAAACAACTTGGTATCAATTAAATCTCTCCAATAGTAATCAATCCTTTTCAGTTAATCCCTCAGTGGCATCGGACTCATCTGGAAACACATACATGGTGTGGCAAGATGATGTATCCGGAAATTATGAGATTTATTTCAGACAATTCAGCGGCGATGCCTGGACTCCTAACTTGATCACAGGAGCTACCAACATCTCCAACACTCCAGCGGCGTATTATCCGAAACTAGGCATATCTAGGTCGCCGGATGTGGCGGTAGATGGCTCCGGCAACGTTCATGTGGTGTGGATGGATTTCTTGGATGGCAACTATGATATATATTACCGGAAATACAATCCTTCAACTGACACCTGGACTCCGTCCTTGAGTGCTGCGCCCAAGAACATATCTACCACGTACTACACCTCATTGGGACCCTCCATTTGCACCAATTCCAGCGGCATACATGTGGTCTGGGCTGCCAATGAGCGCATCTACTACTCCTCATCATCAAACGGAACCAGCTGGAGTTCGGCATTTAATGTCTCAGAAACAATGCTCTCATCTGCGCCGAAGATCTCCGCGGGGCCATCAAACTCACTGAATGTAGTGTGGCAATACTATAATAAGATATCTGATGAGCCGCCTGAGTATTACTTCGACGTCTTCTATCGAAGGTTCAATGGATCTTCGTGGGAGGCAAAGAAGAATATCAGCAACACCGCTCTTGCCAAGAAGAACTCAGCAGCGCCTGACGTTGCATCAGATTCCACAGGAATCTACTGTGTCTGGCATGAGGGCGGAACTATGACGGCGGCCGGCAGCGTGTACTTTTCCAAGTCAACAAATGGCTCCTCTTGGCCAGGCGGAAGCAGTATCGCTGCTAGCGCAAATTCACCCGCGATAGCGACCGGACCTGCAGGAACAGCGTATGCTGTCTATGCGAAGAACGCAAACCTGTATTACCGGAAGTACACAGGGGGTTCTTGGCAGGGCGAGCAAAATCTTGTCTACAGTACGGGCCAATCTGATCTGCCGGCGGTATGTGTAGACTCCGCAAACAACGTCCACGTGGTGTGGCAAGACTCCAGTCTTACAAGCCAGGGGAGTTATTGGGACATTCTTTATAAGACCAATATGCCCGATACCGCACCGCCTTCCAATCCGACTGACTTCTCAAGTCCATCGCATACACTGTCCACTTGGTCCTCGAACAACGCAGTGCAGGTGAACTGGAGTGGAGCAACGGACAATCTGAGCGGGGTATACGAATATTGCTACAAGTGGTCAACTTCACCAACTACCATCCCCGATCAAGCGACGGATAATAAGACAACAGGGACCTCTGCGACCAGTCCACCCTTACCCGATTCAGATGGCTGGTATGTTCATGTAAAGACCAGAGACAGTGCGGGTAATTGGAGCTCGGGCGCTTCGCATTATGGCCCCTTCTATATTGATAAGACCCCGCCTTCCATACCGCCCTCGGCTTCAAGTCCGAGCCATGCTCTTTCTACATGGTCAGCGAACAATATCATAACGGTTGATTGGACGAGCGCGACGGACAACTTGTCCGAGGTTGACGGTTATTCATATCAATGGTCGAATTCCGCGACGACCATTCCCGACACCATCAAGGAGTGCGAGGAAGGTCAGAGATCAGCAACCAGCTCACCGCTGGTTCCTGACTCAAACAGCTGGTATTTGCACATACGAACCAGAGACAATGCAGGGAACTGGAGTGCATCGGCCCTTCATTACGGCCCATTCTGGATTGATACCACTTTTCCTCCTGCACCGATTGTGACTTCATCAACTCATCCTACCCCGACTCACTGGTACAGCAATAACAGTCCCCAATTGAGCTGGGAGGAGCCGTACGATGTATCTGGTGTGGTCGGCTACTCCTATGAATGGGATCAGACTTCCACAACCGTGCCGGATTCGACAATTGAACCGGCTGGTCTGACCAAGACGTACACCGGTCAAGCTGATGGCCTGTGGTACTTTCACATAAAGGCCAAAGATGGTGCAGGTGCATGGGGCCAAACCAGGCATTTCGCCGTCAGAATAGATACTGCAGCTCCGGATACGACAATCGACTCCGCTCCCAGCGGAACCATTGACTACCGGAATCCGACATTTGCCTACCATGGCAATGATCCGGGGGATCTGACGCCCCCGAGCGATATGCGGTACTCCTATAAGCTCGAAGGTTATGACTCCAACTGGTCTACACCGGCCACCGATATTTCAAAGCAGTATGCAGAGCTTCCCAACGGGGACTATATATTCAAGGTCAAAGCGGTGGATCTTGCCAACAATGAAGATTCCACACCATCCGAACAGCCATTTACTGTATATATACCTGATAGCGAACCACCGGATACCTTTGTTGACACTGGACCCGTAGGCGTTATTGACTACAGAAACGTTGATTTCACGTATTATGGCACGGATAACCAACCTGGCATGTTGCAGTACTCCTATATGCTTGTGGGCTATGACGCCGATTGGTCGTCATGGACTACCGCGACCACAAAGTCATACACAAATCTCGCCAATGGTGAATATACATTTAAGGTGAAAGCTATGGATCTGGCAAACAACGAGGATCCCACACCTGATACCAGGTCGTTTATAGTATACGTAAACAATCCACCGGAGACATACATAGACGATGGTCCTTCTAGCATGGTTTTAGGACAAGGGCCACTGACCTTCACATACCACGGCGAGGACGATCTTACTCCACAAGCGGATCTGCAGTACTCCTGCATGCTAGTGGGAAAGGATTTGTCCTGGTCTGCCTGGACATCATCCAAGTCAAAGACCTATAACAATCTATCTCTCGGAAGCTATGTGTTTAAGGTCAAAGCGAAAGATGATACTGGACTGGTTGATCTTACACCGGCCGAAAGAGCCTTTACCCGGGGCTTGTCGCAGGCTGCCAAGACGTGGTATTTCGCAGAAGGGTATACCGGAGGGGGATTTCAGGAATGGCTCACTCTACAGAATCCCAACGGATTCAGCGCCAACGCCACCATTGAATACAGCTTCAGGGGCGGGGGGAGCAAGACTCAGAGCCTCAGTGTTGATCCAAAAACTAGAGCTACTATAGATGTAAACGCGGTCGTGGGCTCCAACAAAGAGGTCTCAGTAAAGATATACTCCGACCAAGCCATTATCGCCGAGCGCCCCATGTACTTTAATTTTAATGGGATAAGCGGCGGCCATAATGTGGTTGGAACCAACGAACCCCGAAACAACTGGTATTTTGCGGAAGGATACACTGGTCCAGGGTTTCAAGAGTGGCTTACGCTGCAGAATCCTGGTTTAGCAACGGCGAATGTCGCTATTGAATACAGTTTCCGAGGGGGCGGAGGTACGATCCAAACCATGAGTGTTAATCCAAAGAGCAGATCAACCATTGATGTCAATGCGGCAGCAGGTTCGAATAAGGAGGTCTCGGTAAAGATATCCTCCGACCAAGCCATTATCGCCGAGCGCCCCATGTACTTCAATTTCAATGGAATTAACGGGGGACACGATGTAGTGGGAGCAACTGCATCCAACAAGAATTGGTATTTCGCCGAAGGATACACCGGCCCCGGATTTCAAGAATGGCTCACGCTGCAGAATCCAAATGGGGCGACCGCAAATGTGACTATTCAATACAGTTTCAGAGGGGGCGGAGGTACGACTCAGATTATGAGCATTTATCCAAAGAGCAGATCAACAGTGGATGTGAATATGGCTGCCGGCACCAACAAGGAAGTCTCCATCAAGATAACCGCAGATCAAGCGATCATTGCGGAGCGCCCCATGTACTTCAATTTCAACGGGATAAACGACGGGCATGATGTTGTGGGGGCGAATGCGTCCGACTATAACTGGTATTTCGCCGAAGGGTACACCGGATCTGGATTTCAAGAGTGGCTGACTCTGTTGAATCCAAACGGAGCAACAGCCAATATCACTATCCAGTATAGTTTCAGGGGCGGCGGAGGCAAGACCCAGACCATGAGCATTGGCCCAAACAGCAGATCAACTGTGGACGTAAATACGGCGGCGGGCACGAACAAGGAAGTCTCGATAGATATTATGTCGGACCAGAAAATCATTGCCGAACGTCCTATGTATTTCAGTTTCAGTGGTATAGATGGGGGGCACAATGTTGTCGGATATTGTGAGCCCTAAGAATAGGGCGCGAAGCCTAGGAGGAGTAAGGAATGGAGAGTATTAGAGTTTCGATGGCAACTTCGAGAAGTCTTCATTACAGACTTCTGATAGGAGGTGTCATCTGCGTCATCGCCGTTTTGTTGCTCCTAAATAGTGGGATAGCAGTCGGCGAAGCAGCCGCTCCCACCGTGATTTGGCAGGAGAATTTTGAGGATTCTGATGGGAATCCCGCCGATATGAATGATCCCGCCAGCGGCTGGTCCTGTGGCGACCTGAATGCAGCCGACGGCTTCGTCTACTGGGGGGAGATCACCAAAACCGTGGCCAATCACACACCCGGTGGTCTGGACGGCGCCTGGTGCGCCAAGAATGGTGGATCTGAGTATGACTACTATCGGCGCTATGTGAATAACATGAGCGCTTATGCAACCTATACTCTGGATCTGACCTCTGAAACCAGCGCAGCGATATCTTTCTGGTACAACATCACGTCGCAGAATGCTTTGGATAACGGCATATTCTCGATAAAAGACAAGGAGAGCGGCGCGACCAAGGACTGGTTCTTGATGGGCCCGACGGCACTGGGATGGACTCAGTTTCCCTTCTATGATCTTACTCCATACTGTGGAGGAGAAGTTGAACTTACCTGGTGGTGGTTTTCCTACACTTATACGCCGGTGATGGAAGGAATGTACTTCGATGACGTGATGGTTGTGCAAGGGATACCACCTGAAACCTACATCGATTCGGGGCCGTATGGAGCCATAAACTTCAACGATGTGAGCTTCACCTACCACGGGACCGATGACTCCAATCCTCTTGACTTGCAGTATTCGTATAAGCTTGAAGGCTATGATGCTGACTGGTCGGCCTGGTCCGATTCCAGTTCAAAATCTTACACTGGTTTGGCCGATGGGGCCTATACGTTCAAGGTAAAAGCAAAAGACGGTGGAGGCGATGAAGATCCGACACCCGCGGAGCGGGCTTTTACAGTTGATACGGTCGATCCAGGAGCGCCAACCGGCGTGAGTGCCGATCCAGCAGATTGGAGCAACAACAACTCGTTTCAAGTAAATTGGACAAATCCTTCTGATGCAACTGGAATCAAGGCCGCGTATTACAAACTGGATTCAGCTCCCTCGGTGGCAGATGATGGAACCCGTGTTGAGGGCGATGATATCCAGTCGATATCGGATATCTCGGTCAGCGGGGACGGCTCTCATACTATATATATATGGCTGGAGGATGAAGCCGGCAACAAGAATCATGCCAACCGCGCGCAGACAGTTTTGAAATATGATACAGCTAAGCCTAACGTGGCAATCACTGCGCCTGCGGAGGGTGAAATTATCAAGGGCGTCTTCGATGTGACGGCTGATGCCAGCGATCCAAGCGGAATAGCCAAAGTTGAGTTCTACGTGGACGGCACGCTAAAAGCAACAGATAATGCAGCTCCCTATCTATATTCCTGGAATGCCAGTGGCCTGTCGTCCGGCTCGGGTCATGCTGTGACCGCCAAGGCGTATGACGTGGCCGGAAATGACCAGTCTGCAACCCACAATGTGAGCATCAATATTCCCCTCCAATCCCTGGGCAGTAAGACCTGGTATTTCGCAGAAGGCTATACGGGAGCGGGCTTCCAAGAGTGGTTAACTCTGCAGAATTCCAGTTCGCAAGCGGCGAATGTGACCATTGAATACAGCTACCGTGGTGGTGGAGGGAAAACACAATGGTTGCAAGTCCCTGCCAATACAAGGCAGACAATTGATGTTAACCAAGTTGTCGGAGCAAACAAAGAGGTCTCTGTAAAGATAAGCTCCGCGGACGGACCAATAATCGCAGAGCGTCCCATGTATTTCAATTTCAGCGGAATAAGCGGCGGTCATAATGTTGCCGGGGCGAGTGATCCCAACACGAAGTGGTACTTCGCCGAGGGCTATACAGGCCCCGGATTTCAACAATACTTGACCCTGCAAAACCCAGGCCTGGAGCTGGCCAATGTGACCATCAAATACAGCTTCAGAAACGGTGGAGGGACGACTCAGCATGTCAGTATTGATCCCAAAAGCAGATCAACTGTTGACGTAAATATGGCAGCAGGCACTAACAAGGAAGTGTCCGTTGAGATAGACTCCGATAAGGCCATCATCGCCGAGCGTCCCATGTACTTTGATTTCAAGGGCATTAACGGCGGACACGATGTGGTCGGAGCTAACGCGCCCAATACGGACTGGTATTTTGCGGAAGGATACACTGGCACGGGATTTCAAGAATGGCTTACTCTGCAAAATCCGACTGCGGAAACTGCCAATGTTGTTATCAAATATAGCTTCAGAACCGGCGGAAGCACGACGCAACACATCAGTATTGGTCCAGAAAGCAGGTTTACCGTTGACGTGAACTTGGCAGCAGGCAGCAACAAGGAAGTCTCTGTAGAGATTAAGTCGGACAAAGCCATTATCGCCGAGCGTCCGATGTACTTTAATTTCAACGGTCTTAATGATGGACACGACGTGATAGGGGCCAATGAGCCCAGCTGGACCTGGTATTTCGCTGAAGGATATACAGGCTCAGGATTTCAGGAGTGGCTGACTCTGTTGAATCCCAATGCAGCGGCGGCCAATGTGACGATTGAATATCGTTACCGCAGCGGCGGCGGAAGGACTGAGACTTTGAAGATCTCGCCAAACACGCGGCACACCATAGATGTGAATAGTTCTGTCGGAAACAACCAAGAGGTATCGGTCAAAATCACATCCGACGATGAACCGATAGTTGCCGAGCGTCCCATGTACTTCAATTTCAGCGGAATCGACGGCGGCCACAATGTTCTAGGTTTTAGAGACTGATCTGGGATCTAGAGACTGAGATTTGGCACGCGTCATTGAATAAGGTTATCGGATAAAAGGTGAGCTGCTTGATCTAGATGAGCAGCTCACATTCCCTGCTGGATTTTGGTTGTATAAACCACGCAAAGGCGTATGGTAAAATTATATAAGTCCTACAGTCTTGGCGGCCATGCGAATCCTGGAGGGAAGGATTTTTCTCGAGTGGACAATGCAGAGCACCATGACGAAGGACGCTTTCGCATCCAGACCATCTATTTATTGGAATGACATCTTTAGAAGTGAGTGCAGATGGAGAATAATGAGCAAACAGGATCACGAAATTGGACTCTGGTGATCGTGGTGATTGCTGTAGTCGCGATTATCATAGCAGCGCTCTTGGTATACAGGTCTGTCTCTCCGTCCTCTGTGGTGAGAGACGAGAATAGTACATCCTGGCTGATGCTAGGCTATGACGGAGCGCGCACCAATTACAATGGATCTAGCGACCTGTCACGGTCATTGGAGAAGAAGAAGGTTCTTAAGATAGGATCGGATCTGCCTGAGGAAACCGCTGTGTCTGTCTTTGCAGCCGATGATAAGAACCTATATGTCCTGTATTATCCGCGGAGCGCGGATATGGAAAAGCAGGAAAGCAGGGTGTGCGCCTACAATCTGAAGAGCGGCACAAAGGACTGGGAGTTTAGTGAGTCTTTGCTTGGCGTTGGCGCAGTAGATGACAGCAGATTGTATTGCGTTTCGGGAGACCCTCAGCGAGTATTTGCGTTGGATCTCTCAAATGGCAAAAAGGTATGGCAAACGAAGCTGGTTGATAAGGTGAATACAAAGCGGGTCTATACGCCTGTTGTCCGGCAAGATCTGGTATATGTCATTTCGGAAGATGCAAAGCTCTATGCCATAGATGGAAAGACGGGCAAGAAGAAGTGGACCTATTCAGAGACACGTATGGTTGGTGCACCAGCAGTATCCGGCGGAATGGTTTATGCACTGACTGAGGATACGAAAATGGTTGCCGTCGATGCACAGACGGGCAGCAAGAAATGGATGGTCGGTGCACCGGGCTGGCAGACCTTGCTGAACCCTGCGGTAGGTAATGGACAGGTGTATACAATTGACAGAAATCGGAAGGATGCAACTGATACGCTGGTTGCGCTGGACGCAAAGACTGGCAAGTTCCAATGGAACTATAAAATAAAGAAGAACGTCATTGTAAACGGACTGTGCGTGGGAAAAGAAAACGTATATATCGCGCTTGGACAGTTTGAAAAGGCGAAGGAAGAGAGCAAGACCGAAGGGGAGATTGTCGCAATCAGTCCAGAGAAGGGCAAAAAGGTCTGGAACAAGGAAATCTGGGGCATGCCGGGCTACCTTGTCGGTGCTGGTGACATAATCTATGTCAGTAGCACAAAAATCTGGCGTGACTTAACCGGCGATTTACAGGCAGAAGGGGGCAAGACCCTGGCGTTGTCTCTAGACAATGGTAAAGTACTCGAAGAGTATGAGATCGTCGCAGAGGATCAGGGCGATGAAATGATTTTTATGCAACCGCCAGTTTTGATCAGCAACGGTCAACTGTTTGCCCAAAACGTTGTTGATAACACCGTGCATCTATTTGGCAAGTAGAAACTGTTGCGGGCCAAACGGCAAGCAAAGAACATACAGCTCGGTAGTAGAGACACTGATACCGAGCTTTTGTTATGCCTGCTGCAGGCAATGGAATCCGGATGGCGAATGTCTGCCCGCCGAGCAGGCTCGCCTTTGAATTTTTTTTTGAGCGCTAGCAGGCGGGTGCCTGATGGTATTATAGGTTTGGGCAGGCAGTTAAAGCGCAAAATAGAAAGGAACAGCCAACCTCAAAGTGCAAAGTTGAAAATGGAAGGTTGCCCTTCTGCTGTGTTTCTCTCGACAGGGTTTGCGTAACTGAAGTCTGCACAACCGTGACAGTCTGCACAGAAAAAATGTGAAGTTTTGAAAGTGCCAACTTCTGAATTGCAGGCGAGCAATCTGACGTGGAGCGGTCTCTGGTGTTGGGCAGTTGGCAGGATCCGAGTAAGCTGATGGGCGGGTCCGCAGGCTGCAGTCTTTGAATGTTTAACCCTCCGGCACACCGAAGTGGATCACGGTGGACCTTAAAGGCCAGTTCCTAGGGGGTGAATGTGGATCGACCTGGCGCTCATCTGTCAGCGGGCTCAACATGCGCCACCGGAGCCCGATCTCTTGTCTTCTCTGCTGATCGCTAGGCCGGCGCTGCCCCAGAATTAAAAGCGGCGTTTACCTTCAAAAATATCGAGATTCCTGGTATAATT
>CAYFXD010000053.1:0-3691 GCA_964347095.1 uncultured Actinomycetota bacterium | reverse complement strand
ACGCCTTAAAGGATCCTTTGAGCTCGATGCCAAATACCACTGTCTTGGGATGGATGCTATTATCCTCTCTCTCTACAGGGAATAGAAGAAAGCTATCTTCATAATAACTGCCGTATGGGTCGTCTCCGTATTGGCGGTTAAAACCGGTATCCTGGCTCAAGACTTCCGAGGATGAATGCTCTTTCTTCCAATCACGCCAGGCAACTGTGTCGATAGCAACCGGCCTGAGAATCTTGCCGGTCAGTTCTCCGACAACCGCACGGCCGTCTATCTGCGTCCAATAGCTGTCTGTCTTTCTATCATACATTACAAGATTTGAGTTATAGAGTTTGCCGGATGTACCAAACTCAAGACTGTCTCCACCCACCCTGCGGTCAAAGGCAACGCCTGACCCGCACAGCGGTCAATAGGTGACCAATATGGGATCACCTGCGATGACATCATTCACTATTTCGTGCCAGACCATTATCTGGAGAGGATACACTCGTTCTGTCTTCTTGTAGGTCATCGCCAACACAAGCTCATCATCTTCTATCCACTCATCTGCTTCTTTGACCGAAACAAATTTGGGCTGATCGATGGAGGGGATACCATCCTTGGGCGGTCCTCCCGAGACAATCTTGTCTGGATCAACCAGATACTTGACGCCCTTCGGCGTAAGCTTGATACCCATCTCCTTCTCCTTTGCCGTGAGTTCAGCGGCCTTTTTCGGTTTCTTGGTTTCCTGCCGTGTGCATCCCGCGATTGTCACTATAAGAAGGACCACAAGTGCTGAGATTGCCATCCTGAACATCTTTTTCATCCACCTCACCTTATCCGAAGACCCTAAAAACAAAGATCAATTCATAAAGACCCAGTATGATCAGGAGAGTTCCGGCGATTCTGTTGACCACAGCCCGATGCTGTACAAATCTAGTGATCAGCCATGATCCCCTGGCTGCCGACAGGAAAGATATTATCAAGAGCGGAAGACCTATTCCCAGACCGAACGCAATAAATAGGAGAAACTTGTCGAGGAAGCCACCTACTCCCACAGAATAGGCAAAGACTGCAAAAACCAGCGGGGCGTTGCATGGGATGACAATGGGCCCATAGAGAAATCCAAACGCAAAAGCGGAAAAATAGGAATTCTGAGTGATGGGGGCACTGAAGCGGGGGATGAGCTGGCCCAATTCAATGTTGAACAGCAGAAGTACCCCCAGAACTGCGAGGACTGCAAAGGCTATGGGTGAAGCAACGCTCACGAAGGCATTGATCGAAGCTCCCAGGCCGGCTGTAATTGCACCCACAATAATCATAAAGATGAGGACTCCCGAAAGCACTATTGCACCGGACAGCCTGGCGAAGCCTGCCTTGTTTTCAATCTCAGGTCTGCTGGAAATGTAGGACAGAAATCCGGGGTAGAGTGGCAAGACACAAGGATTTAGATTTGCGGCCAATCCGAGTCCCAAGGACGTAAAAAGCTCCAGGAGGTATGACATTATTCACACCACTCTTCGATTTCATCCTTCAGCTGGTCTGCGCTTTTTACTCCAAACTCCAGAAGCTTGTCTTTATCGCCGCAAATCAGGACCATTGGCGCCGACGGGGCGTTCACCACATTGAGTCCATATTCATCAACCAATTTCTCGGCAAAGCCCCCCTGATCAACTGCGAAGCGCCAGTCATATCCAAATCTTTCAATGTGCTCCAGCACTTTTTCCTTATCTTCAGATGGGTCAGTGTCGATCGATATGGATACGACCTCATCTTTGACTTCTCGGTGGAGTTTCTTGATCTGATCCTGCTGTTTTTTGCACGTAGGGCACCAAACTGCAAAACTCTCCAACAATACAGGTCTGTCTTCAAAATCAGAGACCCTAAAAGTCTTTCCTGTCTTTACATCGGTTAACTCTATGTCGCGCCACTCTGTATCGGAAGTGCTGGATGGGCCCTCTTTCGCGTCACTCTTAGCATTATCTGTATCACCGTTTGTTTGGCTGCCGGCGCAACCGGTTATAACCATCAAGCATAGGACGGTCGTCGCAATCAGTGTTCGCATTCTCTTTCCCTTCTTTGCATCGCTTTCAAGCTTGGAATCCGCAGCGCTTTTATGGTGTCACGACTATGCCTCTCTGACTTGCCTGCAAATGGCTTAATCGATGATCTCCACGCCTTTCCAGAAGCTGAAAAAGCCTTTGATCTCTTTGGCGGCTTCGTTCGGATTGGGATAGGACCAGGCCGCATCTTGGTTCACTTTCCCGGATACTTGTACGTTGTAGTAGTCTGCCACGCCCTTCCACGGGCAGTGATATTGATTGCCGCTCTTTTTAAAGTATTCCATCCGTACCGTATTGGGTGGGAAATAGTGATAGTTTTCCAAGAAGATCGTGTTATCACTCTCGGCAAGCACGGCGTCATTCCAGACTGCTTTTGGCATGCTTTTCCTCCTTGACGATTAGCGTATTGCCTATGTGGCTTTATTGAATCCGCGATCATGCGCTGATTCAAGATCTGCATGCTGTTCGCGGGTTTCGTGAGCCTTAATGAGCCCGCTTTTGTCCCTTTTTGCCTCACTTACATCCATTCTTTGGTAGAAACTGGAGAGGTGCTTGGCCGACAAGCCCAGCATGTATCCAACTGTGACAACCAGGTTCATAAGCGTATTTCGGATAATCCCATTGGACCGCCAACGGCGGCCTGAAGTGACGGCGCTCTCGGGGGCGAGTCGAACCTGTCCTTTACGCCGTGCCTGTCTTATCAGCTCGAAATCTTCCATGATTGGTTGATGCGGATAACCGCCTAGCTCTGAAAAAACGCAGGCGGGTAGGAAAATTGCCTGGTCGCCAAAGATCATTCCTAGGTATTTTGCGCGCAGAACAGTCGTTCTCTCTAGGAATCGTGTGATCAAGCTGCGGCAGTCAGTGGCAAAGCGAAATGCGCCCGCTGCTACTTCTGAATCGGCCAAAGTCCTACGGATTCGGGAATCAAAATCAGGAGGCAACAGAGTATCGGCATGAAGAAACAGAAGGATGGACCCATTCGCGGCGGCGGCGCCTTTGTTGAGCTGAAAGGACCTGCCGCGCGCAGCTTGAAGGACATTCGCGTGATGACTACGGGCAATCTCAATTGTGTCGTCAGTGCTGCCACCATCTACTACTATAATCTCTATGTCTTGTGCATTGCTCAGCTTATCCAAGCAGTGCCCCAGGCTGTCCCGCTCATTCAAGGTGGGTACAATGATTGAAATAGTTTCTGCGCTGGTGCTGCGTGAACTCTGATCGCGCCTATGCAAGCGGATCACCCCCCTGCTTCATGGCTGGGTTCACTTTGGACCCGCGCTGATCATGAAGAGCTTAACTCCGATACTAGTCTATTCCGGGCATGACCAAAACCCGATTAGCAAATTCCTGACTGTGTCGAAAAACTGGACAGAGAAATGGTTGCGCGCCGAGCGGCGATTCTGTATGGTCTGTGCCCTGGCCGGTTTGGTGCAAAGAACATCCTTACTTTTTCCTCGACGTAATTGTGACGCGAGGTGGCTGAGCCTATAATGTAACTTGTCCAGGATTCGGAAAGCTCAGATCGTATGAGTCCGAGCAAGTGATTTAGCTTCCATGTCCATTCGCGCACCTGTTATCCAGGGAC
Source organism: uncultured Actinomycetota bacterium (assembly GCA_964347095.1). Classification (GTDB taxonomy): domain Bacteria; phylum Actinomycetota; class Aquicultoria; order Subteraquimicrobiales; family CAYFXD01; genus CAYFXD01. Next base: position 64 of record CAYFXD010000053.1, on the reverse strand, counting down.
GCACGTCAGCATGCCGGGGGGAACAATGAAGATTACTATAAATGAGGGCACTTCCTTTTTGATT
>CAYFXD010000052.1:0-15258 GCA_964347095.1 uncultured Actinomycetota bacterium | reverse complement strand
CCAATACCAGGCAGCGATTCCAGCAGACTGCTTACCTTCATTCTCGCTACAACCTGATCGTCAGTTTTGTTCAGCACATCACTTAAGGTGACATGTCCTTTTTTGAGCCTTGCCTTTAGCTCTGCTCTTTTCCTTCTAACCTCTACAGCTTTCTTGAGCGCTGCCTTACGATCTGCATCTGAAAGTTTTGGTAGTACCATTTAGTCCTCCTTGTCAAGACACCGATAATTTTACTTCAGTGATTATACAGATTGTTTTATGCAAAAACAACCTGCAGAATCTCTGTGCTCAATCAAATCCGCTACCCACAAACACTACATATAGAAAAGTTCGCACTTGACACCTTGTTCTTCTATTTCGGCTACGGTTCCTGTTGAACTCCCCCTTTCCTCTGAATTATGTCCATGACCAGTGCTGCGATTATTGCAGTAATGAGTAATTCAACAAAAGCAAGTTAGGTTGCCACGAAGATGCTTATTGTTAGTCTTTGCTATGTCTGCGGTGTATTCCCCTCTCTTTTCGGAAACCCTACGGCCCTCTACCCTCGATGTCTTAATGCAATCTAGCATGCACATTCAAATATAATAACATTACCCCAAAGTGTTCATCCAATCAAGCTGCTGCATTGATTTACACGTCCAGCTCAAAGATGGACTAGGTGCCTCTGAACTATTAAATCTTCTCGCTTATCTCCAAAATTCCTGCTAATTAATTCAAAAATAATCAGTTTTTTGACTATCGGTCATTCTGTTTGATCTCTCCAAGAATGCTCGATACTACCGAAAGAGGGTCAGAAGCAGACATGATAGGTCTTCCGATGACAAGATAATCAGCACCTGCATCAATTGCTTCTTTAGGTGTGCATGTTCTCTCCTGGTCCTGTGTGGCCGATCCGACGGGCCTAATCCCAGGAGTCACAATTAGGAAGTCGTCTCCCAACTTGGAGCGTATCTGCTTGATCTCACGTGGTGATGTCACAACTCCATCCAGTCCTGCTTCCTTTGCCAGCCTGGCTAGTTCAACGACCTGATCCTCAAGCCCACGGCTGATGCCCACTCGACGCAGGTGCCTCTGGTTCCAACTTGTTAAGACTGTTACCCCGAGTACAAGTGGTTTCTGTGCTGGTTGCTCCATCACCATCTCCTGCACAACCTCAACGGCTTTTTTCATCATCTCCACTCCACCCATAGTATGGATGGTAAACATCGCAGCCTGCATCATGGCAATTTCCTTTGTGACAATACCGGTCTGATAAGGAATGTCGCAAAGCTTCAGATCCAAGAACACCCCGCAACCAAGTGCCCTTATGGACTCGACTATTTCTTTGCCTGCGTTGACATAGAGCTGGAGACCAACCTTAAATATGTTCACCTTGCCGCTCAGCATTGAACACGTACTGAGCGCGCGCTCTTTGTCGACGCCATCAAGAGCAACAATCAGGGGATTCTTGCCAGAGTCTCTTCTCATAACATGTCCCCTATATCTTGGCTTTTCCAATTATCTCTTTGATGCTGCTAAAACCCTTTGCCTCCAAATATGAATCCAGACCTGCGATCATTTTCACGGCCATGGTCGGCTCCATGAAATTGGCCGTTCCGATGGCGACTGCGGTTGCGCCAACGAGCAGGAATTCAATGGCATCTTCCACGCTGGTGATACCTCCCATTCCAACAACCGGTATCTTAACAGCATTGGCAACCTCCCAAACCATCCTAACGGCAATCGGTCGGATGGCAGGACCGGAAAGGCCTCCGGTTGGAGTGGCCAGACAGGATCTGAACGTATCAGTATCGATTCTCATACCAATCATGGTGTTGATCAGAGAAACAGCGTCCGCCCCCGAAGCCTCAACTGCCCGGGCAATCAAGCCAATATCACCAACATTTGGCGTCAGTTTCACAATTAACGGTTTATTGGTTGCCACACGGCACCTTTCAACCACCGAGGCGGCTGCTTTCGGATCCTGCCCAAAAAGCATGCACCCTTTCTTAACATTGGGACAGGATATGTTCAGCTCAATACCCGCAATCTCACTCTCGGCATCCAAGCGGTAACAGACTTGCTGATATTCGTCAACTGATTCACCTGCTACATTGGCGATAACCGGTACATCATACGCTTTAAGGCAGGGCAAATCCTCTTCAAGGAACTTCTCTACACCTTTGTTTTGAAGACCAATCGAGTTCAAAATGCCTGATGGAGTCTCACAGATTCTTGGCATAGGATTCCCCAGACGTTCTTTGGCGGTTAGGCTTTTAACCACTAGGGCGCCCAATTTCGCCAAATCAAAAAAACCCGCATACTCCCGGCCGCAGCCAAAGGTACCCGACGCAGTCATGACAGGATTCTTCATCTCTATTCCAGCAAGATTAACCGACAAATCAGGTATGAGAATTCACCTCTTGGCTTGGCTCTGGTAAATCAGGCCAGATGACGCTATCAGCGTTGAAAACAGGACCATCCACACACACCCGCTTCAGGGTCTCCTCTTCGTTTTCCTTCATCTTGCATACACAAGAGAGACATGCGCCGACTCCGCATCCCATGAGCCTCTCCAAACCGACTTGGGCACGTGTTCCGTACTCCTTGCAAATAGACGCGACCTGAACCAGCATCCCTTCGGGGCCGCATGCATACACCCTCTCTGGCTTAAATTCCTCTATCGCTGAGGGTAAGAGCTCAGTTACGAGGCCTTTATGACCCTGGCTGCCGTCTTCAGTGACCGCATGTAAGTTGCGTACCACCCTCTTTAGATCAATGGCATAAAGTAGTCTGTCTTTGCTGGCCGCCCCCAGCAAGACACAGACTCTAATCTTTTCACTAAGCAGTTCGTTAATGAGAAAGATCAGGGGAGCAATTCCAATGCCTCCCGATACAACCATCACATTGCGAGTGTTCTCGTCTACCTCAAATCCGTGTCCGATAGGGCCGACCACACTGATCCTTTGCCTTGCTTGAACACCAGAAAGTACCTTGGTGCCTCGTCCGATCACCTGAAATAAGATCTCAAACGCGCCGCCGCCGTCTTGCCGATGAATACTAAAGGGTCTTCTTAGAATAAAATCTCTTCCTGTTCCGCACTGTACATGCACAAACTGGCCAGGTTGGCAGGAGGAGGCTATTTCCGGACAGAACAGTTTTAATCTGAAAATGTCCGGTGCCAGTTTTTCATTTGCTATTACTTTGGCCTGTGCGCTGACTACGTATCCCATTGATCTCCGTCCGTTGCCCTCCGGTTTACCCTTTGTGATACTCCTGGATACATCTGACTGTCAGGTGCCCGCCTTTTAGTGCCTCGATACCTTTTACGGTAGCGACTGCCCCTGACATCGTGGTAACACAAGGGACGCCGTGAGCTACCGCAGCTGTTCGTATGTGCCATTCATCAGTGCGCGTTTCGCCCCCCCACGGGGTATTGATGACAAGATCCACTTCACCGCTCTTGATCAGATCAACAACGTTTGGCCTGCCCTCTCTGATCTTTAGAACCTGCTGAACCGCGATGCCTTCGACTAGCAGAGCTTCAGCCGTACCTCTGGTGGCCATAATATCCAGTCCCATTTCCTTAAGTTGCCTGACAATTGCGACTACTTCTTTCTTGTCCTTGTCGCGAACACTGACAAACACCGTACCCTCGGTGGGTAAGCTTTGCGCAGCCGCCAGTTGCGCCTTGGCAAAAGACCTGCCAAAAGATGCATCGATCCCCATGACCTCACCAGTCGATTTCATTTCCGGCCCAAGAACAGTGTCCACTTCCGGAAACCGATTGAACGGCAAAACAGCCTCTTTGATCGCTACATGATTGGGCTCGAGAACCTCCGCAACGTCCATGTCCTTGAACTTGACTCCTATCATCGCCTTGGCCGCAAGTTTGGCGAAAGGAATACCCGATGATTTGCTGACAAACGGTACGGTCCGTGACGCCCTAGGATTTACCTCAAGCACCAGAACTTGGCCGTTCTTGACTGCGTACTGCACATTTATCAGTCCCACTACATGCAGAGCGTGTGCCAGTTTTCTGGTATAGCTCTTTGTTCTTTCGAATTCATCTTCCCTAAGGGAGTAGGCCGGTATCGAACAGGCGCTATCTCCCGAGTGAATCCCGGCTTCCTCAATATGCTCCATTATCGCTCCTATGATGACAGTCTCTCCATCTGAAACGGCGTCAACATCGATTTCAATAGCACCTTCCAAGAATCTATCGATCAAAACCGGCCTTTCGGGCGAGGCCTCTACCGCATCGAGCATGTATCTCTCTAGCATTTCCTCAGAGTATATGATTTGCATTGCGCGTCCGCCCAGCACATATGAGGGGCGGACCAAAAGAGGAAAACCGATTTTCTTTGCAGCTTGCACTGCGCCCCGGACCGACGTGGCAGTACCAAAATGAGGCCTATCTATTTCGAGCCTTTCTAACAGTGCTCCGAAGCGTTTTCGGTCCTCCGCTAGATCGATGCTGTCGGGCGATGTTCCCAAGATCCTGACACCTGCTTTTTGCAAGGGCAAAGCAAGTTTCAAAGGTGTTTGTCCCCCAAACTGTACGATTACGCCCTCTGGTTGCTCCGCTTCGATCACGTTCATAGTGTCCTCAAAGGTCAAAGGTTCAAAGTAGAGCCTGTCTGAGGTGTCATAATCAGTACTCACGGTCTCTGGATTGCAATTCAGCATGATAGTCTCGTAGCCCTCTTCCTTTAAGGCAAATGAAGCATGCACGCAGCAGAAGTCAAACTCAATGCCCTGGCCGATTCTGTTAGGACCGCTTCCCAGTATCAAGATTTTGGATTTCGTGCCAGCCTTAACCTCACCTTCAGACTCATAGCTGGAATAGTAGTATGGTGTATAGGCTTCAAATTCTGCCGCGCAAGTATCGACCGTCTTGAATGTGGGAAGAATGCCCAAAGTTATTCTTTTCTTTCTGACTGCTGCCTCAGATGATTCCAGTATATGGGCCAACTGGTGGTCGGAAAAGCCAAACTCCTTTGCTCTCCTTAGCTTTTCTGTGTCGATAGTCTTTAGCTGCTCGCCGTGCACTGTCTTCTCCAGCTCCAATATCTCTTTGATTTGAAATAGAAACCACTCATCGATCTTTGTAAGCTCGTGAATCTCCTGCAGAGAAACCCCCTGCTCCAAAGCATGTTTTAGGTAAAACAGACGGTCTTCATTTGGCATCGAGAGCTTTTCAACTATCTCATCCTTTTCGATCTCATCATCTCTACCATCTGCACCAAGTCCGTAGCGGCCCGTCTCTAATGATCTGATGGCTTTTTGCAGAGCCTCCTTGAAAGTCCGACCAAACGCCATTGCCTCGCCAACTGACTTCATTTTAGTGGTCAAATCATCGTTGGCTTCAGGGAATTTCTCAAAAGCCCAGCGAGGGATTTTGACCACTACATAGTCTATGGTCGGTTCAAAGCAGGCCGGTGTCTCCCTGGTAATATCATTTGGAATCTCGTCCAGCCTGTAACCTACTGCCAGTTTCGCCGCTATTTTGGCGATTGGAAAGCCCGTAGCCTTTGAGGCAAGTGCAGAACTTCGAGACACCCTCGGATTCATCTCGATCACTATGATTCGCCCGCTCTGAGGATGAACCGCAAACTGAATGTTTGACCCTCCCGTCTCCACTCCGATCTCCCTAATGATCGAAATCGAGGCTTCTCTCATCACCTGGTATTCTTTGTCAGTCAGAGTCTGCGCGGGTGCAACGGTGACGCTATCTCCCGTATGGATTCCCATAGGATCTAAATTCTCAATAGGGCAGACAATGACAACATTGTCATTCACATCCCGCATTACTTCCAGTTCGTACTCTTTCCAGCCGAGCACGGATTCCTCGACTAGCACCTCCGATATGGGGCTGAGCAGTAAACCAGAGGAAACTATTTCCCTGAACTCATCGAGGTTGTAGGCAATTCCTCCCCCCGTTCCACCAAGAGTAAAACTGGGTCTAATGACCGTGGGAAATCCAATCTCTTCAATGATTTCTAAAGCTTCCCTTAAGCTATAGGCAAAGCCGCTTTTGGGCAAATCCAAACCTATTTTGCCCATGGCCTTTTTAAACAGACTACGGTCTTCCGCCTTTCTTATGACCTCAAGCTTTGCGCCGATGAGCTCAACTCCATATTTTTCCAAGACACCATTCTCCGCCACTGATACGGCGGTATTAAGAGCACTTTGACCACCCAGCGTCGGTAGAATCGCATCCGGCCACTCCAATTCTATGATCTTCTCCACGATTTCCGGAGTGATTGGTTCAATATAGGTCCTGTCTGCGAATTCAGGATCTGTCATGATGGTCGCAGGATTGCTATTAACCAGGACAATCTCAAATCCATCGTCTCTGAGCGTCTTGCAGGCCTGGGTCCCCGAATAGTCAAACTCGCAAGCTTGACCAATGATTATGGGCCCTGATCCCAAGATTAAGATCTTTTTAATATCATTTCTGCGCGGCATAATTGGATTACCTCACCAACTCGCTTTTTCTCATTGAGCACCCGCTCGGTTACGAAGTCTGTTCTTGTTGCAGACAGGAATCTTCATCCAGCTGATCTTCCTCCATCAACCGCACAAACTCACCAAAAAGATATCGTGCATCATGCGGACCGGGTGACGCCTCAGGATGATATTGAACTGAAAAAGCCGGTACTTGTTGAGCCCGCAGGCCTTCGGCAGTGCCGTCATTTAAATTAACGTGAGTTATCTCGATATCTCCGAATGCTCCTCTCCCTGGCCACCCACCGATGGCAAGCCCAGCACCGACTTGCCATTCGTCCCCATCGACTCCCAAAGAATCATATGCAACGGCAAAACCATGGTTTTGAGCTGTTATCTCAACTTTTCCGGTGAGCAGATTCTTTACTGGCTGGTTTGCTCCACGATGACCAAACTTCAGTTTATAAGTCTTACCTCCCAGCGCCAGAGCAAGGAGCTGATGGCCAAGGCAGATTCCAAAGACTGGTTTTTTACCCAATAATTCCCTGATAGTAGCTACTGCATAGTCCACGGCGGCTGGATCTCCCGGCCCATTGGATAAGAAAATCCCGTCTGGATTCAGCGCTAATACTTCCTCGGCGGAGGTCTGCGCCGGGACTACCATGACTTTGCAACCATAACTCTCCAGACACCGCAGAATGTTTCTCTTGATGCCAAAGTCAAACGCAACGACATTAAACCTCATGACTCGCTTGGTCTCCCACCACACGTATGATCGATCGACCGTCACGCCCTTGACCAAATCCCGCCCGACTAGACCAGGAGATGTTTTTGCTTTCTTCACCAGACTGTCAGCATCTAGATCCAAAGTTGATATTACTCCCTTCATTGCGCCCGCGCTTCGGATATGCTTAGTGAGAGCGCGCGTATCGATATTCTCAATCCCAACCACTCCATACTTTCGCAGAAAGCTCTCCAGAGATTCCTCGGCTCTCCAGTTGCTGTAGTGTTTGGAGTATTCCTTCACAATGAATCCCTCGGCAAAGGGTCCTCGAGACTCATAGTCATCCGAATTGATCCCGTAGTTGCCAATCTGCGGATAAGTCATGGCGATGATTTGGCCGGCATAGGAAGGATCAGTCAATATTTCCTGATATCCCGTCATGCTGGTATTGAACACAACCTCACCGCACGCTTCTCCGGCTGCTCCAAATCCCACGCCTTCGAATATTATTCCGTCTTCAAGTGCTAATACCGCTTTCGTCAATTTGACCACCCTGATCCGACACTCTCTGGCTGCACCCTCAATTAGCGGTTGTGCCTGCAATCAAGTGTCCTGCACCTCTACACAAGCTCACCATTTCTGACCACTATCTTGCCTCCAACCAACACATGAGCAACAGCTCCTCGCAGCTCACGATGGTTAAAAGGGCAATTTCGACTTTTGGAAGAAAAGTGTGCGACATCAACCTTTACCTTATCTCGGCTGTTAAATAAGACGAGATCCGCGTCAACACCCGGCGAAAGACTTCCTTTGGGAATTCCCAGAATCTGAGCAGGATTAGCAGTTAGTTTGCCCAGCACATGGGCCAGAGGTAACTTCTGCCTTTCTATCAGCTCGCTAAGAACAACAGAGAGCGTTGTCTCCAGACCAATCATACCAAAGGGAGCAAAAATAAATTCCCGCTCCTTTTCATGCGCTGCATGGGGCGCATGATCACTGGCTATGGCGTCGATCGTTCCGTCAGCCAGGCCCTTTTTCAACGCCCCTACGTCAATCTTACTCCTCAGAGGCGGACTGACCTTGTAATTTGTATCGTATCCAGCTAACTCTTCTTCGGTCAAGGTTACGTGATGGGGAGTGACGTCACAGGTAACTTGAATCCCACGTTTCTTTGCCGCCCGGATCAGATCAACAGCTCCCTTCGTGCTGATGTGGGTTATGTGGAATCTACTCTTGGTCAGTTCTGCTAGTCTCAAGTCCCTGGCAATCATAACTTCCTCGGAAGCAGCAGGTATGCCCTTCAGTCCCAGAAGTGTCGAGTAGTAGCCTTCATTCATCTGCCCGTCTTTCGATAGATCCATATCCTCTTCATGCACGATCAGAGGCATAGCAAACATCTTATTATACTCAAAAGCCCTGCGCATCACCCTCGCGTTCATCACCGATCTGCCGTCATCCGAGAATCCAGCCACGCCCAGCTTGCTCAAATCTCCCATCTCGACTAGCTCTTCGCCTTGCTGACCCTTGGTTATGGCGGCAATGGGGTATACGTTGACGATCCCTTGCTCTCTTGATTTCTCCAAAATCATCTCAACAACTGAGGTAGTATCGGCAACGGGTCTGGTATTGGCCATGCAGGCAATCGAGGTAAATCCCCCTCTTGCTGCTGCTCTTGTGCCGGAGGCAATGGTCTCTTCGTCCTCACGACCTGGTTCTCTCAAGTGAACGTGCATGTCAACCAGACCAGGAGATACAATCATACCTGTAGCATCGATTATTTCGGCTCCTTTGCCTTGAATGCCTCTCCCTACCGAAATTATCTTGCCCCGCTCGACCAAAACATCGCGTATATCATCAACTTTGTTCGCCGGATCTACGACGCGTCCGCCTTTGATGCATATTTTGCTCACAACGCGCAGGGAAGACGGTTATGAAACACCGCCGGTGGCCTGGGTGACCACTGATTCCCTCCCACCTCCCGTCAAAAGTTGATAGAGAATGGCCATTCTCACAGCCACACCATTTGCCACTTGTTCATTGATGACCGCTTGAGGAAGACCGACTACTTCGGATGTTATTTCTATACCTCTATTCATAGGACCGGGGTGCATGATCAGTGCGTCTTTTTTGGCCAGCCGCATTCGCTCCAAATTCAGTCCAAAGAGACTCGAATATTCACGCAGTGAAGGAAAATAGCTCTCATTCTGCCGTTCCAATTGTATCCTGAGCAGGTAGATGACATCGGCTTTTCTGAGGGTCCTATCCAAATCATAACTTACGTCTACGTCCATCAGCTCAATATCCGTAGGCATCAGGGTTGGAGGACCAACCACTGTTATTCTGGCACCCATCTTGTTAAAAGCCAGTATGTTTGACCGCGCCACCCTGCTATGAGAAATATCACCTACTATGGCAACCTCGAGATTCTTTATAGTTCCCCGCTTCTCTTGCACAGTGAAAAGATCCAGCAGAGCTTGGGTGGGATGTTCATGTGCACCGTCACCAGCGTTTATCACTGCCGCCTCGATTAGCGTATCAAGCAGTTGCGGAGAGCCAGGAGCGCTATGCCGAAGAACCACTATATCTGCATACATCGCCTCAATCGTCTTGGCGGTGTCTTCAAGACTCTCACCTTTTACGATAGCACTTGACTTGGCTGAGATGTTTACCACATCGGCGCTTAACCGTTTCGCAGCAAGCTCAAAAGAGGTGCGAGTCCTGGTGCTTGGTTCAAGAAAGAGATTTACCACCGTCCTACCTCGAAGAGTGGGTACCTTCTTGATCTCCCTGGCTGCCACCTCCTTAAACGCCCTGGCTGTTTCAAATATGAACTCCATTTCATCCGGTTCAAGATCACCTATGCCAAGCAAGCTTTTGGCCATCGCCTCTCCTAGTTCAGTCGATTGACTTATTGAGTGGTCCCACTCCACCTCTACGCCACATGCAGTTCTGCCGGTTTTTCCGCCCACCTTGCAGACCTGCACCTCACGGAGTTTACTCTCCTATGACCACAGAGTCCGCACCATTTTCATCTTTCAGCTTGACTTGCACTTGCTCCTTGCGGGCCGTGGGAATGTTCTTCCCCACATAATCAGGGCGGATCGGAAGTTCTCTGTGTCCCCTGTCGATCAGAACGGCCAACTGGACGCTTGCCGGCCTTCCAAAGTCCATGATGGCATCCATTGCTGCACGTACACTTCGGCCAGTATAGAGGACATCGTCAACCAGCACCACGTCCGTATCGGTTACATCAAAAGGTATATCCGTGCTGGACACCTGGACTTGGTGAGTAGCAATATCATCGCGGTAGAACGATATGTCCAGAACACCTACTGGCGGGCGTACATCTTCAATTCTGGATACCTCCTGTGCAAGTCTCTCGGCCAAGAAGATACCACGACTCCTAATCCCAATGAGGACTAGGTTCTCTGCACCCTTGTTTCGCTCAAGTATTTCATGAGCTATACGGGTGATCGCTCGTTCTATTCCCTTTCTGTCCATCACTTCAGCTTTTTCTTTAAATGTCATTTTGCCCTACCTGCGCCTTATCCTCACAATCATGGCTGATTTGCACACAAAAAAAAATGCCCCAATGATTTCAAATCACCAAGAAGCACTCTCTTCCATTCAGTTTCATCTCTCCTTGCCAGCCTCTCTGGACCGGTCTTAAAGGTTTTTCTTATCATAGCAGAAGCCAAAAAGTGGGTCAACCGGACTATTAGAAAGAGAATTAATAAATGCAACTGCTGTCAAGGTTCGGGTTTGGAGGCCGGTGTGTAAATCTGTGATCAGTTTTTCGGTCCGCCGTTAACGCAAACTGCACAGAACAGTGCAATCCAGTTAGCCACATTCAATAGGACCGGGTGTCTGGATTCTGTTTTGATCTTGCGCGAACCAATAACCGCAAACCGCCAACCTCCAATCATACTGCCTCCTTAACCACAACCATTTCCCGAACACTCAAGGGCTGCAGGAAAGTACTTGAAAAGACCAGCAATTTCCTTATAATTGAAGGAGTCAACAAACCGAACCAAAAGTTTCTGGTGGCCATGGCGGAGGGGAAACACCCGTTCCCATTCCGAACACGGTAGTTAAGTCCTCCAGCGCCGATGGTACTGCTCTGGTAACGGAGTGGGAGAGTAGGACGCTGCCAGGCTTTTTTTATGCCCTCTCACTGTCTGTCAAAAATTGCATCATCTCTCCAGCAACGCTAGAATTTATATAGATGAACCAATGATGAAGGGACACAAATGAGCGCGGCCACTAATAGAGTGCGCCAGGTTGTGCTGGTTCTTGTGGTAATTGGACTCGGCAGTTTTGTTGTTGTGCAAGGGCGGAATTTCCTCGTAACCAGAGTCTACAAAGGACAGGTACAAGATATCCAATCTGAGATGCGGGTATACAAGGGGCTCACCGAAGTCAATACTCAGATGTGGAGCAGCGACAAGGAACCAAAAGAGATTGAGACAATGATAGCACAGGTCCAAAAGCTGAGACCGGCATCTGAAGAACTCAAAAAGAGCAGGGAACTGCTGATCAGCGCATTAGATCAGATGCTCTTGGCCCAGAAAGAATCGGGAAAGGCTGTTTCCGAGCTTCATCTTGAAGAGGATCAAGATCGATTTGCCCGGGCTAAAGAATATCTCGACGAAGCTGACCGCTCAAGTGCCCGATCAACTGAGTACCTGCAGAAGTTTGAAGAAGCACATAAAGAGCTATTTCAATAATTAAGGATATCCTCATGCTCCTCTGTTAACTCCTGCTGCAGCTCTGCGGCTCTGTCTTTTCTTTTCTTAAGCCATAAGCCCGCTGAGATAAACACGAGCAGGCCCATGATCATAAACCCAAAGTACTGGAGCGTTTCAATATAGACCTCCTGCGAGCGAGCACTCGCATACACTAGCCAAGCCTTGTCCAACTCATCCTGTGATGTGCCCATGCTCTTCTCCAGCGCCGCTGACAGAATCATCCCCTTCTGCAAATTCTTGATTAGCAGCTTAAACCTATCTTTCCCGTATCTGTCAACCAGATATTGGACTGCCAAATACCCTTGAGCTGATATTTTCTCTTGCTCTTGGATGCTCCGGGGTCTCTCCTTTGAAAGTCTGGAGATCGAGTCAACTTGGCCCTGGACAGGATAACTGGACTTGGATGATTTCGCATATAGTTGAGACCAGTAGATCGCAGTGCCCTCACTGAACCAGAATGGAATACCTGTTGGATCTGGCAAGCTTTGCAGGAACACCACATGGGAAAGCTCATGAGCTATGGCCGAATCCATTGATCCTCTGGTAGCGGAAATATATATTTTGTTCATGAACGGTTGAGAATAAGCCCTGCTAACCCCGGAGGGACTATTGGAGAGAAAGCTCGAGTGGTCGTGATACACGTAGATACTGATCTTGCTCACAGGCCAATAATCAAAATCGGATTTCATTCGTGGATAGAGCTTCCTGGCAATGTTTTGCGCTCGGCTGCCTTCAGATTCTTCCTGATAATAGATCACAAAGTGTTTTGACCGCAGATTGTGCCAATTGGTCTGCGTAGCTGACGTAGACCGCGACATAGGCAGTACCATGATTAAAAACCAGATCAGCAACGCTTTGGCTATCCAGCCATGACCAATTGTCGTCCTTTCGCAACACTTTACCAAATCTTAAAACTCTCCTCGCTCATGCGGTTGTCTTGACAAAACTGCAGCTTGATTAGGTCTTCATACTGTGTCAATAAGACCAAACAGAATTGAAAAAGAGTCTTGTCTGTGATACTCTCTCGCTAGTCCCAGACTATCGGGATCTTCTCCAGCGGTTATGTTTCGATCCAAGCCGCAATGCACGTATGCTCTGACCGCAACTAGTGACATTGCCTGACCAGATGTTCTTTTTGCGCAGATTTTGCCCATTATGGATGCTCGGTCTTGCATAAAAGGGTGGCCAAGTTGAGGCTTAGTTATTCATCAATTTCCATGTACCAAAACTGTCCGCTTTCCTACAAATTCCGATATGTCGACAGGCTGCCAACGAAAAGGACTCCTCAATTATCCTTCGGCAGCAGCTTGCATGCGGTGCTTGCCAGCTTCTACCAGAACGCTTTAGAGAAGCTCGGTTCCCTCGATACACTTCTTGAATGTCTTCCTCAATTCTGGGAATCCGACGGTTACTCAGACCTTTCCGAAGAGCAACGATATCTGGAGCAGGCAAAAGAAGTCCTAACACAATTTTACCACAGCAACGCTGATCTCCCACAGATTCCCTTTGCTCTTGAACATAAGTTTGCGATCGAGCTCGATTGTTGCACCTTATCCGGCATAATCGACCGCGTGGACAAACTGCCGACCAAGGGTCTAGAGATCATTGATTATAAGACCAGTCAGAAATTGCCGCCAAAATCACGGATCCATTCCGACCTGCAGCTGTCTATCTATCATTTGGCCTGCCGGGAACTTTGGGGAGCTGAACCTGAAAAACTCAGTCTATACTTTCTGATCCCTAATACCAAAATGAGCACCAAGAGAGGCCATCACGACATAGAAAGGACAAAGACACTAATTGCCAAAGTCTGCAATGACATCGAAGCGCAAAGATTCGAACCAAGACAGAATTCACTCTGCCCGTGGTGTGATTTTCAGACCTCATGCCCTGTCCAAGAGACGGATTCAATATCCGAGACCGGCATGATGCCCGCGCAAGAACCAAGCATGGATAATGTGATATCTGAGTGGTTCGCAGCCAGACGTAAACTTGAGAGCTATCAAGCGAGATTGAACCAGCTCGAACAGGTTATTCACTCCTATTGCGAAAGACATAAAACCGATCGTCTGGAGTCCGCCGTAGGAGTAATTCTTCGAAACAGGAGGCTAATCCAAAGCTACAACGTCGCTAAGCTGAAGGATATTTTGGGACCCAGTGGTCTGTGGGAACAAATTTGTACGGTGGATGCCCAGCAGCTGCGCTCACTCATGAATCAAGAAGACCTAGACCACAGCATGCGCGAGCGGCTAAGATCGGCCATAGAGGAGGAGCAGGAGGATTACACGCTCCTGGCCCGAGCATCTGACCGAGAAAGTCCTAAGCCGCAAAACCTGACTACAAACAAATGATTGATCGATAATTACGAAAACGCACTTGTTGCCGACTCTGTCATTCGCCGTTGAGCCATACCAACAAAGTCAACTAACCTCACAGCTGTTGACGGTAACGGTCACGATGCCTACTCATTCCAACGAAGAATGGTTTTAGACCCCTCAGGACAGGCAATTCTTGGCACTTTCGTTGTGAACCATGAATAGTCTAGTGAACAAGTTGCTAATTAGGCTTTGTCCTTTTTTACCTTTTCATTTTGATTCTTCATCTGCATTCATTCCGGGCCAGCACCCGCAATGCGCTCTGCAGATCTTTTGGCAAATCCTCTTCAAAAACCAATCGTTTTCCGCTTTTAGGATGCAAAAATTCAAGTCGGTATGCATGCAGAAACTGTCTTCTTATGCCCAATTCTTCCTGTGAACGGTTATCGCCTCGATCGCGTGCAATTCCGTACTTAGGATCTCCAACCACAGGATGCCTTGCATAAGCCATGTGAACCCTTATTTGATGAGTCCTTCCTGTTTCAAGCTGCACATCCAGCAGGGTGTACGCTTTGAACCTCTCTATAACCTTGAAGTTGGTGATGGCTCGCCGACTTGCTTTGCCCGCGATAGCCATGGTTTTAGCGTCTTTGAAACCTCGACCGATCGGAGCATCAATCGTCCCCGAATCAACCTCCCACACCCCGTGCACCAGCGCCTTATAGTTTCTTTTGATATCTCTCTTTTTTAGCTGTCTAGACAATGCTTGATGAGATTGATCATTCTTTGCCACTATCATTAGTCCCGAAGTATTCTTGTCAAGACGATGAATAATGCCAGGCCGTTCGCTCCCGCCGATTCCCGACAGGTCCTTTGTATGAAAAAGTAGTGCGTTTACCAGTGTCGCGGCCTTATGGCCCGGCGCAGGGTGCACAACCATCCCCGCAGGTTTGGAGAGTACCAGCAAGTGAGGGTCCTCAAAGACAATATCTAATGAGATCTGCTCCGCGCTTGTCTGAGGCATTTCTGAAGGAGGAATGCT
>CAYFXD010000051.1:0-18151 GCA_964347095.1 uncultured Actinomycetota bacterium | reverse complement strand
AAGGCAAGATAGGTATTTAGAATCTGTCTAATCTGTTCAGGCGCCATATCTTCGGTCAGATTAGTAAACTCCCTAATATCAGCGAACATAATGGTTACTTCATCCTGGCGATATAGCTTCTCAGAGGCCATCCTGAATAAGATTCTGCCCAGATAGTCCATGCTGATGCCCTGGGCAAAAGCCCAAGTGAGAAGGGACAGAGCCTCCCTTGCTTCTTGGGACAACAGATGATCAAAATCGTTCTCCTTTGAAATGTTAATGGCCGTGACCAGATTGTCCTGGGCCAGGGAATACGCTTGCGTCTTGAAATAGAGATGAGCAAGGCGAGTGTGCACTGAGACGAGTGTATATTTGCTTTCGAAGTTGTTCGCTTTTTGCTTGGCTTCCAGCAGGAAGCCCATGGCAACCTCTAAGTTATCACTTTTTATGTACAATCTGCCCAGATCACCCAGGGCAAGCGCTGCTTCCCATTGTCCTCCGGCATTCTCAGCGACTTTGAGAGCTTGTCGTGAAAAATCAATTGCCTTTTCGTAGTGTGCTGCGAACTCATAGACTCGGGCAAGCACTCGAAGTGCAAAAAACAGTCCCCAGCGATCGTGCAGGTCGTCAAAGATCACTATAGACTCTCTAACTAGAGCAAGTGCTTTTTCTGCTTCTCTGATCTCTAGATAGGTTTCTGCTTGAGTCCAGAGAACCCATCCCTTTACTCCTCTATAATCATATTCGTCTACGATGTGCATGGCTTCTTCTGAGACTTTAAGGGATTTTTCGTATTCTCCCTGCATTCGGTAGATGGTTGCCATGAAAGACAGTGTATAGGCCATTTCATGTCGGTTTCCCAATCGCTCTCGAATAGCCAACGACTTCTGCATGAGGCAAAGCGCTTCATGAAATTCCCCCTTGATTAAATGGGGCAGGGAAAGGTTGTGGAGGATTGTCGCTTCCGTTGTCCTATCCTTGGCTTTTTGACTCAGAGTAAGTGCTTGTTTTAGTAGGTTGATTGATTCCTGAAGGTCAATCCTTAGATAGCAGCTAGCCAAGTTGTAGAGGATGAATGCATGCCTTTCTTCGGGAAGAAAGAAGAGAGATTCTTCTAGCAGCGTAATCGCTCTGTCGTATTCGCTTTCCAGTCTATACAGCTCGCCTTGTCTGGCCAGCGAGATTCCCATCCCCTCCTTGCTCTCCTGGTCCCTGAAGACATCAAAAGCCTCTCTGAACAAGGAAAGAGCTTCGTCCAGGCGGCCCCGTATCTCGAAGATTTTGCCCTTGGCGAGAAGGATATATGGACTGGCCTGGTAAGAGACTGGAAGACGGTCGATAAAATACGCAAGAGTGGACAATCTTGACGTATTGATCATCTCGTCTGATATCTCAATTATCAAATCTCTGGCATCTTCATACATTTCTGCCTCAAAGAAATGATGGATTGCTTGGTTGGGATCGCGATTTTCTTTGAAGTAGAGCGCTGCTTTGCTGTTCAATTCGCGCAGAAGATCCACGCCCTGTTCCATGGCTTTGGACGAGAGAAATTGTCTGAATAGCGGATGGTACTTGTATGAGTTGTTGAGCCGCACGGTAAATACGTGATTTCTCTCCAGATATTCCAGTATTTGTCTGGAGTCTTCCATCCCGGTCAAGAGAATCCCCAGTTGTTCATTCATATATGAAAGAACCGACGTCTTTTTTAAGAACGTCTTTACTCGTTCATCCTCTTTCTCAAAGACCTCCTGGGCCAGATATTCGTAGATATCCTTGTTTCCAGGGAAACTTGGAATAAACTCTCTTCGCAGCCCGGCATCAATGTTTCTTAGGGAATCATAGAAGAGGAGCAAGGATGCTATCCACCCTTCCGTCTTTGTGAGCAAATTGTCCAGCTCCTCGTCTTCTAGAGACAGTGGATAGACGGAAGTAAAAAGATCTCGTATCTCTTCCTTTCGGAATTTCAAGTCTTCGGTGTCGATGATGGCGACTTCACGACCTACCCTCAGCCTGGCCAAGGACAGATCGGGGAGCACTCTCGATAGAATAAGCATATGAATATTCGGAGGGAGTTCCCCCAAGAGACAGTTCATAATAGTTCTGATCGCGTTGCTCTCCGCTACCTCATGAAAGTCATCAAAGACAAGTGCGATCTCATCGGGTATTTTTGCCATGAGCTCATTCACCAATACTATTAGGACCTGTTCTAGTTCTTGCTCGATATTGCGGACCTCTCTGAGCCTCTGCCTGACCTGGATCCCGAAACTGTCAAAATCTGTTTTAACCGCTTCCACAAGATAATTAATAAAGACGATAGGGTCACTATCCGTCCGGTCCAAGCGGTACCAAAATGTCTTTCTCTTGCTTATTTCCATATGAGACGCAACAAGCGTCGTTTTCCCGTATCCAGAGGGAGCGCATACCAAAACCAGCTTCGTCTTTTCAGCAGCAACCAAAAAATCCAATAGATGCGGTCGACTGAGATTCTTGCCTATTTCGGGTTTCCGCAGTTTTTGCTTTGAATACCAAGTTTTTTCAATTTGCATAGTTGTGCCCACGGGCAGCTTCAGAGTTTAAGATTTATTTCGTCATCTTCTGCAGCGGCCTTTAGATACAGCCTGTCGCTGCAAGCGCTCTTTCCGATGGATTTTCCCGCAGTCGGTTGGGAGAGAACTCAGTTTGGCCAAGACTCCCGCAGCGGTCTGAGACGCTGTCTTTATGTGCTGCAATGATCCTGCAGAAGTCAGTCAGAAACAAAGATGAAAAAAACCTAAAGTCAATGAAATGAAGACCGATAACCGATGGTAACGATAGAGAGGAACTGATTAAAGAAATGCCGGTTCAAGAGAAGTTTAGAGACCATAAATATATCGTTGTGATCAAAAAGTACATGCGTGAGCATGGATTTTGTTGCGACTCCTATAAGCCGTCGTATCTCCAAAGAAGGATGCAAGTACGACTACGGTCTAATCAATTGGATTCTTTTCGCGATTACTCAAGACTTCTCAGAACAGAACGTCAGGAATATCGAAAACTGGTGGACTCTCTGACCATTAATGTTACAAAGTTTTTTCGTGATCCAGATGTGTACGAGTTTCTAAAAACCGACGTCATTCCCGGATTCTTTGATGGACACAGTCCTAGCAGGACGATTCGCATCTGGAGTGCCGGATGCGCCACGGGTGAGGAACCGTATTCACTTGCCATAATCATGTTGGAATCGCTAAAGGGAAGTAGGGAAGATCATAGATTCTCCATTTTTGCCACTGACATCGATGAAAGCAGCTTGGAAACGGCCCGACAAGGAATCTATACACCAGAAAAACTTGGATCGCTTAGACGCGACCAGATTCAGAAATATTTTGCGGCACACAACGACTACCAGGTCAAGCAAGATCTTAAATCGCATGTTAAATTCAGGAAATCGGATTTGTTGGCCGACAGGGGAATAGACTTTTGTGATCTGATCCTCTGCCGAAATGTTTTGATCTATTTTGATAGAGCACATCAAGGACAAACTATCAAAAAACTTCATCATTGCCTGCGCGATAATTGTCATCTTGTTTTGGGCAAAACGGAAATTTTGCCACCGGGTTTCGCCGATTTGTTCGCCTGCATTGATAGGAGATCACATATATACAGGAAGATGTCTATACAGGAAGATGTCTAGTGGTTTGGATCATTTCTTGACGGATCCGGAGACCAAAGACAGAGGGTAAAGGAGAGAAGGATGAAGATCGGAAGTACTGAAATCGCTTGGTATCAAAGCATGGGCCCTAAGTTCTTTTTCGCAAGCTATCTTATCATTGGAGGTGCAACAACTGTCGGGATGATTTGGATTCTGCCGGATTTTGCGCGCTATTTGCCCGAAAGCGCTAATCTGTTGCGAATCCTATTCTTCTCCGCTATAAAACTGACAATATGTGCCGTGTGTTTAGGTACGCCTCTTTGGCTTTACATATTCTATCGCACTATCATTAATCCGGTGCGAAAAATAGCCGAGGTCATGGTTGCGACCGGACAAGGTGACCTGACTCAGAAAGTAGAGAATATAAAGCGGCAGGATGAAATAAGTGTCTTAGTGCATGAGGTTAACCGCGGCATTGCAGACCTTGTTCAAATTGTGGGCAAGGCAAAGGAGTCATCCGATGAAGTATCCTCATCGGCTGAACAGCTGTCAGCATCTTCGCAAGAGTTGAACGCGACCACTCAGCAGATCACCAGCACTGTTCAGAGTCTGGCCAAGGGATCAGAGGTACAAGCCCAGAAGGTCGAGGAAACATTTAAGACCATGAAGCAGATGACTGGTTCATTGCAGGAGACAGCGGCAAGAGCGCAGTCGGCGGCGGAGACATCTGGACAAGCTGAAGAAGTTGCTCAAGAAGGAGAGAAAGCGGTTAGGCAGACGATAGAGAAGATTAACAAGGTTGAAGGTGTCATTACAAGTTCGGCGTCGGCGGTCAAGTCATTAGACTCAAGGTCAGCTGAGATCGGAACCATCGTTAATGTTATTACCAATATTGCTGATCAGACAAACCTCCTGGCCCTGAATGCGGCAATCGAAGCAGCAAGAGCGGGTGAGTATGGCCGAGGCTTTGCCGTTGTTGCCGAAGAAGTGAGAGAACTGGCTGAAGAATCTGCAAATGCTGCTGAGAAAATCGCTGATCTAATAAGAGAAGTCCAGTCAGAGACAAAAGATGCAGTGGGAGCGATGGAGGAGATAAGCACTGAGGTGTCGGCAAGTACAACGATTGCAAATCATGCAGGAGAGGCTCTGAATAAAATTATTGAGGCTGTGAATGAAGCAGCAAGCCTTGCCAAGAACATCTCTGATGAAATGCGTTTCCAGCTTGAGAACGGTGAGCAGGTTGATAGGTCAGTGAGCGAGATTGCTTCAGTTGCAGAACAGAGCGCTGCGGGGACCGAGGAAGCAGCTGCGTCCACCGAACAGCAAACAGCCTCTATGGAGGAAATCTCGGCATCAGCCCAGGAACTAGCAAATATGGCGCAACGGCTGACCCAAGTAGTTGAAAAGTTCAAAGTGTAACGACGACGGGACAAGTTGGTGATACATGATGCGAGAAGAATCGGGCGAAGTGCAGGTAGTGTTGTTTAAGCTGGACAATGAGGAATACGGAATAGAGATTAATCAAGTCAAGGAAATAATCAATCTCTGTGAGGTGACACCTCTCCCGGAGTTGAATTCAACGGTTGAGGGTATCATAAACCTGCGAGGAGAGATAATCCCAATTGTAAACCTAAAAAAACGGCTGGGTCTGCAGAATCATGGATATCCTGCGGAAGCCAGGATTGTGGTTATTGAAGTTGACAAACAATTGCTGGGATTGAAAGTGGACGCAGCAGTTGACGTGCTGCATCTGGATGTCAAAAGGATAAAGAATCTTCCTGACATCTTTCTCCAGGTAGAGAAGCAGAACTTGTTGGCTGGGGTGGGAAGGCTGGACGAGCGCTTAATCGTCCTGCTCGATCTAGGCAAAATTATGAGCAGTCAGGATGTCCAAGAAATTCAAAAGCAGGCACAAGAAGTTCATATCTAGGACCGTTGACAAGAAAGAGGTAGGAGATGAAAGCTAGGGTTCTTTTGGTTGATGATGCAAGATTTATGCGACTCATCCTTAGGCAGATTCTGGAAGAGGCTGGCTATCAGGTCGTCGGTGAAGCCTGCAATGGCAAGGAAGCTGTCGAAGAATACAAGGATAAAAAGCCAGACCTGGTGACGATGGATGTCATCATGCCTGAGATGAGCGGCGTGGAAGCGGCAAGAAAGATAATCAAGGCCAGTCCTGAGGCAAAGATATTAATGGTCAGTGCGATGGGCCAACAGCAGCTGGTGAAGGAATCGCTGGAAGCCGGGGCCTATGACTATGTGGTGAAACCCTTTGTCCCCGAGGACGTTCTTGACAAGGTCAAACAAGCATTATCTTCTTACACTATTTCCAAGTAGTGCTATTAGTTTTGAAGAAAGGAACAAATGGTGCCAAAAGCAGCTAAGGTCCTAATTGTCGATGATTCCGCTCTAATCCGCGTGATTATGAATGAAATCCTGTCATCAAATGAAGTGCCAATCGAAATCAAGAAGGCGGTAGACGGGAAAGATGCGTTGAAAAAACTCGCCTCTTGGGAGCCTGACGTTGTTACGCTCGACGTGGCAATGCCGCACATGGGTGGAATCGAGACCCTTGGAAGAATAATGAATCAACAGCCGACTAGAGTTATTATGCTGTCCGGCCTGGATGATCCGAAGACCGTCTTTGATGCTCTGAGCTTGGGGGCAATTGATTTTATTGTCAAGCCTCTTCGAAGCGCTGGTGGTGTGCACAAGCTTAGAGAGGAGCTTCTGGCCAAGGTTAGCATGGCTTTGCAAGTTGATTTAAAGAATGTTGTGGGTTCGAAACGGATCAGGGTCGCGCGGATCAAGAAGAGGAAATACACGCTCGGCAAAAAGGCGGTAGCAATCGGCACATCAACCGGCGGACCGCCTGCCTTGGAGTCGATTATGAACACATTGCCCGATGATTTTGCCTATCCGGTCTTTATAGTGCAGCATCTACCTGTTGGTTTCTCGGAATCTCTTGCCAGCCGGCTTGATGCAGCGAGCAAGTTGAGAGTCAAGCAAGGTGAGCATGGAGAAATCGTGCAAAACGGAGTCGCATATATTGCACCGGGGGGATTTCACCTGACGGTAGACAGACCTAAATCGAATATCGCTGAGATCATAAAACTGGACCAAGGGCCACCTCAGAACGGATTAAGGCCTTGCGTAGATAGAATGATGAAGTCGATAGCAGAGATTTATGGTCCTGGGAGCGTAGGGGTTGTTCTCACTGGTATGGGCCATGATGGAGCAGAGGGTATGAGTGAGATCAAACGAGTCAAAGGAAAAACTCTAGCACAGGACCGTGAGTCGTGCGTTGTATATGGTATGTCGGCTACGGTGATTAGCAGAGGGTGCGCCG
This sequence comes from uncultured Actinomycetota bacterium, assembly GCA_964347095.1. Lineage (GTDB taxonomy): Bacteria > Actinomycetota > Aquicultoria > Subteraquimicrobiales > CAYFXD01 > CAYFXD01. Next base: position 11,195 of record CAYFXD010000051.1, on the reverse strand, counting down.
ACAAAGTCGTGAGTCTGGAGAAAGTTCTCGAAGAAATTGTAAAAGCCGTCGCTGGGGAGGAGCAGTAATTGATGGATGACATGTCTAAGTATGTTGGACTGTTCAAAGACGAAGCGGCTGAGCTACTACAGATCCTCAATGATCAGCTTCTAGCTTTGGAGATGGATCCAAACGCCACGGAAGTGCTAGAGGAGATCTTCAGAGTAGTACACAGCTTAAAAGGGATGGCTGCTACTTTGGGCTTTGATGACATGGCAGAACTAGCACATAAGACAGAGAACTTGATGGACAGGGTGAGAAAGAAGGAGATCGAAGTTACCCCTCCTGTCGTGAATCTCCTTTTCAAAGCAGCTGATCTGGTGCAGGCTCTGCTGAATCAGATAGGCAGTGATGTTCCCTCAGAAGAAGTAGATATGAAACAGATAATTGTTGAATTAGAAGAGGTCTGTGCTGGTGAGACAGGGAAGATCAAGCTGCTTGAAAAGAAAAACGAAGAGCGTCGGAAGTCCAAGGGAGAAAGCGCCTCGCAGAATGAAGAAATCGATCCTGAACAAACTCGTCTGAGAACTACTATTAGGGTAAGGTTACAGCATTTGGATAATCTAACCAACCTGGTGGGAGAACTTGTGATCAGCAAAGCTCGTTTAGATCAATTGGAGAGCAAATTCGAATCGCCCGATGTGTCTGAAACACTTGACCGTGTAAGAGCAGTCTTGGGAGATCTCCAGCATGAGGTTATGCAGCTAAGGATGGTTCCCGTTGGAGAAGTCTTTAACCGATTTCCCAGAATGGTTCGAGACATGGCAAAAGAAATGGGCAAAGAAGTCGAATTTACCCTGGATGGTTCGGACATCGAACTGGACAGAACCATATTGGATGAAATCGGTGAGCCTCTGGTTCATTTGTTAAGGAATGCTGTGGCGCATGGTATCGAAACTCCTGAGGAACGAGAAAGAATAGGTAAGCCACGCGCTGGCAAGATTCACCTTGTCGCGCAAAGAGAGAAAGAGGGAGCGGTCATTGAAGTCAGTGACGACGGCAAAGGAATCGATCCTGTCAAAGTAAGAGAAACCGCGGTCAAAAATGGCTTTATTTCCCAAGATGAAGCGAAAAACATGAGTGAAGAGGAAGCAATCAGGCTTGTCTGTTTGCCTGGATTTACCAGTGTCAAGCGGGCAACGGCACTAAGCGGCAGAGGTGTAGGCGTAGATGCAGTCCAGGCCAAGACCATCGCGCTAGGCGGGACTCTACTTGTCCAATCAGAACCAGGTCTTGGGACAAGATTCATCATCAAACTACCGCCATCGCTTGCTATTATCAAAGCTCTTCTGGTCAGAGTTGAGGATGCAACGTATGCGATTCCGCTAAAGAATGTCGCAGAAGTGGTCAGGATCAGCCCGACTGAGCTCAAATTAGTTAATGGCAAAGATGTCCTAGACATTCACGATGACGTAATCGAGGTCGCTCACCTCGGTGAACTTCTTGCACATAGTTCCTCTGTGAAGGAAAACGCAGCAGTGTTTCCTGTTGTCATCACCGAATTTGAAGGGAGAAAACGCGGGTTTGGCGCAGACGAGATACTGTCTCAACAAGACGTGGTCATAAAACCATTGAATCCGGCTTTGCAATCTATTCAGGGACTCAGTGGAGCCACCATTCTGGGAGACGGAAAAGTCGCCCTTATTCTCGATGTTCGCAATATACCTGCAAATGGCCAAAAGAGAGGAAAAGTGAAAGGAAGGATATATGAAAACCCAAACATTAACTGAGCTTCAAAAGGATGCATTGAGAGAAATTGCCAATATCGGTGCGTGCCATGCAGCAACAGCATTTTCGCAACTGCTGCAAAAGAAGATCCTGATTCAAGTTCCAAAGGTATCGATCATCCCTTTTCCAGATTTGACCACCATATATGATGGACCTCAAACACTGGCGGTGGGCATGTACACGCCTATCCTGGGTGATATCTCTGGAAGCATACTATTCTTGGTACCCCTCAGGGACGCAATTGAAATTGTAAATTTGCTTTGGGGAAGAAGCGCCAAAGGAAATGAGGATGTCCTCAATGAAAGCGGCAAAGAACTGTTGAGGCAGACCGCTGGCATTCTGGCTGCGTCCTATCTTAGTGCTTTGTCAAAGTTCCTTGGATTAGCGGCATTGGCTTCTCCTTCAGAAATTTCGTGCGACATGCTTGGAGCAGTGGTCGATGCCATTGTGATCGAGACCAATCTTCAGGCAGATGAGGCGGTTTTGGTTGAGACGGAGTTAATAGAGACCAAAAAAAAGGTCAGGGGCACAATGTTCTTCATTCCGGATGGTCGTTCCATCGAAAAGATATTGCGCAAATTGAGGCTTCCTGATGGTCATGAATGAGCTGGATGTTGGAATCGGCGAAATAAAGGTTGCAAACGGGACAACGGTTTTTAACTGTAAGGCCCTTGGGTCCTGCATCGCCGTTTTTCTCTATGAACCCAGGCTCAAGGTTGGGGCGGTTGCTCACATCATGCTTCCATCGAGCAGCAAGATTGAGCGGAATACAGAAGCACGAAAAAGTAATGATTGCGGCAAATTTGCCGATATAGCAATAAGAGACATGATTGAAGCGCTTGAAAGAAAAGGCGCTGATAAAGACAGCTTAATAGCCAAGATAGTTGGAGGGGCTAATATGTTTAGGGGGAGTAAAAGCTTTGTGAATAACATTGGTCCAACAAATGTGATGGCAATAAAGACCATTCTAGACTACGAACGAATCACAATAGCTGGTGAGGATGTCGGGGGAGAACAGGGTCGCTCTGTGAAGTTCTATACGGCTGATGGGAAAGCAAGCGTGCGGTCTAGCGAGGGAAAAAAGGAAATCTAATGAGGGCGAAAGAAGCGAGCGAAGCAACAATCCTGGTAGTCGATGATATCAGAATTGTCAGGCGCTTAGTAAGGGTGAACCTGGAACTGGAAGGCTACACGGTTATTGAGGCTGAGGACGGAGCAGAGGCAGTCAAAATGATCGAAGAAGAAAGGCCTGATCTGGTCTTATTAGACATTATTATGCCACGTATGGACGGTTTTGAAGTGCTGAAGCGCATCAGGCGCAACAACGACACAACAGATCTTCCCGTAGTCATGCTCACTAGCTGTGCTGAAGAGGAAAGCCAAATCAGGGGCTGGGAGCTCGGAATCAATGATTTTGTCGCCAAACCATTCAATCCTAATGCATTGCTCAATGTTGTGAATCGAGTTCTAGAGGAATCTGGAAGCGAACAAGCAAGAGAAAAGCAGTCAAGAGAGATAGCAAAGCTAAAAATGGTCAAGACCATCAAAGAGGTTGACAAGAACATTCTATAGCTGACTGACATATGCGATCGCAAAGCAGAAAGAGGCAAGCAGATCGACATGGGTACGAACCAGAAGACATTAAAGACCAAAAGGACCGGCACATCGGTCCCTCGCACTTACGAAAAGGCGCTGCAAGAACTGGTGCACAATTTGAACGGTGTAAGTCAAGATTTGCGCCGAAAAGGGGCGAAAAAGCTGAAGTCTCAGAGACTCCTTCATTCGCTTTCGGAGATAGTCGAGGCACTGGATGAGACACGCACCCAACTCCAAGATAAGGTCGCAGAATTGGCTATGGTTTTGGAAATAAGCCAAAACCTCACGGAAGGTCTAAGCGTCAACAAAATCACAGAGTTTATTGCCGAGCGTGCGATGAACTATTTAAAGGCGGATTCAGCTGCATTGATGTTGATGGAAAGTGGTAAACAGCTTTCTCTTGTTGCTGCAAAGGGCCTAAGCGAGCGCATCTCAGGGGATGTGAAATTGCCGCTAGGAGAGGGCATCGGTGGCTGGGTCGCACAAACTGGCGAGCCCTTGATTCTGGATGCAGAACGTCCGCGAGATTCGGAGTTGCTGAGCGCCCTGAACAGAGCGAAAATTAAATCCTGCCTCTGCGTGCCACTAAAATATGACGGTGAAACAATTGGAGTGATCATTACAACGAATGTTGCAAGCGACCGGCAATTTACTCGAGACAACTTGCACGTACTCCAGATAATCAGCGACATCGCTGCTCTTGCAATTCAGAACCTGCGACTCTTTAGGAAGTCGCAGCGCAATTTCATAAGTACTGTAGCTGCGCTAGCAGCGGCGATTGACGCAAAGGATGCTTACACTAGAGGCCATTCAGAGCGCGTCGCCAATTATGCTGCAGCAATTGCCGAACAAATGAAGTTGTCAACCCAGGAACAGACCTCAATTGAGACCGCCGCTCTTTTGCATGATATTGGAAAGATTGGAATTCCTGATCATATTCTTGACAAGCCAGGAAAGTTGACACAGAAGGAATATATGGTAATTAAGATGCATCCATACACTGGCGCACAAATAATCCAGCCAATTGAGATGTTGGAGGACATATTGCCGATTATTATAGCTCATCACGAGAAATACGATGGGACTGGATATCTTGAAGGAGCCAAGGGTAATGAGATACCTTTGGGCGCCCGAATTATCGCGGTCGCGGATGCATTTGAAGCCATGACGTCTGAGAGGCCTCATCGTTCTGCTTATGAAGTTGACAAAGCCATCAAAGAGCTGCAGGAGAAGGCGGGAACTCAGTTTGATCCTGATGTAGTGAAGGCTTTTGTCAAGGTAGTTAAGAGACAGAGAATCAAAATAGGTGACATGAGTTGAAAGTACAAACGAAAGAGAAGACAGGACAGATTCAAAGATTTGGGAATGGACAGATAATTTTCAAAGAAGGCAGCCCTGGTAAAGCGATGCATCTGATCAAAGCGGGGCAGGTAAAGTTAACCAGAGAATCAAAGAAAGGCCAGAAGAAAGTAACTGTCATCTTGGGTGTTCTGAGCAAGAATGACTATTTTGGAGAAATGGCCATTTTTGATTATGGCTCACGCTCAGCAACTGCTACTGCTGTTGGCGAAGTGATCACCAAACTGATCACCGACCGGGACTTGCAGACAATGATTGAAGAGAGCCCGATGCTAGCCTGGCTTTTTTTGAAGAAGATGAGCGAAAGAATTCGAATGACCGACAACAAAATTGAGTCTCTTCTGGTCAAAGAAAAGCTTGGCAGAAGCATCTATGAAAAACTAGATAAGATCCGCTATCCTGAGTACCTAAAACAAATCACCTGATATCCCTGATCGGGCAATTCTTCATCTACGCGTTACTTAATGTATGCACCGTTATTGACTTGATCTGCATTGAATGTATACTGCTTCCCTCATAAACTGCGAAAACTGCCGAACCTATGGACTCTTGCACAGATATAAAATTGGAGCGCGCCGCAGCATCTTTGGGGGGGGCTTCCAACCGTTCTTGTTTTCGGCGCCCTATAAAACAAATATCCAATAAGTGATATGCTAGTGAAGGAGCAAATAAGAAGGCCAACGGAGGGTTGAGCAAACAATGGACAATAGCATGCTTCAAGAAAGGTTAAGAAGGCCTTTGGGGGAGTGGCGCAAGGAAGATTTCTTTGAGCTGATCTGCACAAAATGTGATTTCTACAAACCTGATGAAGAGAGATTAGAATGTGCCGCCTTCAAGATGCTGGTGGGACTGTTGAAGAATGGGGTAATCTCGGTTGAGCAAATTGCCGGATACCAGCCTGGATGATCACAAATATCTTGTGCTTGGAAATGATGTCTATATTAAGCAGCTGGAGATGCCGGTGGTCTACAAAACCGGCAATGATTCACTCTATGAGATTGACCAGAGCACGCTTGATTTGTTAAAGCGATGTGATGGCATGTCGCAGCTATCTCAGCTCAAGCCCGATTCGGAGTTTCTTGAGTACATTCTGGATGAGGGAATAGCCTTTCTTTCTGAAAAGCCTGTATTCAGAGCCAATGATGTCGGGATCAACATGACGCCGTCCCTGCGCTATCTGCTGGTCGAGGTCACCGAATCGTGCAATCTCGCATGCAAGCATTGCTATCAGGGAGAATCCCGGCCACTTGACTTGGACCTGCAAAGCATTTCAAAGATTGTTGAACAATTTGAGGAAATGGGCGGCCTGAGATTAATTATCTCGGGTGGAGAGCCGCTTGTGCATCCTAGATTTGGGGATATTAATCGGCTGATGGCAGGCAGAGGCTTTCGCTCGATTCTACTAACCAATGCAACTCTAGTTAATGAAGAGTTTGTCTTCAACAATAACTTTGACGAGGTGCAGGTTTCTTTGGATGGCTTGGAGGATGGGCATGACTATCTGCGCGGCAAAGGATCCTTTCAAAAAAGCCTGGAGAACCTACAGCTTCTGAGAACATACGACATTTCTATCTCTATCGCATCGATGATTCATGCACAGAACTATCGGGAGTTTGCGGACCTAGCGGAGCTGGTCCACGACCTTGATGCGCTCTCATGGTCTATAGATGTTCCGAGCAAAACAGGAAGACTGGCCCATAATGAACAGCTACTACCGCCTCTAGATGAGGTGAAGTCTATAATGCCTTTGCAGTTTGGGGCTGAGATTCATGATTCTGTTGGTGACTTTGTCTGCGGGGCTCACTTAGGTTGTGTGAAGAGCACTGGCGCGTTTACCAAGTGTGGTTTCTACGAGAACTCGTCTGGTGGTAACATCGGGCAGGGACTTAAGAAATGTTGGCTGAATCTACCGCGGATGCACCTGTCTGAACTGGACTGTGACTGTAGATTCTTGGAAGAATGCAGAGGGGGTTGCAGATACAGGGCCGAGTGCTATAATGGGGAAAAAAGTGCAGACCCGATCAAATGTTTCCTATTTGACGTGGGGTAATCGCGGGAATCAACTGCGCTGATTGAAATCTCCGGAAGTGCAGAAGTGAAGAGTCGGCATTTCATAGTAAGATTCACCAAAGGAGGAGATGACGGTGAAGATCAAAAAGATCTCGAAGAAAGCCTCCAGCGTATGCAAGTGCGCGAAGAGCTGTTAGGGCATTAAACTTGAAAGCCTGGATCGCAAGGTCCAGGCTTTGACTTTGGGCAAAAAAAACGATGGAAATAAGCAGGAGAATGCGGATTATTGTTGTAAGCACTTAGTTTAGAATCTGGTTTGATTCGGGATTCCGAGAATGAATATGTAGCAAGAAAGCAATTCGCAGTTCCTACTATTGCTGAATATCGTCATAGCAAGGGGTAGAGGGGGTGGTCAAGTAGCATCTGTCGTACTGGGATTCACACTTTGAGAGGAGGAAATTGATGCAAGAACAGTTGTACAAGAAGCTGTCTCCTTACGGAATCTCAAGGCGGGACTTTCTTAAGTATTGTGGAAGTCTTGCTGCTATGTTGGGGCTTTCAGAGCTCCATATCCCTCAGATCGCAGCCGCTCTTGAAGATGCGGCGGCTCGTCCGCCTGTTGTCTGGCTCGGCATGGCATCGTGCAGCGGCGACATCGAGCAGCTGGCCAAGACCTTCAATCCTTCCGTCGCTGAGCTCGTTCTCGATACGATAAGTTTAGACTATCAGGATGTGTTGATGACTCCCGCTGGCGAACAGGCAGAAAAGAGCCTCAGAGACAGCATAACTCAGAACAAGGGCAAATACATTGCCTGCATTGAAGGATCAATCCCCACAGCCGATGACGGCGTGTATCTTACAATTGCTGGAAAGACAGGGCTGGATGTGACCAAAGAGGTCACGGAGGATGCAGCTGCGATTATCGCAGTAGGAAGCTGTGCCTCGTTTGGTGGAATCCCTGCCGCCGACCCTAATCCCACAGAGGCGAAATCGGTAATGGGTGCAGTGCCGGATCTGAAAAGCAAGATCGTAAATATCTCCACATGTCCTGCTAACTATATGTGGGTAGTGGGCACAATAGTCAACTATCTGTTGTTGGGCGAACTCCCTGAATTGGATGATCTAAATCGACCGGTGCCTTTCTTTGGTCACACAGTACACCAAGATTGTCCACGGAGAGGGCATTTCGAAGCGGGAGAATTTGTGGAAGAGTTTGGAAGCGAAGAAGCGGCGCTGGATTACTGTCTCTATAAGGTGGGCTGCAAGGGACCTGACACTCATGCTGCGTGTCCTGTAACCAGATGGAACAACAGGGTGAACTGGTGCATAGGTGCGGGAGCTCCGTGCATGGGATGCGCAGAGCCCGATTTTTGGGACAAATTCACACCTCTTTATGAACGTGCCCCCGGGGTCAAACTGCCTGGCGTGGGAAATGTCAGCGCGGATACGATTGGGGCCGTTCTCGGTATCGCTACTGCGGCCGGTCTGGGAGTGCACCTGGTTGGGCAGGTGGCGACAGGCCGTCTTGGAAAAGGCGGACCAGAAGAGGGAGGTGGTAAGTAATGGCAAGAGTAGTCATCGATCCCATTACCAGAATTGAAGGGCATCATCGCGTCGAGGTGGAGGTTGAAAACGGAAAAGTCACGGAAGCCTGGTCTAGTGCGACTCTTTTTCGGGGCCTTGAAATCATCGCCGAGGGCAGGGATCCTAGAGATGCATGGTATATAGCTCAAAGAATCTGTGGAGTATGTCCCACTGCGCACGCGTATGCCTCAGTGTTGTCAATGGACGACTCTTTTGGGGTGGATGTACCCGATGCTGGCCGGATACTCAGAAACCTTTCCATGGGCGCAAACTATGTCCACTCTCATATTCTGCACTTTTACCATCTTGCTGCGTTAGATTACGTGGATGTCGTAAGTGCGCTCGATGCTGATCCGCTTCAGACCGAAGAAATTGCCAGAACAGTGGGGACCAAGATCATGGATTTCAAAGCCGTGCAAGAAAAACTGGCAGCCTTCGTCGAAAGTGGGCAGCTTGGGCTTTTTGCAAATGGCTTCTGGGGCCATCCGGCCTATCAGTTGTCTCCGGAAGTGAACTTGCTGGCCACGGCCCACTATTTGGGTGCTCTTCCCATTCAAGCCAGAGCCTCGGAGGTGAATGCTCTTCTCGTAGGAAGAGCCCCTATAAGTCAGGGCTGGGTCGCCGGCGGAATAACCACGACACTGACTTCTGCATTGATCGCCGAGCTCAAGTATCGAATAATGGAGCTCCAGGAATGGGTTGACGGTGCCTACATTCCGGATGTGCTGGCCATTGCTCCATCCTATATTGATTATGCTGGAATTGGCGGTGGCTATGGCAATTATCTTTCCTGGGGCGTCTTTCCTGACGAAAGCGGTGAGCCGACCAAGCAACTGCTGCCAAGAGGTGCAGTTTTTGGTGGGAAGATAACAGATGTCAAGGACGCAAAGCCTGAGGATGTCAAAGAGTACGTTACCCATTCCTGGTATACAGATGACAGCAATGATCTCAATCCAAGCAAAGGCGTTACCGAGTCTGACTACACGAAACTCGATACTGAGAAGAAGTATTCTTGGAGCAAATCGCCAACGCTTGAAGAAAGACCGATGGAAGTTGGGCCTCTTGCCAGGATGGTTGTTGCCTACGGCCGAGGCGATGAGACTGCCGTCGAGTTGATTGACAGCACTCTGGAGAAACTAGGCGTAGCCGGCAAGCCGCAAGTGCTGGTTTCGAGCTTGGGCCGCCATGCAGCTCGTGCGCTGGAGTGCAAGATGGTTGCGGATGCCATGGTCGAGTGGGTTGATGAGTTGGTCAAGCTTGTGGACGAAGGCAAGGCCAAGACATATGCTTCCTATGAGATCCCAAGCAGTGCATCGGGCATAGGTCTGACTGAGGCGCCTCGTGGCTCCCTTGCTCACTGGAATGAGATATCCGGAAAGAAGATAAAGAATTATCAAGTGGTCGCGCCTACCACCTGGAACTTCTGTCCTCGGAACGAGAAGGGGGACCGGGGTCCTTTGGAAGAGGCATTGATTGACACTCCCGTTGTGGATGTAGAACGGCCGATCGAGGTGTTACGGGTTCTGAGATCGTTTGACCCGTGAATTGCCTGCTGCGTTCACGTGATTGAACCGAAAACAAACAAAATACTCAAATTCAAGGTCCGATAGGGGGTGGCCTCTGTGAAGGAAAAATATCCTGCGGCGTTAATAGCGATGCACTGGATCCACCTCTTAAGCATGGGCCTTCTGCTGTTGTCCGGGCTGTATATTCACTATGTCTTTTGGGCGGGCTGGATGGGAACAATGCGCCAAATCCACTTCATTACCATGTATGTGCTTGTTTTTGTAGTGGTGGTTAGGGGCTATTGGGCCCTTGTCGGCGGACGCGATATTGGGAACTTTTTCCCTCAGAAGGAGAACAGAGGGACTTTTCTCGAGATCCTCAAGTACTATCTGTTTCTCAGAAGAACGCATCCCAAGACAGCCAAGTTCAATCCGCTGCAGAAGATAACATATGATTTCTGGGCGCTCTTGCTGGTCTTAGAGGCAATCAGTGGTTTTGCTCTCTACTGGCCCGGTGTCTCCTTTTTCGCTACGCTCAATTTGTGGGTCGGCGGTCTTGGGGTCATGAGAATGATCCATTTCTTGATCATGTGGCTCTTTATAGTGACCGTGGGCGCCCATATTTACCTGGGACTCGTTGAAGAATCCAACGATTTTGCATATTTCTTGTGGGGAGTGAAAAGGCAAGAATAGCACAGGTTTCATAATGATCCATCTTTAGGAGGCTGCTGCGCTCGTGGCAGCCTCTTAATTGTTGTATTATTATTTGGAGTGATCGGCAAGCACGGCAATGCATGCAGGGATGGAGAAAACGTGACATGAAGGTGCTGGTGACGGGTGGGGCTGGATTTATCGGTTCAAACCTAGTGGATGGATTGGTTGAAGCCGGACATCAAGTGGCTATCATCGACAATCTCTCTACCGGAAGTCGAAAGAACTGCAGTCCTGACGCAAAACTCTATGAGGCGGATATTAGAGACAAAGCTGCAGTTGAGGGCATCCTCAGGATAGAGAAACCTGAGATTATCAACCATCACGCTGCACAGATTGATGTTCGAAAATCGGCAGAAGATCCTGTCTTTGATGGAGAAACCAATATAATCGGTAGTCTGAACGTCATGGTCAGTGCAGCTGAAGTGGGAGCGAGGAAGATTGTCTATGCATCTTCGGTTGCTGTGTACGGAGAACCTGATCATCTTCCTATCACCGAAGAACACAGTATCAAGCCGATCTCTGAATATGGGATATCAAAGCACAGCGTTGAACACTATCTTCAGCTTTATTCGGACAGCGGCAGATTGAACTTCACAGCGTTAAGATACTCAAATGTCTACGGTCCCAGGCAAGATCCCAAGGGAGAAGCAGGCGTGGTGG
>CAYFXD010000050.1:0-11162 GCA_964347095.1 uncultured Actinomycetota bacterium | reverse complement strand
CTGCGGTTGGGAAATCGCTAACCAGGGACGATTGGGATCAAAAACTAATGTGTCCACCGCTTCACATACCTTGATAGTCAAAGTACACGGGTCTCTCAGCAACTATCTGTTGATCGGCGTGTATTTTGATGGAAAGTTCTTTGTTCGGGGCGGCATCGGTGTTTACATTTACCGTCTCTCGTGACTGTGCATCAACTGTTGTATGGGTGGTCTTGGTCGTAAGAAGAACCGACATTTTGCAAGCGTTTTTTGCGCCGAACGTTCCTGTTGAAACTATTATTACATGCTCTAGTTCAAACAATTCGCAATTTGTGACTTGAATACTGCCAATAACCGAAAAGAAGAAAAAACGACTCAGGTACTAGTTCATCTATGAGTCGGTAATAGCTGCTGCGTGTGGGATATCTCTATCCCCTGCTAAATCTGGTGTTTCTTCCTTTATCAATGAGCAAAAAAGAACACTACATTTGCCTGACGCCTCAACGCTTTCTGGAAGTCCATTCGCCAAGAAATAGCAATTCGCTTTTTGAAATATATTAGTAGCGGTCCAAGAAGGATCCTGTGAACTGGGGCGCAAGAGTTGTATAATTGATCTCAAAGAACTTTGAAAGACTGGCCAGAGCGATTGCTTCTTGGAATCTTAGACCAGAGGCCAAGTCATCTGTTCAAACAATTTATAGTGAAAGTATAGTGAAACGCTTTTCATAATCACAAACAGGCATTAGAATCTTGGAGAGCCCTATTTGCCCGACTATCGGCTTTGATTTTGGATTTCAATTTTGCATTTTGCCCGCCTGCGGCAGGCCGGCACTTTTGCTTTTGTATTTGACCCGGGGATGTAGCTCAGTGGGAGAGCGCTTGCTTCGCATGCAAGAGGTCGTGGGTTCAAATCCCATCATCTCCACCAGTTCAGGGGATAAGAGGACTCAGAAATGGGTCCTCTTTTTTGTGGGAGTCAACTATTTGTCAACCGTACCACAAACAGTGATGAAAAAGGTCTTTAGTTGAATATGCGTTCGGTGTACTTATCATGTTGTATCTGCCATGGGGCCCAACACATGATATGGTGTGCCCCATATAACAAGACGACATTATAGTACTTCTGTCATTATCGATGATCTTGGCAGAACCTACTTGGAATTCATAACAATGCCCAGTCCGCTGTGGATGTCAGGTGCCTCAACCTCACCCACAAACTGCATCAAGGGGGCGCTGGTACGCTCTCTCTTGGAGCAGAAACCTTCTCTCAATCGAGATACAACCGACAGCGCTTGAAGCGAACCAACGTGGTCAAAAGCAATCCAAGATCGATCACAACAAGGGAGATGAAAATAGACAGAAACACCTGGAAGAAATCCGCGGACAATATCACCTCTTGAAACCATATTTCAAAGCTTTCCCTCAATGCTGCTGGGAACACTCTCCCAGTCAAGATGATCGTCCTAGCACAATCATGATTGGAGCGATTAAGGCAACCAGGAGGTTCTGCAATGCTTGTTGCACCGTGGTAGCTGGGCGTGAGATTAACACTTCTAGGCTCGCCGCCGGCACTGACAACAGGATGATCAGGCCAAGTTGACCAAAATCATCGTCGGCGTATAGAAAACAACCGGCGCGGACAATTCTTGTGTCAAAATTCTCTTCGGGTCATCAATCTCGACTCAGTGTTCACTGGGTCTCATATACAATTATGTAATGTCGCACTCACCTGTCTTTAGCGAAGGACTGATTCAACGAAGACTGCCAACTGATTGTGGCGTTGGAACTGGGGCCCCCATTAGAGGGGGCTAAAAACCCCAGTTGCTTTTTCATATTCTTTGCTGGATAATTTAGTGGTATGCCCAAACAGGACGTTACGCATCTGTTCTGTTTCCATACCTAAATGCTCTTTTGCGAGACTTAGGTCACAGCTTTCTTGGGATTGTTTCATAGAAACTGGTCCATGGGAGGTGATTGAATTGCAGGTTGGAGCACAACCTTGGTATCTCCAGTTCTTTTGGTGGGCGGCCAACATAATGCAGGTAGTCTATCCAATAGCTCTGCTTATAATTCTGGGTCTTGCTCTTGTGCACTTTAGGAGGCTGGTTGACCACATTGCTCCCAGGGAAAGCCGTGCAGAAGAGCAGGCCGAAATGGGACCAGCGAGCGAAACAAGCGAACAAGAGCTGGAGTTCTAATCCATAGTTCTATTCAGTTATTGTCAAGGAAGTGGTCACATGTACTTTCCTGCTTACAGACCTCGGCGAATGAGAAAGTCAGAGGGGCTAAGGAAACTTGTCCGTGAAATCAATCTGCAAATCGAGGACCTAATCTATCCTCTTTTTGTTATTTATGGGCAAGATATAAAAAGAGAGATTTCTTCTATGCCCGGCAATTACCACTTTTCCTCGGACAGGATTGTCAAAGAGGCGGAACAAGTCTATGAGCTGGGTATACCAGGAATACTCCTTTTCGGACTGCCGGAAAAAAAGGATGAAGCCGCCTCAGGCGCCTATGATGAAGATGGAGTAGTTCAAGAGGCAATAAGGATTATCAAAAAGGAAGTGCCTGACCTTTTGATCATTACCGATGTCTGTCTATGCGAGTATATGAGTCATGGTCATTGCGGTGTCATCACGGATAATCAGATCAATAACGATTTGACTTTGGAGTTGCTGGCAAAGACTGCATTATCGCACGTAGAAGCCGGTGCTGACATTGTAGCGCCCTCGGACATGATGGATGGGCGGGTTGCCGCCATAAGGAGCACTCTGGATGAGAACGGCTACGAGATGACTCCAATAATGTCCTATGCAGCAAAATATGCTTCCAGTTTCTACGGGCCCTTCCGGGAGGCAGCTGATTCTGCTCCGCAATTCGGTGATCGCCGCTCATATCAAATGGATCCGGCTAACGCTCTTGAGGCCCTGCGTGAAGTGGCTTTGGACATTGAGGAAGGCGCTGACATGGTGATGGTCAAGCCAGCCCTCGCCTTTATGGACATTATTAGGCAAGTCAAGGATGAATTTGGCTACCCAGTGGCTGCATACAACGTCAGTGGCGAATTCTCAATGGTTAAGGCAGCATCTGCGAAAGGCTGGATTGATGAGGAAAAAATCGTGCTCGAATCTCTCACTGGGATTAAGCGAGCCGGAGCGGATATTATCTTAACTTATCATGCTAAGGATGTTGCGAGATGGCTAAAGTAGGTTCAAATTCCAGCCAGAAGGATCCAGGCCATCAAAAGGACTATGTACACTCACATACTGACTCACTTCATTTGGCTGCTGGGCGCCGGCTACGGTTGATTGCCTGGGAGCTAACGGGGGCTTGCAATTTGAAGTGTGTTCATTGCAGGGCCTCGGCGGTTGAAAAACCATTGCCCGGGGAGTTTACGACTGAAGAAGCTTTCGACCTTATCGATGAAATAAGCAGTTTCAGCAGCCCCATCCTTATCCTTACTGGCGGTGAACCGCTGCTCAGGGCTGACATCTTCGACATCGCTGCTTACGGAACCAAGAAAGGTTTCCGTGTTGTAATGGGGAGCAACGGTACTTTGATAACCTCGTCGGTTGCAAAGAACCTTCGCCAGGCAGGAGTCCAAAGGGTGGCTATTAGTCTGGAAAGTGCCAGCCCTGAAGTTCACGACGAGTTCAGACAAACCTCGGGTTCGTTCGAGGCTGCCTTGGAAGGGATCAAACATCTCAAAGAGGAGGCCATAGGCATACAGATCGATCCGACAATTACTAGAAGGAATCTGGCCGACGTTGAGAGTATTCTGGAGCTGGCGATTGAGCTCGAGGCTGATGCGCTTCACATTTTTCTACTGGTTCCAACCGGGCGAGGCAAAGAGCTCAAAGAGGAAGAGATTCCTCCAGAAGATTATGAGAAGGTTCTCAACTGGTTCTATGAAAAACAGCGTAATGTGCCTCTTCATTTAAAGGCCACCTGTGCACCGCATTACTACCGGATCATGAGGCAAAGAGCAAAACAGGAAGGCATCAAGATAACCAGGGAGACGCACGGACTGGAGGCAATGACCAGGGGTTGCCTGGGCGGTATTTCTTTCTGCTTTATTGGGCATTCCGGACAGGTTCAGCCCTGCGGCTATCTTGAACTGGATTGCGGGAATGTGCGGGAACAGCCTTTCCGGCAGATCTGGGAAGAGTCGCCAATATTTGTTGATCTGCGGGATTATGACAAACTTAGAGGAAAATGCGGGATTTGCGAATATAAGAAAGTCTGCGGCGGTTGCCGCGCAAGAGCTTATACTTTGACCGGGGATTATCTAGGAGAAGAACCCTACTGTATATATGAACCTAAAGCCACCCAACGCAGGGAAACCAGCTAAAGACAGAGTGCTGACTGAAAACGAAAGAGATTTGCTTGATCGGATTCAGGCCGGATTTCCGATCACGTCCAGGCCGTTCAAAGAACTTGGGCGCAGGTTGAAAATGACCGAGCGCGCCGTGATTGAGCTGATCAATGGTCTAAAAGAATCAGGCATTATCAGGCGCACGGGCGCCGTTTTTGATTCCCAGAAGCTGGGGTACAAAAGCACCTTATGTGCGATGCGAGTGCCCGGACAACGCTTGGATGAAGTTGCAGCTATTGTCAATCGTTATCCTGAGGTTACTCACAACTATGGCCGTGAGCACGAATTCAATCTGTGGTTTACGCTGATTGCCAGAGATGAACAGAGATTAACTGAGGTTATAGAAGAGATCAAGACGGAATCAGGCGTAACAGAGCTGCTTAATCTGCCTGCGATAAACCTCTTTAAGATAAGCGTTGATTTTAAGTTCTAAACAGTCAAGAAATAGAGTGAGTGAGCGGTGGCGAGAGAACCGGCCTTTACAGAACAGCAAAAAGCCTTGATTAGAGAATTGCAGGAAGATATCTTACTCAAGAGCGCTCCTTTTGCTGAGATTGGCCGAAGAATTGGGTACTCGGAGGAACAGGTCATAAGCCAAATCAAAGTCTGGAAGCAGGAGGGACTGATTCGAAGATTTGGATCAGTTCTTCGGCATTATAGGGCGGGCATTGCCACCAATGTTATGATTGTATGGAATGTCCCAGTCGAACGCATGGCCAAGATAGGACCCGTTGTGGCCTCTTTTTCCGAGGTGAGCCACTGCTATCAAAGACCGGTTCTACCTCAGTGGCCATATAACCTGTACGCAATGGTGCATGCGAGAAGTACGGATGAATGCAAGCGAATTGCCGAGAAGATCGCGCACCAGACAGGGATCAACGATTATCAGCTGCTTTTTAGCACAAGGGAATACAAGAAAACAAGCATGAAATATTTTGATGCTTGAATTGTGGAAGCAACCAGGTCAACAGGAAAAGTGAACATCAGTGAAAAGTGAGGAGATGCGGCATTAAAGGGTGCAATGCCCGCATTTCCTATTTTTCCCCAATGCTCTATCATCTTCTCTGAATCCCAGGAGGCGAATCAATGAGAACAGAACATTCTCATCACTTGTTTCAGCAGGCTCAAAAATACATTCCTGGAGGGGTAAACAGTCCCGTTCGCGCATTCAAATCTGTGAAATTGGATCCACTGTTTATAGAGCGTGGCCATGGTGCATACCTCTACGATGCAGACGGAAATCAGTATCTTGACTATGTGGCTTCATGGGGTCCGATGATTGTAGGACATGCTCACCCTGAGATAGTCAAATCGGTGGGCCGAGCCATAACCCATGGTACTTCTTTTGGAGCTCCCACGGAGCTTGAGGTGCAGCTGGCCAAGAAAATTGTTGAGGTAGTTCCTTCCATTGAAAAAGTGCGAATGGTGAGTTCGGGGACGGAAGCAACCATGAGCGCCATAAGATTAGCAAGAGGGTATACGGGGAGAGAGAAGATAATAAAGTTTGAGGGTTGCTACCACGGTCATTCCGACAGCCTGCTCAGCAAGGCTGGCTCAGGAGTGACTACCCTGGGGCTTCCGGACAGTCCAGGGGTCACTAAAGGTTCAGCAAGTGACACTATCAACCTGCCCTATAATGATTTGGACACGGTTAGAGAGACGATTGGGGCGGCAGGAGGCCAGATAGCCTGCGTCATTCTTGAACCGGTTGCCGGAAACATGGGAGTAATACCACCCAAGCAGGGCTTTTTGGAGGGACTGCGTGTCATGACCGAAGAAAGCGGGATTGTTTTGATCTTTGACGAAGTGATCTCCGGTTTTAGAGTTGCTCTTGAGGGTGCTCAGGAGCTTTTTGGTGTGAAGCCCGATCTGACCTGCTTGGGTAAGATAATAGGAGGTGGATTTCCTGTTGGCGCTTTTGGTGGCAAGAGCGAGATCATGGATCACATTGCACCGGTTGGATCAGTCTATCAAGCTGGGACGTTGTCGGGAAACCCAATTGCTATGACCGCTGGACTTGCTACCTTGAAGATCTTATCAGATCCGGCAGTCTATGTTGAACTTGACCGCAAAGGCAAGATTCTCTCTGAGGGATTTCAGCAAAATGCACGCGAAATAGGAATCGAGGCATTCTTTACACGTATTGGCTCGCTTTCCTGTATGTTTTTCACGTCTCAGGAGGTCACCGATTTCCAGAGCGCAAAAACTTCAGATACCGAAATGTACGCGAAGTATTTCAAAGCCATGTTAGAACAGGGAATCTATCTGGCACCCTCGCAGTTTGAAGCATGTTTTGTGTCGACCGCGCACTCTGATGCTGATCTTGAACGGACGATTGAGGCGAATAGGAGGGCGCTGAAGGCGGCTGGCTGAGGACCTCAGCAATCCAAGGTTTTGAAAATGAGATCAGGCCATAGTGACCATCAGATCGGCCATACACCATTTGTGCATTGGGCCCTGCCAAGGCAAGGATCTGTCTCATCGCAGGCAAGCGCATGCGTCTCCATGCACTTTCATGTGGCCGATGCACGGTGGCCTACCATGCAGCTGGATTTTGGGGATCTGCTAACAAAGTAGGCAAATTGGGCAAGGATTTATCTAATTGCCGTCGAAGTTCAGATATTGCACGCTGTGCATTTACAAGCTGTGGATTTCCTCCAGCCTGATTTGCAGAACCTGGTTCATTTGGCGAATGAAAGGATTCATATGAAAGCCGTCATTCCTGCCGGGGGATTGGGCACAAGATTTCTACCGGTTACCAAGGCACAACCAAAGGAAATGCTTCCCGTTGTTGACAAGCCAACAATCCAGTATGTAGTAGAAGAGGCCCAAGCATCAGGGATAAATGATATTCTGATCGTGACTGGTCGAGGGAAAAGGGCAATCGAGGATCATTTTGACCGCTCTGTTGAGTTGGAGAATTTTCTCAAGACCAAGAACAATGATAATTATCTGCTGGAAATGGAAAAGCTCTGCGATCTGGCTGATATCCATTACATTCGGCAAAAAGAAAGCCTTGGATTGGGGCATGCAATTCTGTGTGCCAAGAACCATGTTGGGAACGAAGCTTTCGCCGTATTATTGGGTGACACCATTACTCTGACTTCAGTTCCCTGCACCAAACGTTTGATAGAGATTTTTCGAGAGTACCAAGCCTCAGTTATTGCAGTCGAGGAAGTGCCAACGGAAAAGATAGAGAACTACGGCATCATTAAGGCAAAACACATCGAGGATGATCTTTTTTTGGTGGAAGATCTGATCGAGAAACCGTCTCTAAGTGAGGCCCCCTCAAATCTTGCAATATTTGGGCGGTACTTTTTGACTCCTGCAATCTTTGACAGTCTTGCCCAAACTCCTCCCGGTAGAAATGAGGAAATACAGCTTACTGACGCCCTTAAGATTCTGTTGCAGAGACAGCCAGTCTATGCATATCGGGTCACAGGCAGGAGATATGATATTGGAAATAAGCTTGATTGGCTGAAAGCAACGATTGAGCTCGCCTTGGAGAGAGAAGATTTGGGCCCAGATTTGAACGAATACCTGGATGGCTGGCAAAAGAAGCAGGTGTAGCCCATCAATGATTTAGCAAAATCCAGCATGACAATGGAGGCTATTGTTGTTCGCTGCTAATAAGGTGGGATACGATGGCTAGAGGCAAAGTCGCAACTGTCTTTGGTACTCGGCCGGAGGCCATTAAACTTGCGCCTGTTATCAGGGTCCTAGGGGAACGGGATTTCGATCTGGTGACAATTGTTACTGGACAGCACAGAGAAATGCTGGACCAGGTGCTGAACCTCTTTTCTATCGAACCCGATTACGATCTTGACATTATGTTGCCTGCGCAAAATCTATTTGATGTTACCCAAAGATCATTGCGCGGGCTGCAGCCCATTCTGGAAAAGGAAAAACCTCACCTTCTTCTTGTACAAGGTGACACTACTACGACCTTCACTGCGGCTTTGGCCTCATTCTATCTCCGGATAGCCGTTGGTCATGTCGAAGCGGGCTTGAGAACCTATGATAAGGATCATCCATTTCCAGAAGAAATCAATCGACAACTGACTTCTCGCCTTACTGATGTGCACTTTGCCCCCACCGAGATAGCCAAGGACAATTTACTGCGAGAGAATGTACCGGCGGACAGCATCTATGTAACGGGCAATACCGTCATTGACGCGCTGTTGGCCACGGTCAGAACTGACTACGTGTTCGAAGGTCCTCTTGGCCAGATCAATTTCAACAACAAGAAGGTAATCTTGGTTACCGCTCATCGCAGGGAAAATTGGGGCAAACCTTTGGAAAACATCTGTCTGAGTCTGAAAGCGCTGCTCGCAGAGCACTCAGACATAGAAATCATATTTTCGGTTCATCTTAATCCTCAAGTCCAAAATGCGGTAAGATGTATCTTGACCGGCCTGGATAGAGTACATCTAATTGATCCTTTGGATTATGAACCGTTTGTTCAGCTTATGAACAAGTCCTATTTGATCCTCACCGATTCAGGCGGAATGCAAGAGGAGGCTCCTTCCTTGGGAAAACCGGTCCTGGTTTTGCGACAGGTCACAGAAAGGCCGGAGGCCATTGCCGCGGGAACAGCTAAGATAGTCGGCACAAAAACAGAGAACATTATTGAAGAGGTATCTGGCTTACTAAATGATCAAGCCGCTTATAAAAGAATGGCCAAAGCCAGAAATCCCTATGGTGACGGTCACTCATCTGAACGCATTGTAGACATAGTCTCAGGACACATTGAGGAGCTACAAGCTAGGAGGAACAAGTGAATAAGATCTGTGTTCTAGGAATGGGATACATAGGTTTACCGACGGCCAGCATATTTGCCACTCATGGAATGGAAGTTGTGGGTGTGGACAGTAATCCCACTATTGTTGAGATCTTAAGACGTGGAAGTATCCACATTGAAGAGCCCGGATTGAAAACCATTGTCCAGGCCGCGCTTGGCTCTGGCATGCTAAAGCCTAGCTTGGATCCAGAGGAAGCAGACGTCTTCATTATAGCGGTGCCGACACCTTTGACTTCGGAGAAGAAAGCCGACTTAAGTCATGTAGAGATAGCCACCGAAGAGATTTTGCCGTATCTGCGAAAAGGAAATCTGATCATCTTGGAATCAACTTCGCCTCCGCGGACCACTGTCGATTTAATGGTTCCTATTCTTAAACGGAGTAATTTGAAAGTGGGAGAAGAGCTGTTCGTGGCCCATTCCCCTGAGCGTGTCTTGCCTGGCAGGATCTTAAAAGAATTGATTGAAAATGACCGGATTATCGGAGGGGTGAACCGGCAGTCGGCAGCTTTGGCAAAAGAGCTTTACGAGAGCTTTGTGGAGGGCAAGATCTATTTGACTGATGCCACAACTGCCGAGTTGGTGAAGATCCTAGAGAATACTTATCGGGACGTGAACATCGCTTTTGCTAATGAACTGGCTACTATCTGTCCTGATCTAGGGGTTAACGTGTGGGAGGCAGTGAGACTGGCCAATCTTCATCCCCGGGTCAATCTCCATATGCCAGGCCCCGGTGTTGGAGGGCATTGTATTTCCGTAGATCCATGGTTTTTGGCGGAGAAAGTGCCCGATGGCGCCAATCTGGTCCGCCAAGCTCGGAAGATCAACGATTCGATGCCTGCGTACGTTGCCGCAACCATCAAAGAAAACTGTCAAGACAAGGGTATCGAAAATCCGAAGATTTGCGTCCTGGGTGTGAGTTATAAAGGAGATGTTGGTGATACACGGGAGAGTCCGGCGACAGCCGTGATAGAAAGGCTGGAGGAGTCAGGATTCCGTGTGGCCATGTATGATCCTCATGTGAGGGACTTTCCTTACGAGCTGGTTGATATCGAGGAAGCATTCAAGGACTCAGATTGTGTAGTGATTTTGGCAGATCATCGGGAGTTCAAATATCTGAATCCGGCCGAGTTGGGGAGACTGATGAGAACTAAAATGGTCCTGGACACAAGAAACTGCCTCAATCCAAAGCAATGGCTAGATGAGGGATTTACAGTAAGGCTTCTGGGCAGAGCCTAATCAAAAATGGAGCGAAATCCAAGGACAGCAAAAGCGCGCAAGCATTTGTGGTGATAGCCAGTCACAGGATAGGACGACCCAGGTTTTTGGCAAGTCTTTCGAGCCATAGAAAGAATGGTCAATGCCCACTTCAAAAAACTCGCTATCAACAAAAGCCGGTTATCTGATATTGAGCAACGGTTTCAGTGTAGCCATCGGGTTCTTTTCAACACTCCTGGTTGTTCGATTTCTTACTACAGGCCAGTTTGGAACGTTCAAACAGGTCCAATTGCTGTATGCAATGCTTGCCCCCATTTTTCTTTCCGGAATTCCCGCCAGCCTGCTTTATTTTGTTCCCACGCTTTCCTTTGAGGAGCAGCGGAGATTCATAACGCAGACACTGCTGATACTGCAGTTTCTAGGGACAGTCTTTTTTCTAATCATCCTGCTTGGCTCAGATCTGATCGCCGCCTATTTTCATAATCCTGCCCTTCGGCGGCTTCTAGTCATATATAGCTTCTTTCCTCTCTTTGCTTTACCAACGACCGCACTTGGCGCATTTCTCATGGCAAGAGACAGATACAACTATGCGTCTCTCGTGACCGCCCTGTTTGCACTCCTCGGCGCCATGGCTTACCTCGTGCCCTTGGTGCTGGGGTACTCACTTGAAGTAGTCTTTGGGGCCACGGTAATTACCGCTCTGACTATGCAATTGTACACGTTCCTACAGGTAAAGGTAAGCATGCAGCGATTTGACTTTATTGTTCGATGGAGTTCCATAAAGAGCCAGTT
>CAYFXD010000049.1:0-13377 GCA_964347095.1 uncultured Actinomycetota bacterium | reverse complement strand
CTTACGCCCAATTCAGCGAAGACACTGTCGATAAGGTGCTCGATAAGATTGGCAACGTCCGACACTGAAAGTATCCCGATCACTTTTCCATGCTCAACCACTGGACAATATCTGATTTCCAGCTCTTCCAATACCATCGCCGCTTTTTTCAAATCCATATCGGGGAAAAGAGACACTGCGCTTTCGAACATCACGTCTTTTACTCTGACTTTCTTTGGATCCAAGCCCTCGGCGACCACGGAAAGAGTTATCAGCCGCTCTGTCATAATCCCAAGTAGTTGTGAATCATCAAGTACCAGCAACGAACCAATATCCTCATCCCTCATTTTCTTCGCTGCTTCATGGACTGTTGCCTCAGGTGAAATAGAGATTACACCTCTAGTCATTACATCTCGTACTTTCATGTCACCTACCCCTTATCAGTGCAAATTTCAAATTGCAACATGTAAATCCGTCTTATCCGGTTAAGTCTGCTAGTCTGTTGGCAGGTAGTCGGTAGTGAAACCGTCCCGCTTTTGCCTTTTCATCGCGCACTACTCACTAACAGACCATGCACTTCTTACTTTCTATATATGGCATCAAAGGGGCAGCTGTCCAAGCAAACGCCGCACTTCAAGCACTTATCCATATCAATTGAGTGGACTGCTTTGCGCTCGCCGCTAATCGCTTCGACTGGGCAGTATCTAATGCAAATGCCGCATCCTTGACACAGACTGTCTTTTATAGCAATGAGCGTGAGATCTTCACACACGCCTGCCGCACATCGGCGCTCTTTAACGTGCATTTCGTATTCATCTTCAAAATATCTCAAAGTTGTAATAACCGGATTGGGAGCAGTTCCGCCCAGCGCACACAAAGAAGCCGCCTTGACATCCCTGGCGAGAGACTTCAGCAATTCCACATCCTCTTCGCTGCCTTGACCTCTAGTTATGCGCGTGAGCAAATCCAACATGGCCTTTGTTCCCAGACGGCAGGGCACACATTTTCCGCATGATTCATTCCGAGCAAAGTTCAAGAAGTATCGGGCCAGATCAACCATGCATGTCGAAGAATCGGCGACCACCAGCCCACCTGAACCCACAACGGCGCCTGTTTTCATCAAAGACTCATAGTCGACCGGCGTATCCAGCAAATCCAGAGGGAGGCAACCGCCCGTCGGTCCCCCCATTTGTACGGCTTTGAACTCACCGTCATTTATGATACCTCCACCGATATCGAAGATTATCTCGCGAATGGTGCTACCCATAGGCACCTCAACAAGGCCACTTCTTTTAACCTTTCCAGTCAACGCGAAGACCTTTGTTCCTTTGCTGGTTTCGGTACCAATGGAACTGTATTTCCTTCCGCCGTGTGTAATAATCCATGATATGTTGGCAAAAGTCTCCACATTGTTGATATTTGTGGGTTTGCCCCACAGACCCGAATTGGCAGGATAGGGAGGCCGCATCCGAGGCATGCCTCGCTCGCCCTCAATCGAGGCCATAAGTGCGGTTTCTTCTCCGCAAACAAAAGCACCTGCGCCCTCTTTGAGCTTGATGTCAAAATTGAAGGGAGTGCCGAGAATATTCTTGCCCAAGTAGCCATGTTTTTTGGCCTGGGAAATGGCAGTCCTGAGTCTTTTCACAGCCAAAGGGTATTCGGCTCTCACATAAATGTAGCCTTGACTGCAATCGATGGCATAGGCTGCAATGATCATGCCCTCTATGACACTGTGAGGATCTCCCTCCAAAACCGCCCGGTCCATGAATGCACCTGGATCACCTTCATCCGCGTTGCAAATGACATATTTCTGATCACCCGAAGCTCTCCTGGCAAACTCCCACTTCTGCCCTGTTGAAAAGCCTGCTCCACCTCTTCCGCGTAGACCGGAGGTTTTAACTTCTTCAATCACGGCTTTGGGGCTCATGCTCTGCAAAGCTTTGTTCATGGCTTGATATCCCCCGCCGGCAATATACTCATCGATTTGCTCAGGATCAATGGATCCGCAATTTCTGAGCACTATTCTCTGTTGCTTAGTCAGGAAATCAGCATCTGTCGTCTTTCTGGCCGAATCAATGACAATCCATTCCCTGACCGGCTTGCCTTCGACGACGTGTTCCTTAATAATCCGCTCAGTCATATCCGGCGTCACATTCCCGTACAAGATCTTCCTGCCTCGGGGAACACCCTGGACTTCAACCAACACTTCCCTGTAGCAAAGCCCCATACATCCAACCTGCTTCAGCTTGGCCGCCAGACCACGCTCTTTGAGTTGTTCAGTCAGAGCATCAAGAACACCTCGAGCACCCGCTGCAATGCCGCAACTCCCGAGGCCGACCGCAATGGTCACGGCCGAGGCGATCTTGGCGGTTTTTTTCTTCTTCTCTGATGCAACAGGCATCTCTTCCTTAACTTTTGCCATACTTTCTTACCACTTTCTTGGCTTTGCCCGCGGTTAAACGGCCGTGCGTCTCCTCATTGATCATCAGAACCGGGGCCAGACTGCAGCAACCTAGGCACGCTACCGTGTCCAACGTAAACTTTCGGTCCTTGGTCGTCGCGCCACTCACAATACCCAGCTGCTTTTCAATGGCCGCGGTTATTTCTTTTGCCCCGCTTACGTGGCAAGCTGTACCATGACACACCCTGATAATGTTTTCGCCGTGCGGCTGCAGCCGGAACTGTGAATAGAAGGTTGCGACGCCATAGACTTGGCTTAAAGGCAAACCCAGATCATCTGCGATAGTCGCCAGTATGTCCTCCGATAAATAACCATATACTTTCTGGGATTCCTGCAATACCGGAATCAGGACACCTGCGTGGTCTTTGTGCTGATCCAGAATCGCCCGGAGTTGCGTCAAATCCAGTTCTTCCTGATCAATTGATTTTTTTGATGGTCTCTCACATGTTTTCATTGTCCAATCCAATAGCCGGTGAGCCTGCCAGGGTGTTTGCTTTGCCAAAAGCCGCTAGCCGCGAACTACAAACTACGTCAACGCACGGGCTTCCTGACCCCAACCTTTTCTGACTCGTTCGTTACCCACTACTCACCCTGTACTTTGCCAAACCGAATGAGTCTGTTAGTTTGTTAGTGGTAGTGAAACCATATGACAGGGCTTTGGTCTTTCGCCACCGACTATCCACTAGCAGACCACCCACTTTTCACTATTGTTCCAAATACGAATGACAGTATAGGATATCGTTTTTGAAGACTTTCATCGTTTTCACTACGTCCATGAACTCTTTTTCAAGAGGATCGGCGATGGCTGCGTCAAGACCGACCGCTGTAAGCAGTGCAAAAAAGGTGCGGCCGATCAGGCCTTGTATCTCTTCTGGACAACCATTGTACACATTGCTCAAACCCACGACAGTCTTGATAGGCGGCTCATTTAGCTGCTTGAACATTTTAATTGCTTCCACAATCTCCATCGCATCCTTCTGAGAGAAACAAATCGGAGTCACGATCGGATCCAAAAACAACCGGTCAAGAGATATGCCTTCCATGGTCAGAGCGGTGACAACCTCTACAGCGGCGGCAACTCTTTCATTGGCATCCCTGGGAATCCCCGCGTCAGTCAGCGCTAAGCCAATTACATCCGCGTCGTAGTTCTTAAGCAGCGGGAGCATCTTCTCAAGACGACCTTGCTCGCCCGAGATAGAATTGATCAGAGCTTTTCCCTTGTGAACCTTCAAGCCTGCTTCGATAGCGTCGGCATTTCCCGTATCCAGGGATAGAGGAGTGTCCACGACTTCCTGAATGATCTTTACCAGCCACTCCATCAACTCGGGACCACCCTTCGTCGCCGGCCCAACGTTGACATCCAGATAATCGGCGCCGCCCGCAACTTGCGCCTTTGCCATCTCCTGAATGGGCTTCGCATCTCTGTTGCGCATTGCCTCGCCTATCACTGTGGACCTAATATTGATCTTTTCCCCAATAATGATCATGTTTTCCTCCCATTATCCTCAAGCGTCCAAAGTCCGTTCCCGTATTTCCATGGCCTGGCTTCTCCGGCAGAGCATATCAGACTTGGCACGTGCCAAAGTGACAAAAGAATGCCCGGTGACCTAATGACCAGATGAAAAGTACCAGATTATGGGCACTAAATTTGAAAACCAAGCCTGGTTGTTTAGGAGTCTCTATCCCGCATCCAGCTTCTAGCATCAGAAATTTAGAATCAAGTATTCCTATTCTGACTGGCCTGGGCATGGCAATTGTACTTTGTCTCCACATGATATGAACTTCTCACCAATGGGGCCGAAGCTACCCCTCTGAAACCCATGCCTTTGCCCACCGCCTCCCAGTCCTCGAACTGTTTAGGCAGGACAAAACCGTGCACCGCAAGATGCTTCTCGGAAGGATTGATATACTGTCCTATGGTCAATAAATCGCAGTCCACATTTTTCAGATCTTCCATAGTTTTGAGAATCTCGTCATCAGTCTCTCCCAAGCCAAGCATGATGCCGGATTTGGTGACAGCACTCGGATTAATCTCTTTTGATTCAGCCAAGAGCGTGAGCGACCGGTTATAGTCTGCTCTTGGGCATGCCACGGGATAGAGCCTTGGAACCGTCTCCAGAGAATGCGCTATTATGTCGGGCTCTGCCTCAACTACCTTTTGTAATGCCTCTCTTGAACCCCGGAAGTCGGGCACCTGGGCTTCTATTGTAACACTCAATTGCCCTTTTAGATATTGAATCGCCCTGCTAAAAAAACCTGCTCCTCCGAAGATAAGATCATCACGAGGTGCTGAAACCAGAGTAACCTTCTTCAGCCCCATGATTTTGGCCGCGTTCGCAATTCTTTGAACCTGAGACTCATCCACTTTCGAAGGCAGATTTTCTGGAACGGAGCAAAACCCACATTTCCTCGAGCACGCATTGCCCAGAATCTGAAAAGCCGCTATTTTGCCTGAATAACATTCCAGCATATTGAGGCAACGAATGCTATTGCAGAGTGTGTCCGTTTCTATTTCTTTGAGCCGCTCCTCGAGTTCTCTTCTATCCTCAACTGTTGCGATTGTATTCGCAAACCAGCGCGGAAGCTGTTTGGAGATATCAGAATTCATGACTATGATGCTGCACATTTTGGCTACTTCCTTTTTCTGTTTCCAGCTGCGTGTATTTGTGAGGCAGATGCCTGCCTAAGACCAAACAATGGAATAGGTACGTTGAACTGGATTGCACAACTACTCAAAAAGCCCTTTCCTTTTCAGTAGAGGGAGCGGCGTCACCAAATGAGAACGCACGCGAAGATCCTCAAGCTCGGCTCCCATCGCTATTCCCATAAGCTGGGTAAAGTATAGGATGGGCAGATGATACTTTGCTCCCTTGGCTGATATTTCAGCTTGCCGAGTATCCAAATTGCCATGACACATGGGACAAGCAACTACTATCGCTTCAGCCCCCACACTCTTGGCATCAGATAGAATGTTCTCAATCAGCCTAAGAGCCGTCGGAGTCTGAGTAACAACTAGCGAAGCGCCGCAGCATTCGGTCTTGTATGACCAGTCAAGAGATTCGGCGCCCAATGTCTTTATCAAGTCATCCATGATCACAGGATATTCGGGATGTTTTGCCTCAGTCACTTCAGAGGGCCTGGTCAGCAAGCACCCGTAGTAACAGACGACTTTCAGATCCTTCAGTGGTTTCTTGACTCTGTTGGCAATTTCATCAAGATCCACCGTATCCAGCAGTGCATCTAACAGGTTGCTGATCTTAATGTCGCCTCCGTAAGCATAGCCGATCTCCTTATCAACTTGCTCTCTCAAGCCTGCGTCTTTTTTGATGTCATGGTCAGCCCGCTTGAACATCGCATAACAGGCGGCGCAGGGAAGCGCAAGCTGATCAAGCCCGGTTCTTTCCACCAAGGACAGGTTCTTCAGGGGGAGAGTAGCGGCTTCCAAATGGGATCTGCGATGGACGGAAGAGGCTCCGCAGCATACCCAATTCTCAGGTTCGACCAGCTCGATGCCCAGTTGATCGCAGACTGTTTGGGTGGATATGTGATATTCTCTACCCAATGAGTGAAGAGAGCATCCTGAATAGTATGCAAGTTGTTTCCTGCCTGTTCTTGTTGCAGGAGCGAGCTTCTGAATGTCCTTAGGAAACTTTGCCTTGCTGGGAAGCACTTTGAACTTGCCTTTCAAAAACATTTTGGTGCCCATTCCGGTATCCTTGAACATCTGTCCTGAGCGTATGTTAAACCTCAACGTGGTGCCCAGTTCATAAATCCGGCCATATTTTTCAATGCTCTTTGCTACCAGCTCATCGAAGAGGACTACCTCAGATATTGCTGGCTTGATTCCTTCTTGCAGATTCATCTCCCGCAAAATGTCCATGATCCGTGCAATGTCTATCCCTTGAGGACAACGAGTCGTGCAGGTCTCGCAAGAAGCGCAGAGCCAAATAGTCTTGCTCTCGAGCACTCGGTCCCTAAGGCCAAATTGGAGAGACCTGATAATTTCATCAGGAGGGATGTCCATGTCTTCAGATACAGGACAGCCATTAGTGCACTTTTTGCACTGGTAGCACGCGAATACATTCTCACCGTGTTCTCTCATGATTGCCTGCGCAAAATCCTGATCAATTTTCAACACTTGCTCAGCCATTAAGACTCCATGGTTCATAGTCCGTTAGTCTGTTGGTCGGTAATCCAGTCAGCAGCATTTGGTTTGCCGCAAATCGCGAACCGCAAACCGCGTTAACGATACGGGCTTCCTGGCCCTTGCCTTTTCCCACTCTCACTCCCGACTACCCACCGACTCACTACCCACTTTTCGGTCTCGGCAATAGACCAGCTTCTTTCACGATCTTAGGTACTGCCTCTTCCCATTCGATTGCCATTATGTGCACACCCGCTACGCCCTCGATTTCTTTCAGCTCATTAATGATCTCGACGCAGATATCAACACCCTCTTCTTTGGGATTCTCTGCGTCTTTCATTCGTTCAACCAGCTCGTCAGGAACGTCTAGGCCGGGCACGAAGTTCTTCATGTATTTAGCCATGCCGGCTGATTTTAAAGGAGTCACGCCGCCAAGAATATAGACTTCTTTGTCAAGGCCGCGATCTCGAACCGCCTCCATCCAATCCTTGAACCTCTCGAGGTTATAGATTATTTGGGTCTGAATGAACTCAGCTCCAGCCTGGACTTTCTTGGCCAGCCGAGCAACCCTGTATTCGAATGGATCGGCATAGGGATTTGCGGCTGCGCCCAGAAAGAAACGAGGCTCAATGTCCATCTCTTCTCCGCACTGAAACTTCTTTTCATCTCGCATACTCTTGACCATGTGCAGAAGCTGTATAGAATCCATATCGAATACACCTTTTGCATCCGGATGATTGCCAAATTTTTGATGATCGCCGGTCAGACAAAGCAGATTCTTGACACCCAGAGCCGCTGCACCTACAAGGTCACTTTGGATGGCAATTCTATTGCGGTCACGGG
The DNA here is from genome assembly GCA_964347095.1 of uncultured Actinomycetota bacterium. GTDB lineage: Bacteria > Actinomycetota > Aquicultoria > Subteraquimicrobiales > CAYFXD01 > CAYFXD01. The sequence goes on along the minus strand of CAYFXD010000049.1, from coordinate 5,950 downwards.
TGGTCATCTGAACTACGGGCTCAAGTCCTTCTTGCATTGTGATAACTGCTGAAGCGATACTGGACATCCTCACAATTGCGGTCTGACAATCGGTGATATTGACGGCATCAGCAAAACCCTTGAGAGTTTTGGCCTTTTCTCGTACAACATCGCCATCTGCACTTTTAGGCGGACCAAGCTCAGCGGTGACCGCAAACTCTTTTGCCTCCAAGACCTTTTCCAGGTTGCTATCTGATCTCATGTTGCCTCCACCCGTCTCTATCTAATGACTTGATTTGGGACTATGTCGCCGTCTCCCACCGCAAAATTCAAAGCGGAACACGCAAAACAACAATCCAAACTGAGAATAATTGCGGCTATGCTCCGTTACCTGCCAGTGTTTGTATTTTCAGGTCGGCGGTTATTTTGCACGTTGCACTTTTGCGTTCGATCCATCCGGCCTCAGGCATTGGCTTCTTCCTGCTTCTCTTCCACAGCCACCGCCTTCAGATCTTCCCGTTCAATTTTGCGTGGCCCACTGCTTTTCGACCACCTCTTAGGAACTATTATCTTATCCATCATCTCCAACATATCCCGCTCTTTTAGCCTGTCATAGATCAGCTGCCAAGCACAGGGAGTATCAACAGAGATCTCGCACTTGCCATCCTGTGATCCTCCGCAAGGGCCGTTCAAAAGACTTTTGGCACAACGGGCAACCGGACATATGCCTGCGGTAATGCCCAAGATACAGTCACCGCACGTTGCACACCGTTCAGCCCAAATACCTGGTTCGACAGGAAATCCCAAGAACGTCGTATTGACCCCAGGCAAAACATTCTTATCGGCAAACCTTTCAGCCATACCCTGGATTCCAATCCCACAAGCTAGTGAGATAACAGCATCGCAGTCTTGGATATTGTCTTCAAACTGGTGCAGAAATTCCCACTCGCATTGTCGCTGAACAGTCTGGTCTATTACCTCCTGATCTTCTCCTGCCTTCTTGGCTGCAATTCGTAAGACCGAAGCCAGAATACCTGCTTCTTTTTCTCCGCCAGCAAAACAGATGGCAACGCAGGTATTGCACCCCGCGACCATAACCTTCTTGCAGCCCTGTATCATTTGTCGGATTTCTTCAATTGGTTTTTGCTCGGCTACAATCATGTACGCCTCCAAAACGAGTCTGTTAGTCTGTTAGTCAGTTGGTCGGTTAGTCGGTAGTCCAGATAGCCTGCGATATTTGGTTTGCCGCAAACCGTGAATCGCAAACCGCATCAACGATACGGGCTTCCTGACCCAAGCCTTTTCCCACTCTCACTCCACACTACCCACTAACTCACTACCCACTTTTCTTTACTGGGCTCGGGCCCAGCTCTTTTATCTTCTCAGTTACCTCAGCAGTAATCTCGGCAAATCGCTGCCCCATTGCAGATGAAAGATTATACATATCAACTCGTTCCTCTTCTATTCCCAAGCTCTTGAGAATATCTTTGATGTACACTACTCGTTTCTTCGCTCTTAGATTGCCCTCCAGAAAATGGCACTCACCCTCTAAGCATCCGATTACAAAGATCCCGTCCGCGCCCTGCTCGAACGCTTCAAGAATATGCAGGACATCCACTCTCCCGGTACAAGGTACTTCTACGATCCTTACATTGCTAGGACAGTCTATTCGCATGGACCCAGCCAGGTCTGCTGCCGCATACGCTCAGTAGCGACAGCAAAAGGCAACGATCTGCGGCTGAAAACCGTTACTGCCCGCTACCTTCTTAGAACTCATGCCTTCACCTCGGCAAAGAGAGCATCAGTCTTGGAAATCTGCTGCTTGTCTCTATAATTCAAGAGATCTATTGCTTTTACTGGACATTCAGCCGCACAGATACCACATCCGCGGCACTTGGCAAGTTCTATTTCGGCTACGCCTCGATCATTGATATATGGTGCTTCGAAGGGACAAACCCGGACACACGTAAGACAGGCCACGCATTTTTCCTCACTTGTCTGCGCAACAACACCACCCACTTTGAGTTCCTTTTGTGAAAGAACAATAGCCGCTCGCGCTGCTGCAGCTCTAGCCTGAGTAATGCTTTCATCCAAGAATTTGGGGTAATGAGCCAGTCCACAGAGGAAGATACCATCGGTGGCAAAATCCACCGGCCGCAGCTTGACGTGCGCTTCCAAGAAAAATCCTTCCTTGTTCAAAGGAACCTTCAACAGATTCGAAAGCTCTCTGTTGGTCTCGGACGGCGCAACAGCCGTGCTGAGGGTGAGCAAATCCGGCTCGAAAACTACAGCTTGACCGAGACTTGGATCTTTTATGGTGACGCGCAGGGTTTCCCCGTCTCGCTGGACTTTGGGGGGCTCTTCATCATTAAATCGGATAAACAGAATCCCGCTTTGAAGAGCCTGGGTATAATACTTCTCTTTAAAACCATATGTGCGGACGTCTCGATACAAAATGGCGACCTGGCACTTCGGATTGATTTCCTTTATTTTCAGTGCATTCTTTATAGCTGTGGTGCAGCAGATGCGGCTGCAGTAAAAATCTTTGTCAGGCGGAACGACACATTGAATCATCACAACATTTTTGACCTCTTTGATTTGCTCAGGAGCATCAGCAATGCTCGCCCCCAGATCAAGCTGAGTGATAACTCTGGAGTCGTCTCCCAGAAAATACTGATTATCCCGATATTCAGAGCCTCCCGTCGCCACTATGGTCACGCCGTGCTCGATTTGTTCTTCCCTGGTCTCCTTTTCATCGATGACCTCAACCGTGCTGACAAAGTTGCCGACAAACCCAGATGATCTCTTCAATCTCGCTCTCCTGAGAATAGTGATATTGGGCTCTCGTTCCACTTCTTCCACAAGTTCATTAAGAATCTCTTGAGCGTCTTTCCCGTCAATAGTGTGCCGGATTTTCCCCAAGTTTCCGCCCAGGTGATTTTCCTTCTCGACCAAATAGACAGGAAATCCTTGAGCTGAAAGAGATAGAGCTGCTGTCATGCCAGCGGCTCCGCCTCCAATGACCAAAGCGGTATGGTTCAGAGGAAGAGAAACCTGGTGCAGTGGCTCCAGAAGTCTGGCCTTGGCCACTGCCATCTTGATCAGATCTTTTGACTTGTTGGTTGCTTCTTCCGGTTGCTGGCCATGAACCCAGGAACACTGATCCCGTATGTTGGCCATTTCAAAAAGGTAAGGATTTAGCCCCGCCTGACGCATCGTTTCCTGAAAGAGGGGACCATGAGTTCTCGGTGTGCAGGATGCAACCACTATGCGATTAAGTTTGTGCTCTTTGATTCTGTCCTTGATCAATCCTTGGGAGTCCTCAGAACAGGAGTAAATCATCCGCTCCGCGTGCACTACTCCTGGAAGCCTCCCAGAAAACTCTTCCGCGCTTTCAACATCAACCACGCCAGCAATGTTGGAGCCGCAATGACAGACGAAGACTCCGATCCTTGGCTCCTTGGAAAGTACATCGTGCTCGTCCGGGTATTTCCGCTCTTTAACCAGACTACCTCTTGAATCACTCAGTGCTTCCATGACACTTGCTGCTGCACCACTTGCTTGCATAACGCTTTCCGGAATATCTTTAGGTTCCGAAAATGGTCCGCAGACATAAATGCCATCCTTGCTTGTTCTGACCAAATCATTGTCTTGGGTACGGCAAAAGTTGTATTCGTCCAGTTCAACTCCAAGATTCCGGCACAACTCCTGATTGGCCTTTGAAGCTTGAAATCCAACTGAAAGAACTGCCAAATCAAATGACTCACTTTGGAGTTTCCGGTTTTCGCCCTGGTATTTAAATAAAAGGGTTTGGTCCTCGGGGATTTCTTTAATAGAAGATATTCGAGAGCGGACATACTTGACACCATATCTTTTCCGCGCCCGTTCATAGTAATCGTCGAATCCTTTGCCAAAAGCCCTCATATCCATCATATAGATTGAGCAATCAATATCCGGATAATGCTCCTTGACTATGGTGGCCAACTTAGTTGCATACATACAGCAGACTGTTGAGCAATATGGCCTCTCCTTGTCCCTGGAGCCCACACACTGAAGAAACGCAACTTTCTTTGGCTCGTTGCCATCGGAAGGCCGCTTGAGATGACCACGGTAAGGGCCAGACGCACTCAACATCCGTTCCAGTTGAAGACTGGTTACCACATTTTCATATCTGCCAAAACCCAGTTCTTCCTTGCGGGCCGCGTCAAAGAGATCAGCTCCCAATGCAAGAATAACTGCCCCAACTGAAAGCTTCTCCTCCCTTTCTTTATCAGCCATAATAACCGCATCTGCTTCGCACTTTCGTTCACACGCCCCGCACTCACGGCAGTGTTCCATATCGATTACATAAGCCAGAGGAATTGCCTGAGGGTACTTTAGATAAGCAGCTTTTCGCTGAACCAGCATCCCGTTGTATTCATCGTACACTTTTACCGGGCACACCCGGGCACAGGTACCGCAAGCAGTACATTTCTCGATATCAATATACCTGGGCTTTATTTTCAGGCTTGCTGTATAAGCTCCAGGCTCTCCCGTCAGATCTATCAGGTCTGTATAGGTGTAGAGATTAACGTTGGGATGACGGGCGCATTCAACTAGCTTGGGAGACAGGATACACATCGCGCAGTCATTGGTGGGAAAAGTCTTGTCAAGTTGAGCCATCCTCCCACCTATAGCAGGCGAGGATTCTACAAGATCAACCCTGAAGCCAGATTCAGCCAAATCAAGTGAAGCCTGAATGCCGGCAATACCTCCGCCAACAACCAGCACCGCTCCAATCGGATCGGCTTTACTCTTACGCGACTCCGAGTTTTGCTGTTCGTTCATTCAAATCACACTTCTTTGAACAATTCCTAGCACAAGTCAGGGTGACAAAGCCCTTGGGCTCTGAGGTCCGCCGGTTATGTGCAAAACTTGGGACCCAGCAGTCAGGCGTAGCCCAATTAAACGGGCGTCGTGACCCCAGCCTTAATCGACTTACTCTTATTACGCACTCCACTTCCTTAAATAGGCAGGGATATCAGTTGCCTCGCGGGGACCAACCAAAACCTCCCAGTCAGGAATCTCTTCCTCAAGTTCTCCCTTCATCTGAGAGACAAATCCAGGGATAACCAACTTTCTGTGACTAACTTTTTGATCAATCCCCGACTTGTTGAAGAAATTACCGATCCTTTCAGGTACGAACTTGCCTGCCGCCCAAGCCGTCAGGACTGACAATCCCTCCGAATCCATTATGCAAAGCCATGAAGAGACCTTGCTGGACTCGATTTCTGAAGACACAATAAAATAGGTCAGCGAGAAGTTGGTCGTTATCATAACCGGTGAATTCGCATCCGGCGTTCCGATCTCATAGATGCCCTGCTCTACAGTGAGAGGACGTTGTGGATCTGTATAGATGTTCTGGCTTAGCACCAAGAGAGGAAGTGCCTTCCAAGGTTCCAAACTCTTCAGGACTATGATTCCGCCATACTTTGCCACATGGACCGAAGCCAAGACTGTCTCCAACATATCGTCTTGCTCGTCCGACGGCCAAGTGATCATTGGGTAGCCCAAAGGACGAAACTTCTGCTTCAGAGCAGCCCGCCTGATAAAAGTCAGATTCTTTAGTGTATCAGCGCCTGCGTCTGCATGCGGATCCAGGACAATATCCTTTATCTCCAAGGCAGCTACTTTCTCAGCAAGATCGGAAAGGGCAGGGAGTCCAGTCGGCTCCTTCACAACCAACGGACAGCTTTTTTCTTTGGCCAGATTCGCCATTGCCTCGTAGTTATCTTTGTCGGCTCCGCAGATCAGAGGCCTCTTGTCCGCGACCGGCTCAATCGCTGTCTTCATTGCCTCAACATCATCACTTATCAGGATCAAAGGCAAATCAGTGATTCCGGCTACTTTTTGGACAACCGCTGCGAATCTTGACTCATCAGAGCCCCCCTTGACCGCAATGAGGCTTGGTCTAAGTATTTGCCCAACTCTC
>CAYFXD010000048.1:0-5191 GCA_964347095.1 uncultured Actinomycetota bacterium | reverse complement strand
GCCAACTACGACGAAGCTGATCCAAATGAAGTATTTGCTCCTTTCTGCGCAGGCTGCGCATCTATTGTGCACTATCCTTTGCTTGAAGAACAGTCCGATCGGCCCCGATGTGTCCTTGGGATGTTCGACGTGTCAGCGCGGCCCTACGTTCCCAAGGATGTCCTTACTATTGCCATTCCTATGAGCAAATTTGTGCGGATGATTGAGAATATGGATGAGAGTTTTCTCGTGACCTCGTCCTGGCATAAGGTGCAAAAGCGCATAGGTCGCCACCGATCTTAACACGGCCAAATTAAATCTTAATGGAACCATAATCTTTCTTTAATCCCTCTTTAAGAGAGACTCCCTATAGTGTGGGGTGCCAGAGATACACGACTTGGACTCACGAAACTAGAGGGAGGGACCAAAATGTTGGGAGGACTGTTTGCGAGCATTCTGATGCTGGCTCCTTTTGCGACATTAGCTCTGGGCGTGGTTCTCCTTGTCGCGATCGCTGTTTTTGGCATCGCAACTAGAGCACCGAGAAGCACATCCGATGTTGCTGTGAAGGCTCCAGAGGTTGAAAAAATAAGGATTTAGGCCAGTTATCTAGATTCAACGCTGGACGGCAGCCAAGCCGTCATTATAAGACAGACTCCCGATGAGGCACAGTGGGCGAATTCTCCAGCGGAATTACGACTATGTTGCTCTCTGGGCATGGAGTGGGACACAGATCGCAAAGGATGTGTGTCTTTTTTAATGGCAAAAAACGTGCTCGATACTGGATCCCAGATGTCCCTTAGATTGTTGATACAATGGATCTGCGAGAATCTGTTAGCCGACCACAACTGTATTGCGGCCGGTTTTTTTGGCTTCATGCATGGCGTCGTCGGCGGCTTTGAAAATATCGTCCTCTCCTACAAATCTATGCCCGTCATGGACGACCAAGCCAATGCTGGCTGAGAGAATAAAATGGGTGGGCTGTTCGGAGGGAACAAAATTGGTCTGTTCAACCGCGGAACGAATGCGATTTGCCAGCTTGGTTGCATCGCTTTTACCTGTCTGCGGTAGAATCAGAGCAAACTCATCGCCGCCATAGCGGAAAACCTTATCCGAAGAGCGGGTCAGTCCGCTAATCAACTGACCAACTCGATGGAGTATTCTGTCTCCCACTCTGTGACCATATGAATCATTGAAGAGCTTGAACTTGTCAAGGTCAAGGAAGAGCAGGGAAAAACCTGTGCCGTAACGTTCAGACCGCGCGACCTCTTCTTTCAGCTGGTTAAAGAAATGACGCTGATTATACAGCTGAGTGAGTTCATCGGTTATCGAGACCTTCTTTAGCTTCTCGTGAGATGCGAAGTTTTCGATGGCCGTGGATGTCTCCTGACATATGAGCCGGATCATTTTTAATTTGTCGTCTTCCAGCGGACTGGCGTGGGGAATCACCATGGTCAAGATTCCGACCATGTCTTCTGCTCCAAGTAGGGGAAAAAGGTAGAAATCTTGTTCATTGTGAAGGTCGCTTATCTTGGAGAATAATTGTTTGCCAGGGAGCCTGTTGATCGATAGAGAATCAGAGACCAAGAGGCATTTTGAGCTCCAGAGGGTAGTAAATCTGAGCGAGCCTTGTTCCCAAACGTCTGGTTCGCAATTGTACTGCTCAATAGCTGCTGGAGAAATTCCATCGGCGCCCATGATGACCAGTCTGTCATCTTCGCCTCTGAGCAGAATGCTTGCCTCCTTGAAATTGGTGCTGGCGGCCAGCTCATTAACGATTAGATCTGGGATTTTTTCGATGTCAAGTGTGGAAGACAGAAGTCTGCCGAAGCGGATCAAGGAGCGGTCAAATTCCTCGTGAGCTTCTTCCAGTTTCTTGATCGTATCCAGGACCTTGTCTGCCATTGCATCAAAGGACCTGGCTAGTCTACCCAATTCATCCTTTGATCTGACATTAGTCCGCTCAGAATACTCACCTGCTGCGAATCTCTCAATGCTATTTGATATCATGGATACGCGCTTTATAATCACATGGTGCAGAAACAGCAGCATTGATACAAGGACAAACGCGGCGGTTAACGCAAAAAGCAAAGTGGACATTTTTGTATCGCGTTCCAGATGCTGATTCAGCACATCCATCTTCATAGATATCTCAATAACTCCTAATGTTGCAGGATGTGAGGCATGGCAGGCTTTACAGGCATCCTCATTACGCATGGGAATCATGACACAGAACTGCTTCTGACCATCCTTTGTTTCCGTCCTCTCCATTTGCTCGCCCGTTGACAAGACCTCTTCGACGTCAAGGTCTTTCTGCTGTTTGCTGCGCTTCTCATTCGTGGTTGCAAACGCTGCTTGCCCACGCCAAGAATGGATCTCAACCTCGGTGATCATCGCATTCTTCTCGATGTGCTCAAGCATAGGCGCCATCTGATCAGGTTTATGATCCAGCATGTTCGAACTCAAGTTGTCATATATGGCGTTGGCTACAGCAATACCAAACTGTTTGAAATCTTTTGTGCTGGACTGCTTCTGGAAATACATGAAGGTCACAACTGAAAGTGCTCCTGACACAAGAACAACGATCAGGATCCAGCTGGCAATCTTGACTGATAGCTTCATCTTATTTGCATATCCCCCAAAACATGAACGTACCTCCTTATATCATCGGCAGGGAATGCATCAGGTTTAGGATTATTTGGCGCAGCGTTATCAGAGGTTGACGCAGCTGCCGCCCGGGTTGAGTCGCGGGCCAGTGCCCGCTTGCACGGTGAAACGGAGGAGTCTATCAGGTCTCAATGTGGTTCTTTCTTTGGGTGGAAATCTAAATAAATAAGTGAAATTGTCGATAAGGTTTTAAAAACACAGGAGCCATGATTGAAATCCAGATTCGACAGGATAGCTGAACATGCCACCCTTATATTACCTGCATACCTTTTGGGCGCATGTTTTGTTATTTTCATATTGGGCTTAACGGCGCTTCGGCACTGCACGGATGCGTTCTTCTATGCGCCCGTAGTATTTGCGGGTCTATGCTGCTCCCGAAGATATCTGATCTTTCTTACAGCCTTTGTCGGGATCCTCTATGCTACTATCTTCCTGAGTTACGCAGCTCCTCACCTGGAGCAGTATGGAGCAGCAGTATTGCTATTTGAAGCACTGATGAGGGTGCTATTTCTTGCTTTGGCTGGCTTCTTTTCCTTCTATTATGCCCAAGAGCAGCGGAGATCGAAAAGGGATCTGACGCAAATGATCCGCGAACGAAACCGGCATATTAGGAAACTGAGACTGTATTTGGATATTAGTGAAGCTCTTGCCAGAGATATGTATTTGGGGGCGAGATTGGAGGAGTTGCTCTCTATGTGGTTGGGTTACATAAAGGCTGAATCCGGAGCTGTTTTGTTGTGCAGTGAAAAAGAGGATAAATTGTTTCTTGCAGCGCAAAAAGGATCCAAAGAGCAATGTGAGGCTTTCGGTACGAAGAAGAAAGGTGAGGGTATCGCCGGTTATGTGGCTCAAACCGGCGAACCTTTTATTTTTACTGCCGGCAGGGGGGGTCTGAATTTTCAAGGTATCCGGCATGCAATGTGTGCACCGCTTTCGACCAAAGAAGGCATTATAGGCGTAATGGCTGTGTGTAACAAACTAAGCGGTCAGGGTTTTGATGAGCGTGACCTAGAGCTCCTCTGTTCGATCACAAAACAGGTCACGACTTACGTTCAAAACTTCAATCTTTTTGCCAAGAACAAAGAGCTCAGTCTCAATGTGATCATGACCCTGATCCAGGCAATCGAAGCTAAGGACCGCTACACCAGGGGCCATTCAATTCAGGTAACCGAACTTGCCAATAAGGTCGGCAGAGAATTAAAACTGTCTGATCAGCAGCTTGAGCTTCTGCAGACTGCGGCTCTGCTGCATGACGTGGGTAAGATAGGGATTTCGGAATCCATCCTAAACAAACGAGGTGCTCTAACTGAGGAAGAATACGATCAGGTAAAGCAGCATCCTGCCATCGGAGCCGCAATTCTGAAACCTATAAAGGGATTAGAGGATGTAACCATTGCAATCTATTATCATCATGAATGTTATGATGGCTCGGGGTACTTGGAGGGCCTGAAAGGCGATGCGATCCCATTGGCAGCGCGCATTCTGGCTGTCTGTGATACATATGCGGCAATGACATCCGACAGGCCGCAACGAAAAGAGCTCACCGGACAACAAGCTGTCAAAGAGCTCAAACGTGTAAAAGGCACACAATTAGATCCGACTGTAGTTGACGCATTATTTGCGGTGCTGAAATCTCTTCCAGTACTGACCAAGAAAGTAAGGATAAAGGCCAAAGTCTAGGAGGCCGCCAACTTGTACTGGATACTCGATCCTAGATAGAAAATCCGTCCTTATGATTTTGGGTTTTATCCAGTATCAAGCATCAGGTATCTAGTATCTGTTTTAATCTACCAACTTCATCCATTCTTCCATTTGCGCCTTGGTCCCTGCTTCTCCCCACGTTTGCTGTACTCTTGGATCGCAGCAGATCGCCTCCACTAGGCGTCTATAATCATCTTTGCTCAGGCCAAATACGGGAGTGTGAGCATCATTAGATGCATTGGCCACGATGAGCATGGCAATTCCTTTGCCGAAGGTGTCCTCCAATATTGCCTTGACTGCTGTATCAAGAGCTACCATTGGATCCACATTTTACCTCCTGATCCTGTCCAGCTCTTTGCCTTGGTTATCTAATAGGGCAATCTCAAGAGGCATTCTTCCTATCATGTGGGTGGAGCATGAAAGACAAGGGTCGTAGCATCGAATGGCCATTTCCACCTTGTTCAGTGCAGCTTCTGATAGCTTGTCGCCGTTGATGATTTCCTTTGCCACCGTGCGTAGAGTCAAGTTTATTGCCTGGTTATTATTGGTGGTTGCCACTACCAAGTTGGCTTTTTTTAATTTGCCCGTTTCATCGGCCACATAATGATGAATCAGGAGTCCACGTGGTGCTTCAACCACGCCAATCCCTTCCCCCGGCCCACGATCTGCTCTAATCCTGACTTCAGGATCTACGATCTTCTCATCATGCAACAGCTGTCTTGATCTTTCAGCGGCGTAAAGCAGCTCGATCAGACGGGCATAATGGTAGTACATAGTGCGGTGGACCGGTTTGCCGTCCCCCAGCTTCTTGAATTCTTCTAATTCGGCGTTGGCCTCTGGTGTT
>CAYFXD010000047.1:0-8972 GCA_964347095.1 uncultured Actinomycetota bacterium | reverse complement strand
GCAGTGGGATGCGCTGTCCGCTGACGACACTCGCGGTTCGGTACGGAAAATATGTAAATATAAGGCTTCGATCAAGTAGTCGAGAAGGACCGCCTCGCGACAGGTGGGCTTTGCGCTATGCAGCGTCAGTAGAATCTGGAAAATATGATTTCACTCAGGGATAGTATTGAAATCGATACCACTGCCGGGCAACTCTTTGCTTGGCTGGATCGAATGCCGCAGGAATACAAATCATGGCATCCGGATCATGTCGCTTGCCGAGTTCTTCATGGATCAATGCTCGAAGTGGGTTCGCAGATTGAGTGCGAGGAATATCTCCATGGGACACTTCACTCGATGCGATTTCGTGTGGCAAAAGTAGTTCCTGACAGACGGGTCGAGTTTGAGGTGGAAGGAATGGGGCGAGGCGCGTTTGAAGCTCAGGTAAATGTCGATACCATCAGGTTTGTTGCAGAGCTCGATATCGGTTCAGATGCTCCGATCATCGGACAACTCTTCGATTTTGTTTTTCCTTGGCTCTTCAAACAAAGGATCGAATCAATGAAGCAACACATGGAAGAAGAAGGCCAAAATCTCAAAGCCATCCTGGAAGCGGAGGCACAATAGTAATTGGTTGGGATTCTACACGATCATTTGCTGGACGCTATCGGATAGCAGTGCGATTTGCTGGTAGAGTTGTGTGATTACGCACTTCTGTCAACATCTCGCCAGGGCGAAAACCTAATGATCAGAGCGCATTATTCGCACCCATGTCAAATCTGTATGAAGGCGGTCTTTCATGAATAAGAACATTATCCGACGACTAATCCAGGTTTTTTTAACGCTGATTATTCAAGGTCTGATTCTGTTCATGGCCGCCGGAACGATTTATTGGCAATGGGCTTGGATACTCTTGCTGCTAGGTGTTGCCATGCTCGCTATCAACTTCTTTGTCATGCCACCAGAGTTAATTGAAGAACGTGGGAGACGAAAAAAGGATGCAAAGAAATGGGATAGAGTTCTGACTTCCGTCAACATAATCCCCACAATTCTCTTGTATGTGTCTTCTGGTTTGGACTACAGATTCGGATGGACCGGTAGCATAAATCCCATCATCAACGTAATAGGGCTGGTTTTGACTTTCTCAGGTTCCATGCTGTTCACATGGTCAATGATTTCCAATAGATACTTTTCGACCTTGGTTAGGTTGCAGTTTGATCGACAACACAGTGTTGCCACTGCAGGTCCATACAAGTATATTCGGCATCCTGGCTATGTTGGATACATGGTTATGTCAATTGCCACACCGATTGCTTTGGGCACATTATGGGCATTAGTGTTTTCTGGGGTTACCTGTTTATTGTTCATTCTTCGAACATTCCTGGAAGATGATATGCTTAGAAAGGAACTGGAAGGATATGCGGACTATGCAGAAAAAGTGAGGTATCGCCTAGTTCCGCCAATATGGTGAAGGAATGTACTATTTGCCCTGCGTACTGTAACTGACAGGAGTTATGCACAAGACAGCGTTTCCGGCGAATTATTCATAGCCTGAGAAATCCATGGTGATTAGGAATAGGGCTACCGGAAGAGAGAGACTAGTCATAGTTGAACTCTTCGGTTTTTGGACATTTTTCTTACCAGCAAATGATGGCCTTTTTTCGGTGCTATATATACCTCTGGACACAGCGAGAAGCGTCGTGATCGTAAAATATTCTTCTCACGAATTAGAGGATGATCGGATGAAATATGATCAGGACAAAGTTGATGAAATGACACTGGCTCTCCTCTACTGGTCACAACGGAACGACAGGAAGGACTAGGCGCCAGGGCCTGGAAGGGATTCGATCTAAAAACCATAGATCGACTCTGCGAAAAGGGCTGGATTCGCGATCCGAAAAGCAAGGCAATGACCCTGCATTTGACAGAAGAAGGAGTCAAGAAATCAGAATAGTTGTTTCTAAAGCATTTCGGACAGAAAGAAAAGTGATGCAAAATCGGCCTAGATCTTTCGCCATAGACCAGGTCTTCCTCTGGTATCTAGCAGCATGTTAGTGGCCTATGATAAACATCAATAGGCACCGGATGATCAAGAGGAGTGATCGCAATGAAACAGCAAGTCAAACAGATGGACAGGGTAACGCATTTTGAGCTTCCTGTAGATGATGTGGACAGGGCGGAACAGTTCTATTTGGGGGTTTTTGGTTGGCAGATCGTGGCTCAACGCGTGCGAGGGCCAGGATATGATCTTGTCAACACAGTGCAAACAGATCAACAGGGCAATCCGATTCAGGTAGGAGCGATAAACGGCGGCATTCAGGAGCGGGCGCCAGCAGCCGAATGTCCGATTCTGGTGATAACAGTCAAGTCGGTAGCCGATTCGCTCAAACGGTGAGAGGCGCAGGTGGCAAGATCATCAGGGAGACGCAGCGCGTAGGCGATCAGGGACTCTACGCCCCAGTGGAGGACACTGAAGGCAACATCATTGGTGTTTGGGAGGATATCAAGTACAGAATGATGTATGGTAATCTTTCGTTGTTCACCGATTTGTATGAGCTGACTATGGCACAGGCCTATTTCGAGGAGGGAATGACTGGAGATGCGGTTTTCAGCCTCTTCGTACGCCGGCTACCGCCCCAGCGCAATTTTCTGTTGGCTTGTGGTCTCGAATCGGTACTCGACCTTCTGGAAAAACTGCGCTTTGAAGAAGACGATCTTGCATACTTGGCTTCGCTGCAGATGTTCTCTGATGACTTTATCAGCCAGTTGCGGGATCTGCGCTTCACCGGAAGTGTCTACGCAGTGCCCGAAGGTACGCCGGTCTTTGCAAATGAGCCAATATTAGAGGTGGTGGCTCCGCTGCCCGAAGCACAGATCGTGGAGACCCTGGTCATGAATCAGATTCATCTGCAAACCGTTCTGGCTTCTAAGGCGTATCGTGTCGTCACCGCGGCGGCAGGACGCCCGGTCGTCGACTTTGGGGCGCGGCGCATGCATGGGATAGACGCTGGCTTAAAGGCGGCTCGCGCATTCTATATCGGTGGAGTAACGGCGACGTCAAACGTTCTTGCCGGTCAGCAGTATGGACTGCCGCTCGCCGGCACGATGGCTCACAGTTATATTCAGTCACATGAGGACGAGGCGAGGGCGTTCGCCGCATTTGCTCAACGTTATCCAGAAACGGTGTTGCTGGTGGATACATACGATACCATTGCAGGCGTGCATAAGGTCATCGAACTGGCGAAAGAGATGGGCGAAGACTTCAAGATCAAGGCGGTGCGGCTCGACTCGGGGGATCTACTCGCGCTCTCGAAAGAAGCTCGCGGACTGCTTGATCAGGCGGGATTAGACAAGGTCGGCATTTTCGCCAGCGGTGGACTTGATGAGTATATCGTTGCGCAGCTTGTCGCCTCAGAAGCACCTATTGATGGGTTTGGCGTCGGTACAAAAATGGGTGTTTCCAATGATGCACCTGATCTGGATATTGCTTACAAGCTGGCCCAGTATGCTGGGAAGGGGCGCTTGAAGTTGAGCACAGGCAAGCCGATTCTTCCAGGTCGCAAGCAGGTTTTTCGCATGACCGAGAATGGTTGCGACGTAATTGGACAGGCTGGCGAAGATCTGTCTGGACGGCGCTTGCTCATAGCTGTGATGCATAACGGCGAACATCTGCCATCGAGCCGGGTAAACATGAAATCGGCACGAATCCACACGGAGCAAGAGACTGCTGTTCTTCCAGATCATGTACGCGGAATCACGGAAGCTGTGCCGCCATATCCGGTTGAGGTGAGTCGCAGGCTTTCTCAGTTCCAAAAAACCATAGAAGATGAAGTCATCGGCGGATAATGTGCGAGGCTGGACCATTCGGAGAGTCAGTGGAGGTGTTGATATGACCCAGATTGAAGAGCAACTACGTCAGGGTGACGCGCTGATCATTGTTGATGTTCAGAATGACTTCTGTCCGGGGGGCGCCCTGCCCATTGAACATGGAGATGAAGTCGTACCTGTGATCAACAAATGGATCGCCGCTGCAGTTGATGGAGGTGTGCCCATTTATGCGTCACGGGATTGGCACCCAGTCAACCATCTCAGTTTCAAACAGCGCGGCGGATTGTGGCCTCCACATTGCATCCAGGATACCGATGGGGCGGCCTTCCATCCTGACCTGAAACTGCCAAAGACTGTGGTCAAGGTAACAAAGGGCGTACGTTTCGATCAAGATCAGTACTCCGCCTTCGATCAGACTGGCCTTGCCGCACAGCTCCATGAGGATGAAGTCAAGCGGCTGCTAGTCTGCGGTCTTGCTGAGGATGTTTGTGTGCTTGCTACCATACTTGATGGACTTAAAGAAGGCTTCGAGGTCGTTCTGATCGCTGATGCAACCAGACCAATAACAGTTGCGGATGGTGAAAAGGCGCGTAAAAGGATACAAGACGCTGGAGCCGCTGTTGTGGGGACGCGTGACTAAGTCTAGATCAAAACTCAGCATCGATGACCCCTGACGAGGATCGACTGGAAATGCCTGTTAGGGCTGGTAGATGACTTCTCAACGCTTTCTCGAAACTGGATGGGTCTAAACTTCTATAGTGATCGATGGTGCAGAGTGGCGTGATTAGCTCAAGAAGCACCACAAATCCAAGAAGGAGACTCGGCTGGTCAACTATAAGAAACACACGAGAAGACCGCGTATTCTGTATGACGATGCAGTTGAAGAGGCGCTTTGCTTTGGCTGGATCGACAGCACCGTTAGGCGTATCGACCATGAGCAATTCGCGCAACGTACTCGCCGCGGAATCCCAAAGCACCGTACTCACAGGCAAATAAGGAGCGACTCAGAAGACTTGCCAAGCAAGCAAGGGCGTAAAAAGAAGTGTTGGACTCCCTGGGCGATCTGGATGATGGACAGTTTCCAAATGCCGCCAGCATCTTGAAAGTCATCAAAGCAAATAAGAAGGCCTGGGAGAATTTCCAGAAGTTTTCTGGGCCATATGTCGGAGTTTGGATCGGTTTCATAGATGCGGCGCGCAAGAGGCCGGATGAGTTCAAGAAGCGGCTAAGACACTTTGTTGAAATGACTGAGAGGAACAAGCAATTCGATTTTGGTGGCGTGGAAAAGTACTATTGAGCAGGGACGCCATCTGACTGTCATGCATTGTAGGGGAACGATCAACACAGGCGGTGGCGCTGTACCGGCGCTCGATCCCTAAGAGTGCCGCTGCTTAGATATACCAGAATTGGTGCCCTCATGGGGCCACGGCTTTTCGCCTGGTCTAAAGTATGTTAAATTGATAACCTCGGAAGCGAGGCTATTCAGATAGGTGGTTCACAAAGCAGACATGGAGAGAGAATGCAGTGGTTTATAAGGGCAATTGGAGTCCTTGCGATAATCGCAGGTCTGTACCAGTTTCGCAAATCCCTAGGATTCAAGAAGATGTTGGAGGAAATAAATATGGATAAGACCAGAACCTCAGTGATTCTCTGGCTGATCAGAATAGGAGGTCTCTTGAGCATTGTCCTGGGTATCTGGATGCTTTTGTTTCTCAGAGCTTGATTATAAAGAAATCTACGGGGCAACTTGCAGCGGTTTTTCATAAGGTCCTCGCAAGATGAAAGGAGAAAGGGATGCAAGCTTACAGGTGTTTGATCTGCGGTGAAGTGTATATGGGTACGGATAAGCCATCCAACTGCCCATTTTGTGGCGCACTCGGCAAGTATCTAGTCTTAAACCATGAATGGATTGATGAGAACGTCGGGCTCGGGGAACTCTCAGCGGTATCACGGAAGAACCTAGAACAGGCCCTACAGTTGGAGGTCAATAATTCCCCTTTTTACAGGGATGCCATGGCAAAAGCTGAAAGCACGGCACTCCAGGGCACCTTTAAGTATCTTGCCAAGATAGAAGGCGAGCACGCTTCAACTGTGCGCAAAATACTGAAGTGCGAAAGGATTGAGCCAGAACCCAGGAAAGAAGTTGCGCTGGATGATGACAGAGCAAACGTCGAGGCTGCTCACAAGCGAGAGATAGCAGCAACCGCTTTTTATAAAGAGGCCGCCAAAGAAGCGAGCGAACCCAGGGTTAAGAAGGTATTCACAGCACTCTCAGAGATCGAACATGATCACATCGCGTTGGAGGCTTCCCTGTTGGAGACAATGTCCTAACATGTAATTGAATGCAGCTCCGGCTGTCCATTTTTGGTTCGCTGTTTGATATTGATGATTCATGGAGGCAAACATCGTTACTCCGCAGAAGCCAAATCTGTACGTTGATGCGGATGCCTGCCCGGTTTTAAGAGAAGCTGTCAGGCTCGGTACGGCCAGGCATTTGCCCGTTGTATTAGTGGGAAACGATACCCAAAATCTGCAGCGTTTCGCTGATTCAGCCGGCATATCCGTCATTGAAGTCCCCGGCGGCCGGGACTCTGCCGACTTTGCAATTGCGACGGACGTGGCCTCATGCGACATTGTCATAACCGATGATATCGGATTGGCCTGTATGGTTCTGGGCAGGAACGCCAAGGCCGTAAGCTCCCGCGGCTATCAATATGACCCGAAAAAAATAGACCTTGATCTGCACCTGAGGCACGTAGGCCAGAAAGCTCGACGATCCGGTAGGAGGACAAAGGGACCAGCTTCTTTTACCCATGATGACAGGCGCAGGTTTGTGGCAGTCCTTAAAGAACTGTTGAAATCGCTGTCGAACCAGTGAGCAGCGATCCTGATCCAACTACAGTCCCCCGGTGTCTTGAAGAGCGCCAATAATGCGTCATGTTTTTGTCCAAACGACTATCATGTTGCTAGCGGTGTGTTAGTATAAGAATAAAAGCTGCGCAATATCCTCTATTCCTTCAGTGCTCTCTCCGAATGACTGCGCTCCGCTTTAGGAGAATATCAAGATCAAAGGCATCTGCTTGAACTGGAAAGGAGCAACATAGATGTCAAAAGCCAAGAACGGCGACATGGTCAAGGTCCATTATGAAGGAAAGCTGGACGACGGATCGGTTTTTGATTCCTCCAGGGATCACGATCCTCTCCAGTTTGAGATGGGCAAAGGTCAGGTCATCCCTGGTTTTGAGGAAGCGATAGTTGGTATGACCGAAGGCGACAGCAAAACAGTGAAGATTCCTTCAGAGAAAGCCTACGGGCCTGTCAGGGAGGAAATGGTGCAGACCATAGACCGCAGCCAGATTCCACCCGACATAGAACTTGAAGTTGGCCAGCAATTGCGCGTGACCGGCCCACAAGGTGAGCCTGCGATTGTCAAGGTTGTGGATTTGTCCGATTGCAGCGTCACACTGGACGGCAATCATCCACTGGCTGGGAAAGAGCTGACGTTCAATATAGAGTTGGTAGAAGTCGCTTGATGCTGTCTGCAAACAAGAGCTTTTGAGCCGTCGATTACAGAGCTTAACGGTCTCTTTGATGTGTGGTTTCCACGATTTACGGAGGACACTCGGCACACACAGAGCGAAAGAGGGTCGTACTCAAGTAACGATCACCTCGATCGGGCAGGATCACTACTATGACCCCTCCATCTATGTGTTTTATGAACTCCATGACGCCCGCGAGGGCGGCTCCACTTGACATGCCCACGAACAGACCTTCGCGTAAAGCCAGCTGTCTAGCGGTTTCATAGGCCAGCTGGTCTTCGATGACAATTTTATCATCGTGTTTTGCCGGATCGTAGATGCTGGGGACAATGGCTTCCTTCATATTCTTCAGACCCTGTATTTTATGGCCTTTGATTGGTTCAATTGCCACAGCTTTTATCGTAGGCTTCTTTTGTTTTAGGTACCGACCGGCTCCCATTAGCGTTCCGGTTGTTCCCATCCCGGCGATAAAATAATCTATCTCGCCGTTGGTTTGGCTCCAGATCTCCGGCCCCGTGGTTTCATAGTGAGAAAGTTCATTATTCTCATTATCAAACTGATTAGGCATATAGTATATGTCTGGCTGCTCTTCAAGGACTTCATGCGCTCTTCTAATGGCACCATCTGTTCCTTGATCAGCGGGAGTGAGCTCCAGTTCGGCGCCAAACGCTTCCAGAACCCGGCGTCGCTCAATACTTACACACTCTGGCATAATAAGCTTAACCCGGTATCCTTTGCCGGCTCCGATCATTGCCAGGGCAATGCCCGTATTCCCTGAAGTGGGCTCCAATATTATCTTGTCACGAGTCAGTTCGCCCGATTCTTCGGCTTTCATAATCATGTAGTATGCGGGACGGTCTTTTACGGAACCACCCGGATTGCTCCCTTCCAACTTGCACAGGACCTGTACTTTTTTATTAGGGACCAGATTTGTTAGCGGTACCAACGGCGTGTTACCGATGGCAGACAATACGCTCATTTATCTTCCTCCTTTTTGCATTGCTGCGCCGATGAAGGGCACCCAATTTCTCATAATATTACCCAAAATCCCGCCTGTGCACAATTTCCTTAAATCGGTGGTTCATAAAGAGCCGCTTACCTGATAAAGTTCTTTTAGAGGATTTACAGGACAAGGTCTCGAAAAGATTGCCATATGGCTAGACTGAAGGAGGGATTATGGATGTCCACACTTGATAACCTAAAGGAAGCTTTTGCCGGGGAATCACAAGCCAACAGGCGATATTTGGCTTTTGCACACAAGGCGGACAAAGAGGGTCATCGTCAGGCTGCCAGACTATTCAGAGCGGCAGCCAAGAGTGAGACGATTCATGCACTCAGCCACTTGAATGTGTTGGGCGAGGTTGGAAGTACCGCCGATAACCTGTCGGCAGCTATTGAGGGCGAAACCTACGAGTTTGAGCGTATGTACCCCGGGTTCATAAGTGAAGCTGAGCGAGACGGGAACAAGGAGGCGGCAATCAGTTTCATGAACGCCAACGCAGTCGAGCAGATTCACGCGGGTTTTTTCAAGAAGGCGTTTCAGGATCTGGGGCAACAAAAAGAGGCAGAATATTTTATTTGTCCAGTCTGTGGAAACGTATTTGAAGATTCGGTTCCAGAAAACTG
>CAYFXD010000046.1:0-5258 GCA_964347095.1 uncultured Actinomycetota bacterium | reverse complement strand
CTACTCGGGGAGATCATTCACCGCCTCTGCCAAGGCCCGCCCGACCAGTTCGCGCTGGGCGGGATCCTCCAAAAAAGTCCGATCTCGCGCGTTGTCCCCGATTTCCAGCAGACATTTGTGCTCTGCCTTGTTTCTTTCCGGCTCAAGACTATAAAGCCGAACAGCCCGCAGACCTCTATTTGGTAAACCTGTTTTGGTGCACACTGCCTTCAACATAATCTCGGCCAGCTTCTTACCCTTTTCATCCCCCGGCAAATACTCGCCCAGAACACCGCTTGGTGCTCCTCCGTCATTATGGACCGAAATAAAGTATGACGCGCCCGCCTGATTGGCCTGCGCAATCTCATTGTCAAAGGCAATAGTGTTGATGGGAGCAGGCCGGTAATTATTGCTTCCAGTGAGACCATGGGACAAATCCCAGCACTTTACATTCTGTGCCCCGGCAGCAAACGTAATTGCACGGTCAACGATGTCTCCGCAGATTAGGTATTCGTGCCAATTCATACCTGTATCATCCTGATGAGAGGGCTGCCACGCAACGACGGTCTTTCTAGGCAGAGAATCCTCTTGGATAACCTTTGGTTCCAGCTCCTTGATCTCATTTAGCTCGTGCTTTCTTGCTTCCACGTCAGAGTGTGCAGAGTCACCTGCTGCTTGAGAAGAACGATCCATGGCCTTGTCTTCGCCGATTCTTTTCTCCTCTTCCACGCCTATCCGCTTGCTCGATCCTGAAACCCCGCCTCCGATAATCAATAAGCTCAAAGCCAAAGCTCCGAGTAGTCCAGAAGCAACTAAGCCGCCTATCAGTATCTTTCTTCTTTTTGACAATCCGAAGATCTGCATTGGCCTGTCTTGTCTGGGCCGGGAACCGGTACTTATTGCTGTCAGAGCCTGAATACTGGAATACCCGGCTAGGAACGACCTGATCTATTGGGCGGCTGAAATCTTGAGTCTGGCATGATCACTGATCGGATGCTAGCCTCTTGCCCAACTCGAACGCGTCCTTGAGCGCGGTCGGGTGTTGAAGAATCTCGCCCTTTCCATCTATGCTAGGATAGAAGAGGTCGTCTACATAAGAGACGTTGATAACAGCAAAGAAGATCTTGACCAGCGTCCGCGCGCTCTCGAAATAGTCGCGTCTTTGCATGCCTCCGACACAAATGAAGCCGCCCTTGCGTCTGCCTTTGTTACCCAGCGGCTTCTTTAGTATGTATTTGTTCACCCACAAGCACTGGCAACGGTCTATCACCATTTTTACTTGGCCTGGAAGGCTTCCAAAGAATATCGGAGACGCCAAAATGATGCGGTCTGCGTCCTTTAGTTTCTCATACAGCATCTGCATATCATCGTCCTGAATGCATTGGCCGGTCACATCACATCCTCCGCATTCTTGACAACCCGAGAAATCCAGATCGCAGACCACAATCTGTTCCACGCGGGCACCCGCGCTTTCAGCACCCAATAAAGCCTGCCTTAGCAGAATTCTCGAGTTGCCTTCTTGCCGCGGACTTGCAGCGATTCCAAGCACCAGCACTGATACTCCTTGGTTTGGGGACCCGGCTTATTATACCAATCAAGAATCGGCGCAGAAAAGTGTCCTCCACCCTTGCAGGCACATCAGTATTGCAGCATTTGGGCGCGCCGTTTTCGCAGCACCCTTGATCAGCTAGCCTTTTTGACAATCAACCGAGGTACAAGATAAGTCAAAAAGACTCAAGGCCAGAGGGTAGCGCATGGCAGAAAATCCTGCAGATCAGGAAATCCTGGGGCGAGGTTTATGGCTGCGCATATAAAATTCTAGTTCGTGCCTTCCGGCAAGCAGCCACGCTGGTCGTTATGGTTATGGCAATGCTGAGAGAAGGGCCAAGAAAAAATCCACGGATGAAACCGCAGATTTAGCTTTGAGTGCGCGGGGATTTTAAATGGGCGACCGATGAGCGTAGCGGAGACCGCAAACTTAGCCCTGCTTCATAATCAGAAGTTTGAGAGCAGTCCTGGCTTGGCCATCCTTTTCGATTTCCGCGAACTCGGGCCGAAACAGCAAGTCAAGCCCGCATGGTCTAAGCAAGCCTCGGGCAATCGCAATTGCCTTTACCGCCTGATTGAGCGCACCGGCACCAATGGCCTGGACCTCTACACCAGAGTTTTTCTTGAGCTCGCTCGACAACGCTTGCGCAACCGATGTCGGGCTGGAAGATGATGATACCCGCATCACCTTCATGTTACCTCCTCGCCTTTGTCTAAATATTGGCAGAAACCGTCAATACTATAAGTGACCTAGATCACGCTCTCCGGCCAATTTCCCCCTGCCTTTGTCTCATTCTTCTCATGCCCCGCCGGTCCACAAACTGGATCCGACCGAGATTGGTCCCGCTCCCAAGACCTGCTTTGAGACCAGCTGTTAACTGCCCTCGACAATAAAGCAGAGACCCATCTGCACTGCCGCTAAATACAGGCCTCTGCCGCTTTACTCTCACTACTTGCAGGTCATCTCATCCAAAGTCCATGCCCAAAGAGGGGGCAAGCTTTGTTGCAAGGCTACAGCTGCCGCGTCAGCGTCCTGGCGCCAAAGAAATCAAAACGGATGCGTGCCGATAACCGGCTTACATCCGAGCGATTGCCGGATTTCTAGTTTGATACTGGATGAAGTGCGGGACAACAAATGGTTGATACGCTAGACCATCAAGCTACAGTAGTGATGCGAAGATGCTATTCTTGGGAGTATGTTGTCTTGCATGTACCCATACTATTATTCTATGGAAAGTAGATCTATAAGCCGGGTTCTGTCCAAGCACTCAGCGCCTGAGTGCTTGGGGCGATCATCTATCTAGTTCAAATGTTGCCATTAGAATCAAGCAGTCTACCCAAGAGAACAGCGGACCACTGCCGGCTAGCACAAAACAAGCTAGCCTCCTCTCTTATTTGACCTTGCTCCAGACGGGGTTTACCAAGCCCCTGCCTCGCAGCAGAGCTGGTGAGCTCTTACCTCACCTTTTCAGCTTTCCCTACGAAAGTGACCCAGTGATACAGTGATTCAGTGACAAATCACTCTTTCACTTCTTCACTCGTACACTTCCAAGGGGTTTTCCTTTCTGTGGCACTTTCCTTAGGATCACTCCCAGTCGCCGTTAGCGACCGTCTTGCCCTATGGAGCCCGGACTTTCCTCCCAGCATTCAAGTTTTTGATCTTTTGACAAAACCTACCCTTGAGTGCTCGGCAATCGCCCGATCTACTTCCCTCACTGAATTTATCAAACGATTAGGCTAAAGTCAATAATAATTGTTCTGCCTAAACACCGCTTCGCATTCAGCGCCTGCAAACCTCCACTGAGGATCATGTATTGCTTGAGGGTTCGCTTTCCCAGTTCCATGCCCCCCTTTGAAAAGGTTTTGGCTGCCAAGCTCTGGCTTTTCATTCCTTTCCAGGCCTGCAACCTAATCCCAATTGCTATACCTTTGCTTGAGATTTAGCCTTTGTCTAGGCTCTGCTCGAATTTTTGCTATATCTTTCTGGCCATATTCATGCATTTTGCCAGCATATGCAACTACACAAAGGACAGCCTCGCCACACCGCTGGTGCTCGTTTCTTTGCATTATCAGTTGAAAAGGAATTCCCCAAAAATGCTTGACACAACCAAAAGTTGTGATAGGATAGAGCGTGCCCCAAGAAGCCCCATAGGGCAACTTGACAAGCCAAGTGTACCAGTAGCGGCTCTAGCAGGCAAAACTGAAATGTGTCAGTCGTGAGACTAAGCAAAGTAGGGGTTGTCTAGGAGTACGAAAAGGGAAGCTTGCAGGTATGAGTACTCTGTGTGGTTACTTGGGGTCCTTCATTTTTAAGGGTATCACGTTCATCCCCCCCACGGTTAATAGAGGCAGGGTCTCGAAAACCCACTGGGGGGTTTCTATTCTGGGCTTCTTCGCGCCAAGGCTATCGGATGAATGGCCAGATGCACTGCCTTAGGAATCCGAGACCGCGGTGCGCTATGGATTCTCCCTTAACAAACTGAAACTCGTATATTATCGCTCAATAATTTCTGCGGCAGACTCCGCATTGATGCTCAACAACTTGTCAATAAGCTCATCATCACCTCTTCGCGCTCTTTGCGACTCACAGCGCTGGGGATTCCTGCCAAGAATACACCCGATCTCGGTTCTTGATAAGTACTTGCATTCTCTGCACTTTTCCTCCATACCGACCTCCAATTAGATAAGCTCCGCAGGTTTTCTTGGAATGTGATGATATAAGAGCGTCAATCTGGGTCTCCACATAATATATACGACCAAAAGGCCGCTTTCCCTTCTTTTGGGCTGCCTCCGAACCACTCGATCCGCCCTCCCATGAGTGAACCACAAGACAGCAGCGAACCGACATGCTCGCAAGTCTTCCATCAACCAAGCACAGTCAGATCATACCACTTCAATCAACAAGCATTGCCGGACTCGACTGTGCAGAGACTCCTCTTTTATGCGGACTGGGAGCAAGCATTAGAACAGAATATGGGTCCTTGCTAGAACAAGGGACCTCAGCCCCCAGTCAACGTCCATCCGGCGCCCAAACTAGAACAACTGCTGTTGCGTCGGCAGATCGCCCAACTCCACGGCACTCTTTTCTCCAGCCAGAAATTTGTCTATTGCTTCGTTGGCCAATTCATCTGCTTCCCTGTTGTTCTGTCTTTCCACATGTATTATCTGAACATCTGAATAGTGCTCTAAGAGACCCTTTGCCCACCCAAAATATGTCTTTATATTCACGTTTTTGACCTTGTAGTCCCCATTTAACTGATGCACCAGCAACTCGCTGTCCGAGAATATGCGCAGACGCTTGGGTCTGCACTCGGCCAGTGTCTGCAGCGCAAAGATCAGGGCAGAGTATTCCGCAACATTATTGGTTGCCTCCCCGATATACTCGCTAATGCGCGTCAGGATTTCGCCGGTCCCATCGCGAATTACAGCCCCGATGCCTGCAGGCCCTGGATTGCCGCGAGCAGCCCCGTCTATGTTCATAGCCACACTATCGAGATTTCCCTGAGCAGAGCGCTGTGACAATCTTGCACGATCTCCTTTTTCTCTGTCTTTTTGCATCTGGCTGTCAATCCTCCAGAATCTATTGACTGTATCTGCCTTCACCTTAGTAAAATCCTTCTGCACTGCGGGCAACGCCAAAGCTTTTCGCTCTGAAGCATTCTGTCGACCTCTTCGGCAGGCAATTCAACAAAACACCCTTGGCAAACTCCATCATCAATGGCCACCGCTGC
>CAYFXD010000045.1:0-10708 GCA_964347095.1 uncultured Actinomycetota bacterium | reverse complement strand
TCATGACAATCCGTGCAGGCAAGAGTATTGTGTTCGATGGCCACATTGGGCTCGTGGCAATCCTTACAACTGTCATTGTCGGTATTGGTCATATCGTGAGCAGCCGCATGATCCGTGGTACCGTGGCAATCATTACAGTAGACCATCTGGCCGCCTCTGCCCTTGTCAATTGCGGCCTGGATTTCCGGATTGGCTGAGTCATGGCAGGCCGAACAAAGGACAGTATCGTGTTCAATGAACACATTGGGCTCATGGCAATCTTTACAACTGTCATCGTCGGTATCGGTCATATCGTGATCCGCCGCATGATCGGTAATACCATGGCACGCCGCGCATTTCGTGTCATGACTGACATGAATAGCATTTTGCACATCTGCACGCTGATAATTATCATGGCAAAGCGCGCAATCATCATTGTGTAGCGTGGTCAACTTATTGGCGTGACAACCCGGATCCCCGCAAATCGGCTCAGGATCGTCGGTATAAGTAGATATGTGAATGTCGTCAATGGGCCCATGAACTGGATGACACGCATTGCAGTAAGTCTTGCCGGACACAATCGAATCAGCCACAGCGATAGGATCTAGGAGGGGCGATGGATAAAGCTGCGCATATTTATGACAGGTATCGCAGCTCAACTGGTTGCCGAACATGTCTCTAGTAGCGGGATTGTCTACATGCTCGGTGACCAGATTCTCATTGTGGCAACCCAAGCACTCCGTAGTCGTTGAGACGCCGGGCGGATAGCTATCCAAGTAACCGTAAAAATACGCATAGTTGCCGGTTCCCAATGGTGGGTCGATGAGAGGTGGAGATATGTCGTGCACAGCAAGGTGTTCGCCGGCCAAGGGGTGGCAAGCATCACAAGCCGTGTTGCTAGTAGCAATAGCATTTTCAATAGCTGTCCGGTCTAGCTTGGTCCCCTCATAGTTGTGACATACCTCGCATTGAAATGGTTCACCGCCAGGGGTGAATTTATCATGTTCATCCAGCAGGGTGTTGGCATGACAGTCAGGATTTACACAGTCTGCAGACATATCTGCATATATGTGAAGATCGGTTGTATCGCCATGGAAATCCGGCGATGGTTGATGGCAGTTAGAGCAGAGTGGCTTGACAATATTCGGTAAAAGCCCGTGACAATCGGAATTGCCACAAGTGAAGGCTTTGAGCCCTTTTGAAGAACCATTTCCAACGTATACCGACCTGGGAGTAACAGCTCCGTGAGGAGTGTGCTCCACGGTTCCATGGCATGTATTGCAGTCTACGTGCGCATGACAATTCCGGCAATTTCCTACATTGTATGAGTTCATTCCGCCGTTGTAACCGTCGTGGGCGAAGTGAACCGCTTCAAGGGGGGAGAAAGGAGAACTGGGGGTTTTGTAATATCCATACGGAGTGGCAAATGTCTGGTCGGGATGGGTTGGATAGCCATGGCACGTCCAACAAGAGCTCATATCGGCTGCTCTGTCAGTCCCTGTATTGAAGTCGGTGATCCTTACTGAAAACTGAGCATGACAAGCGGTGCAATCGGTGCCACCTGTCATCGCATAAGCAGGCACACTTAGGCCCAAGCTTAAGACAAATATAGTGGCAATAAAAACGAGTGCCGCACCCTTTCTCATTACTCACCTTCCTCAAGGATGATCAGGGTTTGCCTCTCCTTGGGGATTCCCTAGTGAATCGGTCAGATCGACTAGAGTGTGGTATGCAATGACAAAAAGTGCACGGCATGAAAAAAAGTCAAGTACCTTGCTACCTCTGGAAACCCCGTATATGATAATAGAGTTATATAGGTTCTAACTTGACCCTCTATTAAAAACATAACAGACTACGGGCATTAAATCAATACTATCCAGGCAGAATGTTGATAAATCGAAGCTAGAATTCCGTGCAGACAACGTTGATGGTGGGGAAAAAGAGGGCAATGCTTCAAATCAAACCGGCTGAAATCACTAGCCGAAAACCCTAGAGCGCCACATTTTCCAAGAGTTTAGAGAGCTCTTGAGGCATCTTGCCTATGTTTTTCATCTGCGCAGCAAGATACGAGTGTTCTGCCAGGAGCTTGGCCACCCCTAGCATATAATCCCGCTTAAACTTACTCATCGAATCCAACTGTGAAAATTTGAACATGTAGAATTCTTTAAAAGCGTTAAGCAGTTCCTGGTTCAACTGGGTCAGACTCAAGTTTTCCGGTTCAATCACAGGCTCAACCAGGTTATATTTGCTGTAATCAAACACCTTGACATATGGCTTGAGCTCTTTATAGATGTCCGAATAGGGCCAAGGGGCAATGGCTAGGAAAAAGGCCATGTCTGGATTATAATGCTCTGCCAGTTTGATGGTGGCCTGGATAGACTCATGCGTGTCATCGGGCATACCCAATACAAAAGACGTTTCAGAAATAATCCCAGCCTGATTGATCAAATCGATGGCTCTTTTGGATTCCTCAACTTTTATGTTCTTCTGAAACCGGTCCAATATCGCTTGACTGGCCGATTCCACCCCAACATAGATATGGAGCACCTTTGCCCGTGCATATTTGTCGATAATACCCTCGTCGCGCAAGATATCGTCTACCCTTGTCTCCATTAGGATCTCCACATCCAGATCCAAGTCAATCAAGAGATCAAGTATGGTTTCCCACCTCTCGCTGTCAAGGGTCGGCGTTTCATCAGCAAGCATGACCACATCTACGCCATACTCTCGATTAAGATGTTCGATTTCAGAAACCACATTTTGCGGAGTTCTTGCGCGCCAGGATTCTTTCCAAAAAAGACGTTGAGAGCAAAAGGTACATTTCTGCGTGCATCCCCGCGAAGAGCTAACGACGGCCAACCTTGAACCAGGTTTTGTATGAAAAGAGTATGTTGGCCATTCAATAAGTTCCCATGCAGCAGGAACCATATCTAGGTTTTCAATGAAGGGTCGATCAGGTGTACAGACTATTCGGCCGTTTTTGTTAAAGGCAATTCCCAAGACCGCGCCAGGGTCTTTACCGGCGGAGAGATGATCAAGCAGATCCCGTGTTGTCTCTTCACCTTCACCTCGGACAATGAAATCAACGGTCTTGCCATGCGTCTCAAGAATCTCTTGCCAGCAGAACGTAGGATGCACTCCTCCCAAAAACGTTGTCACTGAAGGATAGATATGCTTGGCTAGGGCAAGAGTCTCAATCGCAGCATTTACCGTTGCAGTGTAGGCGCCCGTCCCAATCGCATCAGGCTTCGATGCCCGAATGTGCGAGCCAATTTCTTCCCAGCCATCAAACTTGGCCATGGCATCATAAATCTCGACTTCATAGCCGGCTTCTCGCAAAACGCCTGCAATGGTCACAAAACCAACCGGAAGCCACGTGCCAGCAGCTTCCAGAACGCCGCAGTGGTATGGGGGAGTAATGAGTAGAACTTTTCCTTTCATGAAGAATAACCTCTTAGCTGTAGGTTTTCCCTATACTGATCGTCTCAACGGCGTCCCGGCTTGAATGAGCAACGCCGGCCTCCGACTGCCATTTTCCGATGACTTTCCAAACATAAACAACACTAATCGTCGCAGCTAGAAGCAGAATAACATGTTTTCCGAGCACCGCATATGTGTGGATGCTGGTTTGCTGCGTAAAGTAATTGTAGGCGATGGTCCGGCCTACTCCGGTGAGGAAAATCACCATTATACTGCCCACAAGAACAATTCGAAACAGCTTGGCCAGGTCCAAGAGGATCAAAGAAACTTCTCTCGGCACTGACTGGCTCTTCCTGCCCAAAACGTAGACAATCACGATCGAGGCCACCCACATCGCCGAAGCGAAATCATGCACCAAGTTGTTCAAAGTCACAAATAGAGAGGTAACGACCAATTCGGCTCCAGACTCAGAGATTAATCAATCTTCGGCGACTTCTGCCTCTTTTGCGCTTTTCTCAGTTCTTTGGACAGGTTGATGTTGCCGTCTGCTTCTCTTGAAATAATCATGTCCTCAACATGGACAGA
Organism: uncultured Actinomycetota bacterium; assembly: GCA_964347095.1. Classification (GTDB taxonomy): domain Bacteria; phylum Actinomycetota; class Aquicultoria; order Subteraquimicrobiales; family CAYFXD01; genus CAYFXD01. The sequence continues at coordinate 6,724 of CAYFXD010000045.1, read as the reverse complement.
GCAATCATCTGCCTTCTTGCCTTTTCTTGCCTTGTCCAGCTCAAGTTCTTCGTTCTGATTTCCCTTTTTAGCCACTGTTCTTCACTCCCAGTTCTCGACTCCTCTTGCTTCTCTCTCGTTTTGCATAAGTCCTTATTTGAGAAGACATCTGTCGATTTATTACATAGCTTGAGATCTTCTTTGCCATCTTGCCCGGTGGGCCTACCTGACCAACCGGCTCTCCAGACGGCACCTTCGAAATCTTCCCTTTTGCTGGTTTGGCTCTGCCGATAATCTCAAAACCATTCTCTGTTTCATACCCCAGATTATCGGTTTGCACGGCAAAGATCATAGGGCGATTGACGATGTCATAATGGCACAGGAGACCGATCTCTCCTTTGGGAAGGCGCTCAAACGTCTCTGTATCAATAACTGTGGTTCTGGTCCAAGGAAGTAAAGCCTTGTGTCTCTCGGAGGATCCTATTCCTAGATAGTGATCTCGAAGCACATTATCAAAATAGTTGGTGCTGCTCTCACCCATTCCAAGTGTGTTTACGCAATACTCATATGGAATGCCCAGTATGTCCTCGCATTTCTTATAATACTCCTCACGGCTACATTTACCAAACCTTCCCCTATAGCCTCCGGCATCGCATACCCTGCTCCCAGGCGGTAATTTGAATGTGACCTTCTCCCTTACGCATGCATTAAAGAAATATATAAAGCCCGATGTCGCACCAATTAGATTGACCGGCTCGCCACTCTCTTCAGCTTCTCTGAGCGAGCTTAGTAGCATCCGGGCATCAAGGCCCCTGGACGAGATCAAGTAGGCGCTGTCTGATGTTCCGAACTGTCTGCGTGCTTCTTCCAGGCCAGTTGCCATCCCCATTGTCGGAACCATTTCAGGGGAAGGTACCATAAGCAGCATTCTTATTGTTTCGATGTCCGGAAAAAGAAACGCTCGTGTTGCCAGCCCGTTAGCGGCATTAATCAATTCGTCTGCGCTCTCGTCACGAAAGATCTTTCCCCTCCTCGTTGCACTGGTAGTACCGCCGGTGCAGATGATTTGGGCTGTCTTTTCCAGAGGAAACGAGGCCATTATTAATGCCTTATAGGCTTCAGAGGGTACGGCGGGAACATCAAGCCAATGATCAATGGATCCTGGTTCTATCTGCTTCTCTCGGCAGAAGTCCTGGTAGAAAACATTGTTGTTAAACTGCAGCTCAAATTCTCGAAGCCCGATCTTATTGAAGCCCTGCTCGTCGGAGTTCTCCACCCCTTGTTGCACAAAATTTAAAATGTCCTTGTCGAGCTGTTTTACAAATTCAGATTCCAGCGAATAATCAGTCACTAGTAAGCTCCTCATTGTTCAAAAGGTCGCTGGGTTGATTTGAGTTGCTGGGTTATTGGATATGTGGTTTCTTGGATTATCGGACCGTTTGGTTCTTGGGTTAAGAAGGTGAATTCAAAGTGCAGACCAAAGACTCCAAAGCAACACTTCAAAATGCAAAACAATTGTGGTTTCGCCGTAGGTTTTGGGAATCTAGTGTTTATAGCTCTAAGCTGTTGTTTTGCATTTTGCACTTTTCGCTTTGCACTTCAAGCCTCACCCGGTCACCTCATCACCCAATCGCCCAACCTTACATATACGCCCCATGAACACTCCTGTAGGCAAAAGGAACACCAAGCAAAGCAAAAACTACAATGATCATAGCACCAATGGCCAGCCAGGAGGCCTTGGTGCCGCGCCATCCCCGGTTGAGTCGCTGGTGAAGATAGATTCCATACACAACCCAGCCCACGAATGACCACGTCTCAAAAAGATTCCAGCCCCAAAACCGGCCCCAAGCTTCAATGGCCCAAATTTCACCTGCAACAATCATCATTCCCAAAAAAAGGAAGCCCAAGAGGACAAACCTATAACTCTGTTCGTCCAGTATTTTTAGGTCAGGGAGGCGCTGATAGAATGAATCCTTTGTGCCGTTCTTTTGTTTCAAAAGACATAGTATGGCCAAACCAGTCGCGATCAGCAGTGACCCATAGGTTAGTTTGGCAAAAGCTATATGAATCCAAAGCCAGTAGCTTCGAAGAGTTGGAGGCAGCGTGTGTATATCTTTGGAGGCCATCAAAGCAGCAGCCATAAGCAGGAACGAAGCTGGCATGACAACGATACCAATGGGTCTCAACTGGGGTAATCTTAGCATAACCAGCAACATTATGGCAACACTAACCCAAACGAGTCCGGATGTTACTTCATAGAAACCTATGTAGGGACCATGACCAGCCTGCACCCAGCGTATGCCAATAGCTAGCGCATGGGGCATCAGGCCCACGGCCGCAGCAGCTGTAGCTACTCCCAGCCATGTTTCTTTCTTCATCACCATGCTGACCACAAATATTATGGCACTCAGGCCGTAGAAAGTGATTCCGGCCCACATAAGAATAACCTGCAAAAGACGCATCTTAACCTCCTCAGTCTTCGCCATTTAGAACCGACAGTAGCTCTCCAACAGTTATGTCAACATTTTGTCCCCAAGGTAAACGACTTCTCTTGCCACGACCTCCAGCCTTCACAAGAACACCATCTTCAGAATCAGTAAGTTCAAGAATGACTTCCTGGGGCGAGAAGAATATGATGAGCAGAAGCGCCGCGAAACTCAACCAAAAACTGTTAAAGACTATGCCTATTCCCCGATCATGAACAAGAGAAAAGGCGCTCCATCTCACCAATTTGTCAAAACGCAGCCTGTAATCTTCGAAACGCACTTCGTCATTGAATTCAAGCACGCCCCTATAGACAGTCTGATTTTGCTTCCTGACATGGATTTTCATCAAAGGGGGTTTCTTTCGGTAAGAAAGTTTGGAGTCAATTTCGTAAACTGTCCCCGGAGGATATATGGTGGTCTCTGCTATCCCCTCTCTTGCCCTTGGAAAAAGAACCATTCCTATGCTGTCCGGTTCACCTTTTTGCTGCAAAGCCAGTTGGGTGGCATAGCCAAACCGGCTGGCATTCTGATATACGGTTACTCCCTTGTATATCAATGGTTCATTGACCTCAATTGTGTTAGTCTTGATAATCCTGCCCCCATCTACCAATGTAACCTCAGATTTAACACGCCGCAACGATCCGTCCGGCCAATAGGAGTCAACGAACCGGTCGAGCCTGAGACGAAAGCCTTTGTGCTGTTCGCGAAAGAGAGGGCCCTCTTCCAATCTCAAGTACCGCCGATGTGATTCAGTAAAACTCTGTCCCTCGGCTAGCTCTATATGACCTTCTGCTCTAGTACTAACACTAATAATTCCACCGATCAGAATGAAGATAAGACCCATATGAAATACGGGAGATGCCAGCCAGGCAAAATGGAAACGGCGCGCCCGGATTCTAGACACGCCATCAAAATGCTTGCCGATTACCCTAAACTTGCGCGTCTGCAATTCGGATTTGAGCTTCGTTGCAGCACTATCACGCTCTGCTCCCACAACTTGGTTCTCAGCGGCAAGCCTTACATCAGAATCCCTGGTTATAACGAACGGGATTATAAGGCTCCTATAAGCCGTCTTGATTTGGGTATACTCACAAGCTGCAAGACTCAAAAACAGCGCAGCCAAGACAGCAATAAACCACCAGGAGGTAAAAACATAGGTAAAGCCGAGTCTGTTGAGAACAAAACCGACCGATGGATTGCGAGATAACCACGCATCAAACTCATCCGATTCCAGATTAGCGCGCTGCGGCACGAGCGTCCCAATCACCACAACGGCTGCCAGAGAAATCAAGATCACCAGTAGAAGTCTTCTCGATTGCAAGAACTTTAGGATGGCGTTCAGAATATTACTCCTTATCCTGGTAGTACTAAAACACACAGGTCATTCCTATTCAGTGATCTTCATCTCTTCATTCCAGCTTTTGCCGAAATCAGAACTGGATCTGAAATATACTTGGTCTGCACCGCTTCGTGTATCAGTCCAAACAATATAGATATTTTCCTTCAGCTCTGCTATCTCTGGGAATCCTGCGCCGAATTGTGTGCGTGTGAGCCTCATATCTTTGCTCCATGAATCTCCACCATTCTCACTTTTCTTCACGTAGATCTGGTAATACCCACTGCGCAAATCTTCCCAGGAGACAAAGACCTTGCTTTTCCTAGCAACTATATCTGGATTGACCGAGTTGTAATCTTCTTTGGTAAGTCTTACATCAGCCTCCCACGTTTCTCCTTGGTCTCTGCTCCTTTTATAGTAGATTTCGGCGTCTCCATTCCGCAAATCATGCCAAACCACATGCACCACTCCGTCATCAACTGCTAGAGAAGGATAGTAAGAGTCTGCCTTGACAAAAGTCAGCCTTTTGGGCTCACCCCAATCATCGCCTCTAACCCTGCTTTTTCTGAAAACGATCTCCCAGCTACCGTCTATCTTCTCATGCCAGGACACGTAAACTTCACCGTTTTCCACTGCTATATCAGGCTCATTTGAATGCTGCTTACTCTTAGATAGATTTATCTCTTGTGACCAGCTCTTTCCTCCGTTTCGGCTTTTCAAAAAGTACGGCTGACACTCTCCTTCCCTCTCATCTTCATATACAACATAGAGGTTGTCGCCCTCAACAGCTATTTTCGGCTCTTCACAATTACCTTTGGGGCTGGTTATCATTTTTGGCTTGCTCCATGTCTTACCTGTATTCTGACTCCTAGTAAACATTACACTCCTCAGGCTATCTTTATCGGTTTGACTCCATACAATATAAGCATTATCAGCGTTTACGGCTATGTCAGGATAGATACAATTCGCGTTTTGGTGAAAGATCATTGCTTCTTTGCTTGAATCTCTGTGTTTCCTTCTTACTCTATTAAATTGGATCTGAAACTGGAGCTTTTCGGCATGTTGCCAGGCCAAATAAAGATTGTTTTTATCCACAGCGATAGAAGGAAAGTTTGAGCGGGGTGGATTTTCTTCTGAAGTGGAAGAACATCCTAAGAAAACAGTAAGTAATAACGAAAATAGTATTGCTGTCCGGTAATCTTTCATTTTCACCAATATTTTTACTTTGAGCATAGCTTTGACTATGTCTCTTCAGTCTTTCAAAATTTACCTTTCAATAATTAGTCATTCTTCTAGCGTATCCTCTATTCTCTTTTCAATCCAAGCAAAAAGCTGCGCCTCGGAAAGCGCAGCCAAAGAATTCAACTAAAGATTGCTCTCTAGTGATTCCCACATGTCGTTCCTTGACAATCATCTTTATTCCATTGGCGTGGTGAAGATCTCCAGGTAACGACATTCATTCCAATTCCTCCATTGCCCATATAGGGAGTAGCCTCATCTTTATCAACAAGAAGTGCTCTGTGAAAATACCCATGCGGAATAGCGCTATGACACTTATAGCAGCCTTCGTCGGGATGGTCATCTTTCTCATGAAGATTATTAGTTTTACCTTGTTCTGTGAATCCAGTATTTGCGAACTGCTGAGCATTCTGGCCATAAGTATTATAACTATGGCACTTAAAACACAAGTCACCAGAGTCAGAATGACCTAATACGCCAGTATTGGCATCATAGGGCGCTCGCAGTATATAGCTGTTAGTCGAGCCATGAGGCCCCCGCGGATCGCTATCGTTATCACTTGCGTGACAATCCGAACAAGTCATCTTAGCCTGATAATCCCAACCATTAACATAAGTTCCATACTGCCCTGCCTTGGTCTGACCTAGCACTCCGTGGTATGAGGGATTGTTGGGATTAAATTCCAGAGCAAGATTGGTGTAACCGCTAGTTGGATATCCAGTAGCATAGTTGGTGTGACATTTAAAGCAGAGGTAAGCTTCGTAATCGTCTGCATCTCCATTTAGTAGAACCGTAGTCCAAGAAGAAGGAGCAGAGGGAAAGGAAAAGCCCGGAGCAGTATAATCTCCATCATTAGGCCAGGTTGTTGGTTTTACTCCAATTGCTCCTTTGACCGAGTTTCCAGCCACGCTGGTCTCTTGAGTATGATTCCCTGATTCTGCGTTGTGCACATCATGACAGTCCACACATTCAGCATGACGATTGCTGGCTCCAAGGTCACTTGCTGTCTCAGTATCACTGTGCCTCGCCGAGTATATCCCTGCAGGATGAGCTGTCGCCCCCCCTGACCCACCCGTGTCTTCGGCTCGGACTATTGCCCCTCCAGTGCTGACATTAAAGGCGCCAGTCGGATTCATATCATCCCAACTATCCCCACTGATATTATAGCGATACAGGTCATTGGTGCCATCTCCTCTTAGTGCATACAAATAGCTACCCTCGTCCCAATCCATGTCCCCACCGTCACCGACCGCGCCTGGCGTATTTGCCGGCGGAGTCACGCTCCAGGAGTTCCCGGAGATATCATATCTCCAGAACGCGGTTCGGGCCGCTCCAGCTTCTTCACCCTGTAATGCATAGATGTAACCATCATTCTTTGAGACCAAAGCGGCTCCATCAAAGTCGTCAGCGTTATCGCCCACATTACCAGGAGCATTGGCTCTCGCAGACCAGGAATTGCCACTTATGCTGTAGCGATAGAAGCTGGTGGTTTGGTTACCACGAAACGCGTATATGTAGTCTCCAGATCCCGGATAGCACAGCGCCCCACCGGACCAGACACTTGCGGGCACACTGGCCCTGCTGGTCCATGAATTCCCGGAGATGCTGTAGCGATAGAAGCCTGTTGTGTTGTCGCCTCTGAGAGCATAGATGTAGTCTCCAGATCCCGGATAGCACAAGGATC
>CAYFXD010000044.1:0-11853 GCA_964347095.1 uncultured Actinomycetota bacterium | reverse complement strand
AAACCGTCCATAACCGCTTCCAGTGCCCGTAGGGGATCCACCTCGAGAACTACCACGTTTGCGCCCATCCCCCTCGCTCGAGTGGCAACGCCTCGTCCGCACCATCCGTACCCCGAAACAACGAACGTCTTGCCTGCCAGTAAGATATTGGTTGCACGCAGTATTCCGTCGATGGTACTCTGACCGGTGCCGTATCTATTGTCAAAAAAATGCTTGGTGTCTGCCTCATTAACGGCCACAATCGGGTACAGGAGAACTCCTTGGTCGGCCATGCTCCTTAACCTGATCACGCCCGTTGTCGTTTCTTCGGTCCCACCGATTATCTTTCCGATCTGCTCTTTTCTCTTCGAGTGCAGCGTTGAAACCAGATCGGCACCGTCATCCAGCGTTATCGCTGGCCCTTTGTCCAGTACCTGGTCTATATGGCCGTAATAACTCTCGTTATCTTCTCCCTTAATGGCAAAAGTGGGAATTTCAAAGTCAGCGACCAGGGAAGCAGCAACGTCATCCTGAGTGCTCAATGGATTTGACGCACATAATGAGACATCCGCTCCGGCGCTTTTTAGAGTCCGCGCCAAGTTCGCGGTCTCTGACGTGATGTGTAGGCAGCCCGAAATTGCCACTCCTTTTAGCGGCTGCTCCTTCTCAAACCGCTCCCGAATCATGCGCAAAACAGGCATCTGTCTGTCAGCCCATTCAATCCTGAGCCTTCCTTCTTCCGCCAGATCCAGATCTTTTATATCATAGTCCACAAACTCACATCTCCTTTGTCTAGATTCAAGATAAGAAAAAAGCCAAATCCCAAATACCCAAGGCCCTCAACTCCAGCATCCAGTGTCGTAATACGCGGATTCCTACATCTTTCTGTCGCTAGCCTTCGGCTAACCGTTGCTTTAGAATCCTTATTCGTTCGACTGGTGATGGGTCCACTTTGTACAAGAGAGCAAGATAAACGCTCACGTAATCGCCAAGATTCACCAGAGACATCATTCTGGCCAGCGCTGATGTGCCTTCGGCCCACACGAGCTCCACGCCACCGAAGTTGTCCTGAACCAGTTCCTGGGTTATTTCAATTCTTTTTCGTATGCGATCCGGCTCATCTTTATCCCTGAGAAGAATAAGAGTAAACTTTTCGGTCAGCTCCTCGAGTAAATCCCAGCTCACTGTTTCGTTATGATTCAGCTCAGGAAAAACATTCCAGATAGCGGGAATCTTTGTATTCTCATTGAACTGACACTTCCAGCGGAGCGCCACTGAGTCGGAAAGGCCGCTTGATCCGTAGACTACCGGCAGCGTCTGATATAGTCGTGCCGCAAGTGCCTTGGCCGGGTTTTTTTCGATCGGATTATAAAAACCCCAGACCTTGGATTTGGAATGCAGCAGCTGTATGGTCTCCTCAATATCGTCATCAAGTGATGGAACAAGATCCAATCTCTGCAGCATGATTAGAATGGGGAAAAACAGATAGCCCAGAGCTGCGCGAGGTTGGAGTCCGGCCGGTACCCGCATAACCAAAGACCCCAGATCATTAGACTTCCGCGCAAGCTCGCCACCGGTTGTTATCGAGATCGTGGTGCAGTTGCGTTTCACCGCCTGGTCGAAACCATGAAGAGTCTCCTCGGTATCTCCGGAATAACTAGCCGCAAAGACCAGGGTATCGGGACCCGCAAAGGAAGGCAAATTGTAGTCCTTGTGCACCTGAACCGGCACCCGTAGATGTGCTTGAAGCAAAGTTCTGGTAAGGTCCCCGCCTACTCCTGATCCTCCCATTCCGAGGATCAAGATGGAGCTCACGTTCTTAGCAATTCCTTGCCGGTCATCAAGTTGGATTTCTCTGGCTAGATAAACGGCCTCTTGACATTGGTTGGGGAAGTCCTGCACTGCATCCAGCATATCTTCAGGATCAACCGATCGCGCTTCTTGAGCATCATCCAGTATCATGAGCTTCATCTAAGTCAATCCTCCCAGGGAATGAGCAGAGTCCAGAATTTCCTTGCCTGCCTGTAGAAGATCACAAACCCTCTCAGCGCTTTCCGCCTCCGCATAAAGCCGCACGACGGCCTCGGTACCCGAGGGCCGGATCATAAGCCAGCCGTTGTTTTCCAAATAATACTTGTAGCCGTCTTGATTGCTTATAGCCGAGACCTTTCTGCCAATCAAGCTTTTAGGATTAAACTTCTCCAGATACTCCAATAGAGCTGGTTTTACGGCGTGACTAATCTCAACATCCCACCGATCATAGTAGAAGGGACCGATCCGATCCATCAAATCGTTGATCAGTCCGCCGAGCGTTTTTTCATTGATCAGCATGATCTCGATCAAGAACAGAGCGATAAGGATCCCATCCCGCTCGGGGATGTAATTCTTTATGCCTATTCCGCCGCTCTCCTCTCCCCCGATCAAGATATCTCTCTCCAAAATATGCTCACAAATATACTTAAAGCCAACTGGTGTTTCGTAAATTTCAAGGCCGTACTTTTTGGCGATAATGTCCACCATTTGCGTGGTTGAAACTGTCTTGACCACATCTCCTCTCCAACCGCGCTTTTCCACTAGGTGCTCAAGAAGCAAGGCAAAGATCGTGTGCGAATTGACAAACACGCCGGATTCATCTACCGCACCTATGCGATCGGCATCGCCGTCCAAGGCAAAACCCACATCAAAGCTGTTTTCAACCACAAAATCGATGAGCGGTCCGAGATTTGAGGCAATCGGCTCCGGGTTCAAACCACCAAAATCTGGATTGACTTCTGCGTGTATCTCTTCCACCTCACAACCAGCTGTCTCAAGAGCCTGCTTTAAGTAGCCTTGGCCAGCTCCGAACAGCGGATCAACCACTACCCTCAGCTTTCGCTCTTTTCCTTTCGATATTGCTTCCTGATCCAAAAGGCCTGCCAGATGATTAATGTACCGATCCCTTGGATCGAACAAGTGCACCAGGCCCCTGGCCTGAGCCTCCTCCATGGTAATGATGACCGGCTGCTTGTTCGCTTTCTTATTCCGGACATAGCATCTTTCAATTTTTTTGGTAATTTCCGGAGTCGCGGAACCACCATAGGGAGCCTTGAACTTAAACCCATTGTATTGTGGGGGATTGTGACTTGCAGTGATCAGAACAGCCCCATCCGTTTTCATGTCAACGGTGGAGAATGAAACTGCTGGTGTAGGAGCAAAGTCTTCGGTCAAAAACACCTCAATCCCATTTGCAGCTGCTACAAGCGCGGTTTCTTTTGCGAACTGATCTGAAAGAAACCGGGTATCATAACCGACCACCAACTTTGGCTTTTGGTCGGCGCCCGCCATCTCATTGCCCTCCTGCACGTCTGCTGCACTGCCCACTGCTCGCAACTCCTCATTCAGGTAGTCGCTTAAAGCCTGCGCAACATCCCTTACATTCTCAAATGTAAAATCCGCCGCAATGATATCGCGCCAGCCATCGGTCCCAAACCTTATCACTGTGTGCCTCCGCTTTGAAGTTCTTTTTGACCCCTATGGTGTTCCATCTCTTCCTCGTAAGACCTGCGGTCAATCATCCGAGTGCCTCATGCAGGACGCCTGCCAGCAACCCTCACCCCCACCAACGGGGAGCAGAAAAAGAGCCAAAGAAAATCCAGGTGTGCCGCCTTAATCTGAAGTCTGGGTCTGGAGATTGTATTACCAGCTTGATCTAAAGAAGTGTCTTTTAAACCATTTACCGTAGTTGAAATCAGGGAAAAGACTCTCGATCTCAGACTGACTCACTGTCCTGTTCTTTTGGATCACACGGCGCTTTGAGAGAGTTCTGGGTACCTCTTTGGCAACATCAAGCCAACCCTGCAGCGCTTCTGGGCACCTGAGAAGCAGTGCCCCGGTTTTGCAGGTATCTGTGATCATAAAATGATGCAGATTCTTTACAACCGCAGAGAAGCAGTCATTTTTTAGAATCATCAAGTAGCGGTTCTTATAGTTGTTGAGCTCAACCAGCTTTGAGCCCCGAACTGCTGTTTTTCCACGGTAGTGATGTGCAATTGCTGTCGGTGTAAACACACATTTCCAGCCGCGAAGCTGAGCTCTCCAGCTTAAATCAACATCGTCAAGGAAAGCAAAGAACGATTCATCAAAGAATTCTCCATCCACCTGGATGTCCTCAAGCATCTTCCTTTTGTATAGGCCCGCCGCTGCACAGGCTCCGAACACGTACCCGGGAGAATTAAACTCTCCGTTATCAACTTCGCCATCACCCAGATCAAAGGCCAAGCGATTATTAAAAATAACATGGCCAACTGAATCGATCTCAACTTCTCCGTTCCGAGGAGCAGCTCTCAAGAGCTTTCCTGTGGCTGATCCTGCCTGATCATCAGCGGCAATAGCCTCGACGATCTCACTTAAGAACGAGGGCTTGAGTATCACATCGTTGTTCAAGCTAAGGATATAGGCTCCCGATGATTCTTTGATGCCCTCGTTAATAGCGTGGCAAAAACCCTTGTTTTTGGAATATTGAATCAGCTTGACGTCGGGGTAAGTCTGTTCAATCAACTCTTGTGAACCGTCAGTGGATCCATTGTCGACCACGGTAATCTCAATATGCGGATACGACTGTTTAAGCAGCGAATTGATGCAGTTCTCTATTAATTCTCTTCCATTCCAATTCACAATAACAGCCGAGACTACTCCCGCGTCTTTTTGATGGGAGAATGCTCCCCTCGCCAAAAGCAGCACCAACTTCCGAGTTAGTATCTACATGCAGACAAAAAAAACCGTTAGCCCCCACAAACCCAGAGTTCAAATAATCTCGAGAAGCATGCTTACTTGACCGGAACCGATCACTTTTGGACGTGCTAGAAACTCCAAATGATCACACAAGCTGCTGCTTGATATGGTTATTTGAATGGCCCGGTCATTCGAGGATCACCGAAACAAATCCTCTCGCGAGGAATGATACTATAAACGGATTAAACATTCAACGCAAAAAGCGGCAGTTGTCCCAATCTGAGACAACTATTTGCTAGCCAGTGTCACCCATCAAGTCGTTGATCCTACACCTGAACATATCCGATGAAAACACTCGAGCCCGTTCAATAGCAGCAAGACTCAATGTTTGCCAGAGATCCTCGTCCCCTATCAACTTTAAGGAGAATCGCTGAAGTTGATTAACCGTATCCCATAAGAACCCGCTCCTGCCGCTTTGCACGATCTCAAGTTGACCAGCTTTACCAATTACAACTGGCACACTGCCGGCTGCCATGGCCTCCACCGTAGTGATTCCAAAGTGTTCAAATCTTTCTGGATTCTTCCGCGGGTCCTCCCCCAATCCGGCCGCGTGCCAGTACAACTTGCTTTCCCCATAGAGCCTGCGCAATTCTTTGTGAGAACAGTCGGGATGAACAAAAACCGGATAACCACAACTTTCATTCATTACTTCCGACAAATACTCTTGGTGCATTGCTTCCCGGTGAGTGCCGCCGCAAAGATGGTATTCCCAGTCGGTCAGACCGCCGTCACACATGTTCTTGAAACTACGTATCATGGGGATTTGCTTTTTGTTATGACTGCCCCGGAAAAATCGGCCTACGCTCAGGATGATATTCGCTTTTTGCCTGTCATCAGATTCCTGCACGTCGACGGGTGGGAAAAGGACCTCACTGTTTCTAGCCCATAGATTGGAGATCCAGTGCTGCGTATATTTAGAGTTTGCCAATATCCGATCGTAGGTTTCCAGAAAATCCAAGGTTTTGGGGAAGGTCTTGAGGTAACTTGGCGCCAGGTCGGCCAGCCTTCGTAGATAGAACTGTGGTGATCTTCCTAAGCGCACCCATGCTACTTGAGTTCCAAGTTCCCTGGTGTCCTGGCTGTCCGGTTCTTGCGCAGGCACAAACGTATTGGATCGGATTTCAACCTCTATCCCACCAGCAACATCCAATCTCGGCGGTATTTCAATATCATGAATCATGAACCGATCTCGCGGAAGTGTAATCCTCGGACCAGCTTGCTTCCCATCTATGAAGAACGCCGCCTCGCCCTGGGGAAAGGCAAGTGGTCTGTAGCTTCCGATACGCATCCGAAGTCCAGCGGGTCCCGTTTGCGGATTCGCCATCCAGAATCTTGCCTTCCCACCTGTCCATCTATAAGGCACCCCGTTGAACCGCTCCTGTTGGTAAAAACCGTTCAGCCATCTCAGATCGTCACCTTGGATCTTCTTCACCAGCGGCCCCACAAACCTGACAGCCAATTTCTGGCCAGGAGTCAACTCAACATCGAAAGGAGTTGGGAAGTAGACCAGCAGCCAGCTCTTACTGGCCTTGGACGGTAAGGAGCTCATGTAAGAAGCATTTATCCAAAGGTCGTAGTCTGCGGTAATATGAGAAGCATACTCGTTTGAAACATCAGGAATGTATCTGATGGTTACATCTTGCAGATCAACATCTAATCTTGACTGCAGAGCATCTTTGTCAACAGGCTGATAGGTTAAGATATCAACCCGATGGTCTTGCTTTAGAGCCTCGGCGATGGCGCACATGTGCTTTTCTCCACCGCCAATCGTGTGCAGCCATCTGTTATAGATCCCAACCTTCATCTTGGCACCATCCATTGTTCAACCTGCCCTGGATGCAACTTCCGATTGCCCTGAATACGCCACCGTTTCCTCATCAGCAAGGGCAACGACCTGGCCAATGACTTGCCGACCTTTAGTCTCAGTCTGTAATTGCTGAGTTTGGCCGGTTCAACCGGTCCGACCAGCTTGCCCTTGAATGTGCTCAAAGTATCCGCGCACAAGCGCAGGTAAAACCCAACCCAGTGTCTTAGGAACAATCCAGTGCTGGCGTTTTTGGCCAGCATGAAAAGGCGGTTTCGCTCAACATGAAAGGTAAATAAGGGAGACCATTCCTCACCACTGCCACAGTGCACATGGCGAACCACTGATTTTGGAGTATACATGAATCTCCATCCCCTCAAGCGCGCTCTCCAAGCGAGATCGGTATCCTCATAGTACATAAAAAAATCATCATCGAATAATCCAACATCTTCAAGCATTGCACGCTTCATGAGGATACTTGCACCGCAGGCGCTAAAGACTTCCTCTGCCTGCTCAAATTGCCCTTTATCCTGCTCCAAAAAACCGCGATCAGCTCCTGATCCATCACTGAAGATAGTCGATCCCGCATTGTTAATAAAGTTGCCGCCCCGTTTATTGGTGTCAAGTGCCATCTTGAGCTCATAGGTTTTGAATTCCGTTCCGACGATCTTCTTTTCACTGCATGTCGCTGTTCTAAGGGCACATTCCTTTTCCACCTGGCCCGCCATGTCCAATCCTATGGTAACCGGTCGGTCGGGATTCGTCGCATTCAAGATAGGTATTCCTGCCTGTGCCTTTGCACCGGTCCAACGAAATTTCTGGTCCCCGCAGTTTTCCGCCGAAAAGAATCCATCCAGAAATTGCACTTGCTTGGTCACATCAATATCATTAACTGTGACGGCACCTACTTTTACCCCCAGATGACGGCTATCGCTGCCCTGTCCTTCCTTGCGCGGGCAAAATGTGGTTGTCTCTATCTGAACAGGCAAAAAACGGTGCATGAACAACATCTTGGACGTGCTTGCCCCTACTGAAGTATCCCCCATGCATTGTTTGACCAGCTCAGCCAACCAGTCTTGCTCCACAGCCGTATCATTGTTGAGTAGGGCAACGTAGTCTCCCGTGGCCTTTCCAATACCCAGATTGTTGCCACCTGCAAACCCAAGATTGACTGATGATTCAATCACTTTTACCCGAGGGAAGTGCTTCTTGACATAATCAACCGAGCCGTCTTCGGAGCCATTATCCACCAAGAGTATCTCATATAGCTGAGCGGGGTAATTCAGATTGCAGAGTGAAGACAAACAGGTGTGCAGGTAGCCTTTGCCATTATAGTTAAGGACTATCACCGAGACAAAAGGAAGTTCATTCATTTGCAGACAGCGATAAAATATACGGCTTGGTCGATGTTATCCGTGCTAATGGTGCCACCCTCCGGCAACTCGCCTTCCGCCCTCGCATCAACCTCTTGCAGCCGGCCAGCCGGCTGCAGTTCTTGACTCTGGAGCGTCTCATATATCAAGGCCCGCACTATAAGCTTCAGCTCTTCTATGCGCCCCTGATAGGCTTGATTCAGGCTTTCGACATTGTGATTGATGCTCAATATGTTCTCATTCATCTGAGAAACCAGTTGCTTGTGCCATTTGGATATGTGGTTCAGGGCCAACACCGCCTCTCCCAGCTGCCCCAAAGATCTCCTCAAAGACTGGATCTCCCGATAGGCCGGAAAAATGCCGCCCAGCGCCTTTCTTATCCAGCGGGAAACGGATCCTCCGCCCGGTTGCGGCTGCCCGATCCCTGTAAGTCGGTCAGGATCAAGCTCCGCTGGGAATTCTTCCTCGATAACCGGATTGACCGTGCGCGCTTCAAAGGGTTTCATGTTCTGCAGATCGTCGATCCGCTCCATAAGCTGGTTAAGCATATAGACATGAGTCAACCGGTTCGTTCCTTCAGCAGCCGGTACAGCCGGAATTTGGCCAAAAATCTCAACTTCCTCGAAATACGTGGAGAGCATGTCTCTGAAACGGTCGAGATCGAAATCCTGAAGATGGAATTGTCGGGTCGCTTCAATGTCGCCCGGCACGTACACCGCCTTATTTGGAGCGGAGACAAACAGTGTTCCCCCCTGCTTCAGAATCCTCCGAGCCTCGGCAAGAAAAGGCTCGGGTTCTCTCAGATGCTCGATGGTTTCAAACGAGCAGATTGCGTCAAACGTATCCTGAGGATAGCTCATCTGCGTGCAGTCCATGACCTCAAAACCAAGATTGTCCTGCTTGTAGTGGTCGGACGCAAAAGAAATCGCATCTGGCGAAAGATCGACGCCGGTAACCTTGGCAGCCCCGTTGCGCGCCAGATAGTCAGAACCATAACCGCACCCACAGGACGCATCCAAAACCGATTTTCCTTTCGTCCAAGGAAGCGCGAAAACATATCGCATGATATGCTCTCTATGCAGCTCAAACAGCTCAAGCCGATTTGGCACCAACCGCTCTCCGGTGAAGTCCATCGCTCATCCTTCCACATTGGTTATTCCAATCGAAGTCTAGCAATTCACATACTAGATCACAAGCCCAACACGCCGCCTATCTCACCTGCCCCTCAGGCCTAAAATCAATGGTCACAACCTGCATTGGATAGATCGCCACACTTTCAGGCTCGGGGCCGAGGAGTCCGGATGCACGGTCGGCATCGCCGTATTTGTTGGCCATCGTGTTAGTAACCGTGATACTTATCGTGTTCTTGCCGGGCTTTGCGTGCTTGGTGATGTCAGCCTCAAAAGGCGGCCAAAGGAGATTGCCTACATGCTTCCGATTGACCTGGATGTCTGCGATGCCGGCTACTTCGCTCAGTTGCAAAACGAGCTTTTGATCCTTGGCGAAATAAGTCTTCGGGATTTCGATTTCCTGAGAATAGACGCAGCTGCCTGAGTATCCCAAATGAGCGGCGGCCTTGGCGTCACCCTCAGCCTCACCTGCGTGTTCTGCGGTCCAGCTCCCCAGCTTCCTGGTTTCCGCGGGAAAGGTCCCGTCCAGGGGGTAGAACGTCCAATACTCGTTGCTGACAAGAGGCTCAAGATCCAGGTCATTCTTGATGCGGCAGACCGTTTCCGTGCCGTCAATCGAAGCCTCAACGAAGTAGTTGCCATGCCTAGGAAGCAGAGCTGTGACCGTAAGAGCCCCGTCTTCTTCATAGCACTTCAAGAGTTCTGCATTAGTATGAGTCACATGGGAAGAGGCGCGCTCGCGTGCGTGATCGAAGACGACAAAGGCAGAGCCGTAGCCGGACAATTTCATGGGGATTCGTATCCTGGTGTCCTTGACCGTGAAACTGACCAAGTCCCGGATTTCTCCAGTTTCGGGATCCCAATGCTGCGGCATCCCGCTTGCCGCCACACTGAACGTGAACTGTGCTTCCGATGGAGCGGAATTGACGATCAGAAAAACGTCTTTGCCCTCGAACTTGCGATGCGAGATGTTTATCAGCGGCAGCTTCTTGTCTATCGTTGCGTCGGGCGCAATGCTCTGGTCTAGAACCTGATCGATCAACCGCTCATCGCGGGCAATAAAATACGCCTGTCCCCCGCTCAGATTCTTGTTGCGCACATATCCCTTGACCTCGTTTGCTCTGTCAGGATCAATACCGAAGACCTGCTGCACCAGCTTTTGAAGCTTTCGATGCTTTCCATTTGTTGCATAGATTGGCAGAGTCCCGAAGGCAACTACTATTCCGCCTTTTTCAAAGTGTTCTACTATTCGTTGCATAGATTTCTGATCAAGAGTCTGGACATGCGGCAGGAGAAGTGATTTGTAGCTATGTTCATACCGTTGAATCTTCTTCCCTACCTCAGTATGCTTTTTCTCTTGCCAAACTGGCTCGGGAAAGTAGTCAAAGTCATGTTGGGTCTGGAGCAAGGCATTGGAGACTTTGACGAATCCATTGTGGACTGCCGAGGCAACCTCATCATTTGACCCCTCGGCCAAGCCGGCCATGACTGAATGGACCGGATAGATAACAGCAACGTCACACACGTGGGAGCCTCCGGTTGTCAGATAGCTCAGCCTGGCAGCATAATCAACATACTGGTCATAATACGGCCACCATACATTGTGCTTAAAGTGGTCTGGGGGGCAGTCTCCCGCTCGCTGGTCCCTCACTGAATAGAAGAATGCGTGCGGAACCATAACATTAACACCGCGCACGGCTTGTCGATCCGTCCATTTTTTTAGGTCAGTCATGTTGGTGTGCCATCCAAAGCCCCCAAATGTCTCAGACAAAGCCCATTTTTTTTGGTACACATTGCGTGCGGAGCCTGCCAGCTTATAGGTAATGCCCCCATCATCAAAATAGTTGAAAATGATGTCGCAGCCTGGGATATCAAAGTACTCCATTTGCCTAAACCAATCCCCTTCGCACTTCAAGTGGCCGGTGAGCCCATCCAGATGCTCTTCATTATTGAGATGGCCTACCGCCTTAATTCCGCGTGAGTCGGCCCATTTTTGGAGGGGAGAGAAAAAAGTATACTGCAGCATTTGGGCAAGAGTGTCATAGTAATCGCATCTCGGTTTCACGTCGCTGGGTCCAAAATCATTAAATAGAGCAGGTAGGTGGTCAACTATGTCATATCCATTCTTCTGCTCGAAATAGGATGGAAACTGTTCTGTCCAAGGAATGTTGATCTCCCCCGAGCAGTAGGAATAGAATCCCGGCTCATCGGTAAACATCGCTTGGACCGTTCGAGCTGCGTCACCACCGAAGTACTCTGAGAACATTTCGTAATATTTGTTATGAGTGATGTCCATGAACCGGTCGACCGCTTTTGGATTGAGAGGATCAGGCTGTAGGCACTCCGTATGATATATGGTCGAGAAGGTCCCGCTCTTCAGTGAATAGAACTGTACTTCATTCTCGCCGGGCTTTGGATCAAATCTGAGTTCATTCTCGTGCACGGCTTCGGTCAGATTGCGGAAGGCTTTGGGGCTGCCTGCAGCGCGCGTTTTTATGGCAAAAACTGCAACGATCTTGCCTTGGGGACATCTTACTGAAACTGTCTTGCTTTTTGCTCCGATCCGAACGGTCTCCTTGACCAATTGCTTTTGCATCAGATCCGGATCTGACTCTAATACTCTGCCCCCTGCGTACCCGCTAGGCCAGTCCAGCTCATCGTATAGCCAGACCTTCATGTCATTCTCTCGTGCGACCTGCAGGGCAAAGCCGACCTCGTCCCAGAATTCTCCTGACAAATAGTACTTGCGCTGCTCTTCCGAATCATCAAAAGCCCCACCGAGACCTGCGCGCGGATG
>CAYFXD010000043.1:0-16720 GCA_964347095.1 uncultured Actinomycetota bacterium | reverse complement strand
TACAAGACTGAAATGCGAAAGGGATGGTATGCGGCCGTCTAGGCAAAGACAGCGAAGACCCATTTCAGAAAGGTATAAGCAAAAAAGATTTTTGAGTATAGTCTTGATAGCCTTCTCCGTTAGTTTTGTCTACCTGGGCCTTAGACGGAGTGGATCGATAATCCAGCAACCGCTCCTGAGAACCGCAAAAGAAACTACCCAACGCTTGATCAGCAATGAAAAGACTCTAGTATTTTCTGAGAAGCAGCGCGATCCAGTCCCGTTTAGCAGAGTACGGGAAAGCGAGCTGGTTCTGTACTTGCCTGCTGACATAGTGCGGACAGTGGGTATCGGATTCCATGAGTCAGAAAAAGAGGAGGCTCTGGCTCTTGAGCCCGTCGGCGACTACCATATGCGAGAATCGACCGAGACGGTTAGCAGGTCAATTTCTATGTCAAGGTTTCCGGTGCTTTTTGTCATGTACTCACGAGGTCGAATGCAGGCCCCGACATCTGCAGTTGATGTCGCGGTCAAGCAAGATACAAGAATAGAAAGTCCCGTTGATGGAGTGATAAGCAAAGTAGAAATGTATTACCTTTACGGCAAGTATCCTGATTACCGGGTTGAAATAAGACCAAAGCATCAGTCCGAGTTGCGAGTCGCCATGATTCACTTGGACAAACTGACTGTCAAGCAGGGACAGCAGGCTTATGCAGGAAATACTGAGATCGGGTCAGTCCGCAAGTTGTCTCACAGTTTTGATTCGCAGATTAATGAATATGTTCCTGACAAGTGTGATCATGTTCACATACAAGTCAATAGACATGTCGAGAAACCGGCAGGCAACCAAAAGGAGTAGATCCAGATGGGGCCTGGTCTCGTGGATTGATGTTGTTCCTCTCAATTCAGAGCGTGATTTGTTGAGGTATGATGCAGTATCAAGGAATCGCACGGCTAGATAAGAGAACCAAGAATCTGGTTAAGAGATTAAAACCAGGCGAGATTGCAGTGATTGACCATGTTGATTTGGATCGAGTGACAGCTGAGTCGCTGTTGGAAAGCAAAGTGCCCGTTGTGATCAATGCTGGTCATTTTATTTCCGGGAGATATCCAAATGTGGGCCCTCACTTGCTGTCAACTAAAGGGATACACCTAATTGACAATGTAGGCAGCAGGATTTTCGACAAGGTAAAAGAGGGCGACAGCTTGATAATCCGGGGCGGGCGCATTTTTAAGCAAGGCAGGCTCATCGCGGAAGGGGAGTTGCTTACCACAGCGGCAACTGATCTAAAAATGGAAATGGCCAAGAAGAGCCTGAATACGGAGCTTGAGAAGTTCGTCACCAATACGCTGCACTATATCAAAAAAGAGAAAAACTGGCTTCTGGAAGAGGTCAAAATACCGGAGGTCTCCACAGATTTCAATAAGAAACATGCTCTGATCGTGGTGAGAGGATACGATTACAAGGCCGACTTAAAAGCCCTCAGATCGTATATTCGGGAGGTTAAGCCCATATTGATTGGTGTGGATGGGGGAGCTGATGCTCTCCTGGAAGTGGGGTTAAAACCTGATGTCATAGTGGGAGACATGGACAGCGTCAGTAACGAAGCACTCACTTGGAGCAAGGAACTGATAGTGCATGCATATCCCGATGGCAAGGCGCCGGGCTTGGCCCGGCTTGAGAAGCTTGGACTTGCGTCAGTTTCGTTCAAGGCACCGGGAACCAGCGAGGACATCGCGTTGCTTCTTGCATATGAGAGAGGCGCTGAGCTGATTGTGGCTGTCGGCACCCATGCCCATTTGATAGAGTTTCTCGACAAAGGGCGCGACGGGATGGCCAGCACTTTTCTAGTTAGACTCAAGGTCGGCAGCAAGCTTGTTGATGCGAAAGGAGTCAGCAAGCTCTATCGAAGCAGCGTCAAACTCTCTCATTTGCTTTTACTTCTCGCAGCAGCGTTGACTACTCTCATCGTAATCATTTTCGTCTCCCCTACAATCAGATACATTTTTCGGTTGATTGTTTTGAACATACGATCTATGCTGGGCTTCTAGGCAGGTTATAATCTAGAGAACTAGTTAAATGATATAGCAGATCAAGGTGCTGAAATGTTTGATATTAGATACCATATTGCGTCTCTAGTTGGGGTGTTTCTTGCCCTTACAGTGGGGATACTGCTTGGTTCGGTCATAGTCGACAAGGGCGTATTGGTGGATCAGCAGCAGGCTTTGGTTCAGAGCTTGGAAGCAAGACACAACGACCTGCAAGATAAGAATGAGATGCTCAACCGGGAAAACGCAGAACTAAAGCAGTTTGAAGCAGGAGCGTTGTCCGTCGTCAACGACAGGCTCAAGGAGAAAAAGATAGCTATCGTCCTCACGGGAGACGCGAGCGATGAGGATCTGAACAACTTGAAAGCCACACTTGACCAAGCTGGAGCAAACAGTGCCATCATCTCCATGAAAGGGTTTATTCAAGGATTCAAAGAAAGGGGTGTCAGAAAACAACTAGGCGACTTTTTTCCCGATAGCGGCTTGTCCAGGCAGCAGCTTCAAAATAAGGTGTTGGAGCGGATAGCTGTGCAAATCGCGACTCCTTCAGACGGCTCCTTCCTGAGAGAGCTGGCCGAACTGGGTTTGATAGATCTGAAGAGTGTAGAGAATCTGCCTGCGGAACAGGCGGTTTTCTTTGGGGGCACGCGGGTTAAGAAAGGAAACGTCAATGAAATTGATCTCCCGTTGATCAGATTTTTGAAACAATTGGGCCTAGAAGTCGTCGGCACCGAGGAGACCACTGTCAAGAATTCCTATATTGATTCATATCTCAAGGAGGTTTCAACTGTTGACAATATTGATCAGATTAGCGGAAAAATCGCGCTGGTATATGTACTTCTAGGGCAAGACGGACATTTCGGCATCAAACCAACAGCACAGAGTATGCTACCGTCGTTGGTCTTGCCGTCGCAAGAGTAGGAACCAAATTGGAAGATGAAATCATCGCTCTGATTCCGGCCTTTAATGAAGAGAATCATATTCGGGATACAGTGGAGACGGTTGCAGCAATCGCTCAGATAGATCGAATAATAGTGGTCGATGACGGATCGACTGACTCCACAAGCCAGCAGGCAAAGCGGGCGGGAGCTCAGGTGGTCCGCTTTGTCGAAAACAGGGGGAAAGGCAATGCTCTCAATGAGGCATTACACACAATCCCTGATTACAAAGTACTCCTACTGTTAGATGCAGATTTGGGAAAAAGTGCCAAAGAGGCTGAAAAACTGATCAGCGCAGTAACCAGGGGAGAGTGCGATCTAGCTATTGCGGCTTTTCCTCCATCAGGTGTCAAGGGCGGATTCGGCATTGTCAAGTCTTTCGCAGCCTGGGGAATCAAGAAATGCTCAGGCTTGTCTGTTTCAGCACCTTTGTCCGGGCAACGAGCGATCAGCAAATCAGCCATGCAGTGCGTCGAGAGGTTGGAAGACGGTTTCGGAGTCGAAGTCGGTCTCACCATCGATGTAGAAAGAGCAGGTTTTCAAATCTGTGAGGTTCCCACTAAAATGTCCCATGCAGAGACAGGCAGGAACATGGCTGGCTTCTTGCACAGGGGCAGGCAATTCTGGTATGTATTGATAGCTCTAAAACGTCGTATGAGGTGAGATTCATTGTTCTGGCGCTTTCTTTTGGGTTCTTTGGTGCTGGCCTCCATCAGCTACGTTATTATTATTCAGTTCCTTCGCAAATACCTGACCTTGCAGAACTATCGAAAACGGAGGGTGCCAACCGGTGGCGGTCTCGTACTAATTAGTACATATCTCCTAACCACTGCGTATTTTCTGTTCATTTCCGAACAGAATCTCATACCATTCCGCAAATGGCTCCTTGCATTAACCTTATTGATCACCGGACTCGGCTTTTTTGGGCTGATTGATGATGTGCTCGGCAAGCACGGCGTCGGCGGGTTCCGGGGTCATTTCTCTGAACTTCTCAAAGGTCATGTAACCACCGGTCTCATTAAGGCGGTGGGGGGCGCAGTGGTGTGCCTGGTAGTTGCAGCGTTTGTGTCAGCGGGCCCTGCATCGATCATCGTCAACGGATTGCTTATGGCACTTATGGCCAACATTTTTAACTTATTGGATTTGCGCCCTGGACGCGCCATGAAACTTTTTCTAATATTAGGAATAGTAATTTTTGTCTTTTCATTTAGTAGCAGTTTCTGGATTTTGAGTGGCCTGTTTCTGGGGGCTGTTATTGTATTGCTTGGGGCTGATCTGTCAGAGTCATGCATGCTAGGGGACGTTGGTTCAAATGTGATAGGTGGGATCACCGGATTTGCCATAGCAGTGAATTTTAATCTGGTGGTGAGCAGCGTTGCTTTATTGTTGGCGGTTTTGGCTCACATATATACCGAGGGCCATTCAATTTCCAAGCTTATCGAGAATACTCCCGTCCTGCGTAGATTGGACGAGCTAGGGAGAACAAAACCACGCAGAATATAACGTTGCATATTTGAGTATCCCTTTGCCGTAATTGTGCTAGAATTGTTCTAGTTCATAAGTGTGGTGCATATTTTTGGCTAAACATATCTTTGTGACCGGTGGCGTCGTTTCTTCACTAGGAAAAGGAATAACCTCCGCTTCACTCGGCTGTTTACTCAAAAGCCGGGGCTTGTCAATAACTCTCCAAAAGCTAGATCCTTATCTTAATGTTGATCCAGGGACCATGAGTCCTTTCCAACACGGTGAGGTATTCGTTACCGATGATGGCGCAGAAACCGACCTTGACCTGGGTCACTATGAGCGTTTCATCGATCAAAGCCTGGTCAAGGAAAGCAATGTCACGGCCGGCTCTATCTATTGGTCAATCATTAAGAAAGAGCGGAGGGGCGATTATTTGGGTGGAACCGTTCAGGTAATTCCCCATGTAACCAATGAAATAAAGAAGAGAATAAAGAAACTGGCCTCTACGGGGGTGGATGTCATAATCACAGAGGTAGGAGGCACAGTCGGCGATATAGAAGGCCTTCCTTTTCTGGAAGCTATCAGACAGTTCAAGAAAGACATAGGCAAGGAAAACGTGCTGTATATCCATGTCACCCTGATCCCATACTTGAACGCTCCGTCCGAGCTGAAAACGAAGCCCACGCAACACAGCGTCAAGGAACTGAGGAGCATAGGAATTCAGCCTGATCTTATTGTCTGCCGCTCGGAAAAGCCCTTTGATGATTCGATTAAGCGAAAGATTGCTCTGTTTTGTGATGTGGAGCCAGAAGCGGTCATTTCCGCTGTCGATGCAGACAATATCTATCAGATCCCTCTGATGCTGCACAACGAAAACATGGACAGAATTATCATCGACCACTTGAAGCTCGATGGGTCCAGAATTGATCTGTCTGAGTGGGAGAAGCTCGTAGAAAAGATAGAAGGATTAAAGCGGGAAGTGAAGATCGCACTGGTCGGGAAATATGTGAAACTACCGGATGCATATCTGAGTGTGGTAGAGGCATTGAGTCATGCGGGAATATACCATCAAAGCGAGGTAGTTGTCTGTTGGGTAGATGCAGAGAACTTGAGCCCTGAGGAGGTCCAAAAGGAACTGGCTGAAGCTGACGGAATTCTGGTTCCAGGAGGTTTTGGCATTCGCGGAATAGAGGGTAAGATCAGAGCTGTAACTTATGCAAGGGAAAACAATATACCTTTCCTTGGCATATGTTTGGGCATGCAATGTGCGGTTGTGGAGTTTGCACGGAATAAGCTGGGCTTTGCTGATGCAAACAGCTCCGAGTTTGATGCGGACAGCCGCCATCCTGTGATTGATCTTCTCCCGGGCCAACAGGACGTTTCAGATATGGGCGGTACGATGCGCCTCGGCGCCTATCCGTGTCATCTGAAACCCAATACAAAATCCCGCCTGGCGTACAGAGAGGATATAGTGCATGAACGGCACCGGCACAGGTATGAAGTAAACAACAGATATAGGGCTGATTTTGAAAAAAAGGGACTGCTCATAAGCGGCTTATCGCCAGATGCGAACTTTGTCGAAATCGTTGAATTATCTGATCATCCATGGTTTGTTGCATCCCAGTTTCACCCCGAGTTTAAGTCCAGACCGACTAGACCAAGCCCGCTGTTCCGGGATTTTGTGGGGGCGGCTTTGGACCACAAGCAAGAAAAACAAGGCTTAATCAAGGTCCCAAAGAGCAGGTAAGCATGTTCGACTGTTCAACGCATCCCACCGGTTCCATCCTGGGCTTGAAGGGAGAGAATCCTCTTGGGTGTGGTTGATACATTTTTGGAACTTGTCAGAATAGACAGCCCTTCGCTAAAAGAGGCAGCGATAGCGACGTATAGCAAAGGTTACCTGGAGAACCTGGGCTTTAAGGTCAAGATAGACAATTCGGGTAGCAATTTCGGGGGCGGATCAGGCAATGTAGTAGCGGATTTGGATTCGGACCGAGATGCGCCCACGATCCTTTTCAATGCACATCTCGATACTGTCGAGCCATGCATCGGTGTAAAACCTCTGCTTGATAATGGTTATATTAGATCTGATGGGACGACAGTATTGGGTGGCGACAACAAGGCTGGAGTAGCCATAATCATGGAGGCTGCGAGAATTGTCGTCGAGAAGAATCTGGATCATGGCCCTATCGAAATAGTACTTACAGTGGCCGAAGAAAAAGGGCTTTTGGGATCAAAAAACCTTGAATTTTCAGCACTACATGCTGATGTTGCCTTTGTTCTTGATGCTGAAGGCGATGCTGGAACCTTGATCCTCAAAGCTCCCTCCCAGGATTCGATCAAAGCTGTGTTCACTGGGCGCTCTGCGCATGCCGGTGTTGATCCCGAGAAAGGGATCAATGCTATTCAAGCTGCTTCAAAAGCAGTTGCGTGCATGAATTTGGGCAGAATTGACGGTGAAAGCACAGCAAACATCGGTGTCATAGCAGGCGGCATTGCGGGAAATATTGTTCCACCTGAGGCAATGGTGGAGGGAGAAGCGCGCAGCCATTCTATGGCAAAACTGAAATCTCAAATCCTACACATGGTGCGTTGCATAGAGAAAGCTGCGCACCAGGTTGGTGCAAGAGTTGACATAGATGTGAGCCGTGCCTATGAAGCGTTTTCTCTCAATGAAGAAGATCCAGTCGTAGCATTAGCGATTGCGTCGATCCAGGCTCTGGGCCTGGTGCCGAGCCTTGGATCTTCGGGAGGCGGCAGCGATGCAAACATCTTTAATCATTCAGGGATCCCTGCGCTCAACCTGGGAGTTGGCGAAGACTCGGTTCACTCGGTCGATGAAAAAATCGCTGTGGACAATCTTGAGCTGGGGGTGGAGATCCTGCTTCAGATTATCAAACAGGCAGCAAAACAGAGTAAGAAGATAGAATGATCAATTTTAGAGAAGCCATAGTGCACCAGGTAGTGCTGCGGCGAAAAGGTCTCACCAAGATTGAGGTCAAAATGGACGATGGGCCTGCTCAGGCTCTTAATTACGATGAGCTGACTGGTCCGGTCGAAGTGGGCGACAGGGTAATAGTGAATACGACAGCTGTGCAGCTTGGACTCGGAACCGGCGGGAGCCACTACGTGCTCTGGAATCTTCACCGTCGATCATTTAATTCAACGGCGCCTGGCCACATTATGAAGCTTCGTTACACACCATTGCAGATGAGCTGCTTTGCGGTTGAAGAACCCGGCAGTCCGCACTATAAGGAAATGGCGGAATGCCGTAGTCTGCAAAGCATGCCGGTGGTAGTGGGCAGCTTGCACAGTCAATTGGCCGCTGCTGCAGTTGCCATAAAACAATCGGCACCAGATCTGCGCATAGCGTATGTCATGACCGATGCCGGAGCCTTGCCAATCGCCTTTAGTGACCTGGTTGACAGGCTCAAAAGGCTTGATATACTTGACGCGACAATTACCAGCGGCCACGCATTTGGCGGAGACTATGAGGCCGTCAATGTCTTTTCTGCTTTGATGGCGGCCAAACAGATCGTACAGGCCGATATCTGTATAGTAATGCTTGGACCGGGCATTGTGGGAACCGGCACGACGCTTGGTTTTTCAGGCATTGAGCAAGGCCAGATCCTCAATGCTGTGGCAAGCCTAGAAGGAGATCCGATCGCCATGGTGAGGCTTCAATTTGGCGACAGAAGGGCCCGTCATCATGGAGTCAGTCATCATACTTTAACAGCACTTGCTGTGGCTGCCTGCTGTCGATCGAGCGTTGTCATTCGCAACCTGGATGAAAAGAAAAGAAGCGTTGTCTTGAGGCAGCTGGATCAGGAGGACATATCGACCAGGCATCGGATCGTAGAGATTGACGAGGATATTACTTTGGACGCATTAGCGGCGCACAAGTTAGCCGTGTCCACTATGGGAAGAGGTGCCGATCAAGAACCTGATTTTTTCCGAGCAGCTGGCGCCGCAGGCATTTATGCTGCACAAAGATTGAAAGAGAAACCGCATGTTGAAGGACAAGCATAAGAATTATGAGGTTGTGGAATCGGTCCACAAGTATAAGGGAATAATATTGAACTTGCGCTTGGACCAAGTGCGATTTCCCAATCAAAGAGTGTTTACGCGCGAGGTAGTGGAGCATAAGGGCGCTGTAGCAATAGTCCCATATTGCCAGGATGGAAGCGTGATACTAGTAAGACAGTATCGTCACCCGGTTGGCGAGGTTCTCTTGGAGATACCGGCAGGACTTATCTATGCTGATGAAACAGCCGCACAATGTGCAATGCGGGAGCTAAAAGAAGAGACCGGAGCGATTACTGAAGACGTGCACAAATTAGCAGAGTTTTACACATCACCAGGTTACAGTAACGAAAAGCTTCATCTGTTTCTGGCAATGGTCAAGAGTGAGTATCTGGCTGAGCCGCAAGAGGACGAGCTATTGGAGGTAGAGCACGTAGGTTTGAGCCAGGCTCTGCAGATGATCCCCGAGGGTCAGATACGTGATGGCAAAACCATCGTAGGGCTTTGTCTGGCACAGGCGTACATGGGACCGTAGGCAAAACAATGTCGCTTGCACATGAGCATCTGGGTACAAAGGCCCTAATCTTCGAATTGGCTGGGACCCAAGAAGTGCTGCTACCTTAATCCAGAATATAACACAGACAGCAAGGAGCAATAGTCGCAATAGTCATGAGCAATACTAGTCGTTCCAAAATGGAAAAACAGATCAGGGAGTTTATCAACTACCTGGAGGCCGAGCGGGGTTTTTCAACAAATACCATCAATGCTTATCAAAGAAATCTGGCTCGCTACGTGGGATTTCTTAAAAGCAAGAATATATCTGATTTCGGAGTCGTGACTCGCAGGGACATTGTAGTCTACATGGGCGAACTAAAAGCCGCCTCAGCGGCAACGACCACAATAGCCCAAAACGTAGCTTCCATCAGAGCTTTTCATAAGTTCCTGGTGCGTGAGAAGTTCACCACAAACTTACCCACCACTGAGCTGGAATTGCCCAAGAAACCTGGAATCTTGCCCCACGTCCTATCACTGGAGGAAGTACGGGCTTTGCTGTCTCAGCCACGTGGTCTAACTCCTCCGGCGTTGAGAGATCGAGCAATGCTGGAGCTACTCTATGGCACCGGCATGAGAGTCACTGAATTGGTATCCCTCAATGTTGAGGACGTGGACCTGGAAATCGGCTTCGTGAGATGTTATGGCAAGGGATCAAAAGAAAGGATAATGCCGCTAGGCAACTATGCCAGGCAAGCCCTGAATGACTATTTGCAGAGCGGGCGACCCCCTTTAACTGCAAATAAGCCCAATCCTGCGCTTTTCCTAAATGCCAGAGGTGGCAGACTGTCAAGACAAGGGTGCTGGCAAATCATAAAGAAATATGGTAAGCGAGCTGGCTTGAAAAGAATATATCCCCATTCCTTGCGCCATTCATTTGCCACACATTTGCTGGAGGGGGGCGCGGATCTCAGATCGGTCCAGGAACTGCTTGGGCATGCTTCTATTTCAACCACTCAAATATATACTCATGTGTCCCGTGAGCACCTGCATAAAGTCTATGGCAAAAGTCATCCGCGTGCGCGCTAGACTTGGGAAATGAGAAAACCACGCTGGTAAAGAATGAGTTGGTTCCAATGCCGAAAAAGCGCTCCGCTGACGCCACAGCGAACTTAGTTCGCAGAGTGATCATAATCGTGCTAAACAGCATGGGGATCGGCGCGCTACCTGATGCAGATCGTTATCATGATCAAGACAGCAATACGCTGGCAAATACAGCAGCAGCATTGAATGGCTTGACATTGCCCAACTTGGCAAAGTTGGGATTGGGTAACATCTCAGAGATAGAGGGAATGAGCCCTGCCCAAAATCCATTGGCGGCTTATGGAAAAATGGCTGAACGATCGGCGGGGAAAGATAGTACAACCGGGCACTGGGAGCTGATGGGCCTATATCTTCCACACCCATTTCCGACCTATCCCCATGGATTCTCTCCTCAGATAATTGAGGCTTTTGAAAAAAAGATCGGGCGCAAGACACTGGGCAACAAGCCTGCTTCAGGAACGGAGATCATAAAAGAGCTGGGAGAAAAGCACGTAAAAACTGGCTCTCCAATTGTATATACGTCAGCGGACAGTGTTTTTCAAATTGCCGCACACGAGGCAATCATCTCACCTTCTGAACTATATCAAATGTGCAAGATTGCCAGGAACATATTGACCGGCAAGAACGGCGTGGCAAGAGTGATAGCTCGTCCCTTCACAGGCAGCGTCGGATCTTTTAAAAGAACCGAAAGGCGAAAAGACTTTTCCCTCGAACCTCCCGGAAGAACGGTTCTGGATTATGCACTGCACAACAACGTCGAAGTGGTTGGGATAGGAAAAATAGGCGAACTCTTCGGCTTCCGAGGCATATCGTCAGACATTCATACGGATAATAATATGGACGGAATTGATAAGCTCATCCGTACTATAAAAAAGAACAGCAGAAGCATCATTTTTATAAACCTTGTTGAATTCGACATGCTCTGGGGACATAGAAACGATCCACGAGGTTATGCCGCCGGACTTTCCCAGTTTGATCGGCGGCTGCCGGAGATCATGGCTCACCTGCAGCAGCACGACATAATGATGATTACTGCTGATCATGGGTGTGATCCGACTACGCCAAGCACTGATCATTCAAGAGAATATGTTCCCATTATCGTCTATGGCGATCGCATAATAGTGACCGACCTTGGCACCAGAAAGACCTTCGCGGACCTGGGAAAAAGCGTAGCTGATCTTCTAGACTTCGATGCCCCCGTGAGCGGCGAGAGCTTCGCTGCGGATCTGATAAAAGGCAAAGGACATGAGAGTCTATGACATCATAGCCAAAAAGCGCGACGCCAAGCGACTGAGCAAGCAAGAAATTGACTTTTTGGTCCAAAATTATGTGCAGGGAGAAATCCCCGATTATCAGATGAGCGCATTCTTGATGGCGTCTTACATCAATGGCCTTGATAGAAGAGAACTGGCAGCGTTGACGGATGCGATGATCAGGTCGGGTGAAACACTTGATCTTGATCAAATTCCGGGCATAAAAGCTGACAAACACAGCACAGGAGGCATTGGTGATAAGACCACATTAGTTTTGGCACCTTTGGTGGCTTGCCTTGGGGTGCCTATTGCAAAAATGTCCGGTCGCGGACTCGGATTGACCGGTGGAACACTGGACAAACTTGAATCAATACCTGGATTCACCGTAGATTTATCGCCCAAGAAATTTATACACCAGGTAAAAGAGATTGGTGTGGCAATTGCCAGTGCATCAGAAAGGGTTGTGCCGGCCGATCACAAGCTGTATGCGTTGCGGGACGTCACCGCAACAATCTCTTCCATTCCTCTTATTGCGGCAAGCGTTGTGAGTAAGAAAGTTGCTGGTGGAGCGCAGGTTGTGGTTTTTGATGTTAAATGCGGATCCGGCGCGTTCCTGAAGACTGTGGTGGCTGCACGAGAGCTGGCATATGCAATGTTTGATATGATGGAGAGGATGGGCAGATCACCGGCGGCAATCATAAGTGATATGGACCAGCCATTAGGTTTTGCCGTAGGCAACTCCTTGGAGGTTGCAGAAGCAATCAAAACTCTCAAGGGAGAGGGACCGCAAGATCTGAAGGATCTCTGCATTTTGCTTGGTGCTTATATGTTGATTCTGGCAAAAAAGGCATCGGGAGTGGAAGAGGCAAAAGAGCAATTAGAACATGCACTGGTTGACGGAAGAGCGCTGGCCAAGCTGGAGCAATTAATCAAAGCACAGGGAGGGGACAGCAGCTGTCTAGACTTCCCCAAGGCGCTTCCGCAGGCTGACTTCTCCGATGATCTTCATGCCGAGAGTTCAGGCTATATTACAGCTATTGATGCAGCAACTATCGGGCGGGTATCATTTGGCCTTGGCGCCGGAAGATACACAAAAGAAAGTGAGATTGATTTGTCTGCAGGAGTTGTATTAAAAGCCAAAGTCGGCAGCAAAGTCACAGAGGGTGATGTGCTGGTTGAAATGTTTAGTTCCAAGATCGCTGATTTTGGCCAGAGCAAAAGTTGGTTGAGAGAAGCAATCAAAATTGGCAATACCAAAATCAAGGCGGCTGCTCTAATCCATGATGTCATCATTTGATTGCCTGCAGGTTGTTCATGCAGTTTGGGCTGAGCGCAGGCTCACAAAATGGTAAGGATAAAACCATGGAGATCATTGTAAGTCATGTGAATGCCGACTTTGATGCAATTGCAGCAATGGTCGCGGCACAAAAAATATATCCAAAGGCTGAACTTGTATTCACTGGCTCCCAAAATCGAAATGTCAGAGAGTTCTTGTTGCTTCATCAGGATCTAATTCATTTCGTTGATCTGAAGTATCTGGACAAGAAGTCAGTTAAGCGGCTTATCGTCGTTGATACACGGATTGCGGACAGACTCGGAGATATCGAAGACGTCGCTCATCAAAAAGATGTGGAGATATTTACATTTGACCATCATCCTCCCACACCGGATGATATGCAAACCAGTCGCGACTTTTCTGAACCGCTGGGCGCCACAACCACCATGCTGGTTAAGATCATCCGGGATCGGCGATTGAGTATTTCTCCGTTTGAGGCGACACTGTTTGCATTGGGAATTCATGAAGATACCGGTTCATTGACATATCCTACTTCGACCTATGAGGATGCCGAGGAGTTGGCATTTCTCATGGCAAATGGGGCAAATGTCCATGTAATTGACCAATTTCTCAGTCAACCACTGACTGCTGAACAGCGTGATCTGCTGGATTGCTTCCTCAAATCTATCTCCATTGAGGAAGTTCACGGAGTGCAGGTGATGTTCACTTCGGCAAAGGCTATTAGTTATGTCGACGGAGCCTCAGTGGTGACTCATAACCTTGCTGATCTGGAGAACATAGATGTGATCTTCAGCCTGATCCAGACGGAAGACCGCACATACATAATCGGCAGAAGCAAGATCGATGAAGTTCACGTGGGTGATATTTTGGCCAAGTTTGACGGCGGCGGCCATTCTCAAGCAGGCTCAGCGGTGGTTAAGGATATGGACAGTGTGCAGGCTAGAAAGAAGTTGATGGAAGAACTGTCGGCCCATATAAAAACACCTCTTACGGCAAAAGACATAATGTCAAAGTCGGTTGTTACAGTGCAGCCGGATACTTCCCTTGAAGATGCACACGAGCTGATGACCAAGTACGACTACGTTGGTCTGCCAGTGTTGGACCGGGGCAAACTTGCCGGCATGATTACAAAGTCTGATGTGGATAAGGCCTCTCACCATGGACTGCGACATGCGCCTGTGAAAGGTTTCATGTCCTTCAAAGCGGTGACCATCCCGCCTTCAGCTCCTTTAGACATGATTGAGAAGATATTTTCTGAAAATGAAGTAGGCCGTCTTCTGGTAATCGAGGAGGACAAGATAAAAGGAATAGTGAGCCGCTCCGATCTGCTACGAGCGATCCATGGATACGAATATCTTATTCAACCAAAGAAGATCCGCGTTATTGGACGAGGATTTAGTCGGGAAGATATTATTGGCAAGATGAGGACGGTGTTCCCCCTGCAGATCCAGATTATTCTTCGGGACATTGGGCGTGTGGCTGAAAAAAATGGATATCAGGTATATTTGGTCGGCGGCATTGTGAGAGACCTGATTATGGAAAAAGAGAATCTGGACATTGACATTGTACTGGAACATGATGGCATTTCCTTTGGCAAATTATTAGTTGAAAAACTAGGCGGACGTCTAGTTGCACACAAGAAATTTGGCACCGCCGTGGCCATACTGCCAAACGAATTGCGTATTGACATCGCCACTGCGCGTACAGAATCATATGAGCACCCTGCAGCCTTGCCAAAGGTTGAGTTTACATCAATCCGGCGGGATCTTGCTCGCCGTGATTTCGCTCTAAATGCTATGGCAATTGCTTTGAATACTCCAAAATTCGGGGGCTTGCTGGATTTCTTCGGGGGACAAAAAGATATTAAAGAAGGGATCGTGAGGGTGTTGCATGATCTGAGCTTTATTGAGGACCCTACCCGGGTTTTTCGCGCGGTCAGATTCGAGCAACGATACGGCTTTAAAATGGATGCCTACTCAGAAAAGCTGGCAAAGCAGGCAATCCATATGGACTTGTTGGGCCGTTTGACCAGCGTAAGAATCCGTGATGAACTGGTGCTGATCCTCTCCGAGAAGAAAGCTTGGGCGATTCTTAGACGTCTTTCCGATCTAGGCGTCATGGAAACTCTACAGCCTGATGCAATAGGAATAGATGCCCGCCTTCAGTCGCTATTCAAATCGATCCAAGAGACTATTCCTCGCTTAGGATATTATTTTAAGCATGAGACCAGACCGTGGATCGTTCTTTTGATAGCTTTGGTCAGGAACATAGGCATTCAAAAATTAGACGGATGGTGCAGTCAGATGAGATTCAAGAAGACCGATGCTAAAATAATCAAGGAGACCGTACTGCAGTCGCCTTCAATTCTGAGAAGACTGCGGTCTTCCGATAAGTTAAAAAACAGCGAGCTTTATTCTATGCTAAATCCACTTGCTCAAGAAACGATCATCTACATTTTTGCGCGGAGTTCCCAACGGCTGGTGAGGCAGAAAATAGACTATTATCTTTCAAATTTGAGAAAGGTCAAGGTTGGGATAACCGGAAAAGACCTTGTTGAGCTGGGATTTCCGCCTTCGCCTTTGTTCAGTAAGGTTTTTGATGCACTGCTAACAGCCCGACTTGATGGAGACGTCCGCTCGAGGGCGGATGAATTAGGGTTGGCAAAGACTATTCTGAGACGCGGTGCATAGACAAATAAATATCTGATGGAGGTATTGATTTGGCACAGATCGTTGAACTTCTATACGCGCTACCGGCAATCTTAATAGCAATCACCATTCATGAGTATAGTCACGGCAGGATGGCCGACTATTTGGGAGATCCGACGCCGCGCCTTAGCGGCCGGTTGTCTCTTAATCCTATTGTACATCTGGACCTGATGGGTTCTCTTGTATTTGTGGTAACTCGTCGTTTCGGCTGGGCCAAGCCCGTGCCCGTTAGTGCTCGTTATTTTAAAGATCCTCAGCGCGATATGCTCTTGGTGGGCATCGCCGGACCAGCTGCAAATTTTGCAGTGGCACTTATTGCGGCAATACCCTTAAGACTTGGTTTGATGATGGCAACGAGCTATCTATTTAATGTTGTGATGCTGATTGTGATCATAAATGTCATACTCGGGATCTTCAATCTTTTGCCGATTCCGCCGCTGGACGGCTCCCATATCATCAAAGCCTTCCTTCCGCCTTCGGCAACCTCAACTTTTCGCTGGTTTGAACAGAACGGCATAATTGTGTTGTTTTTGGTTCTGGTATTTTTTCCAGGACTTTTCTTTGCCATCATCAATCCGGTCATAAGTCTGATCATGGCTCTGCTGCTACCGGGTCGATCCACCTGGATATAGAAGGGCGTTCTCATTTTTGGGAAACATGGCAATCTCTTTGCGGTATCTTGGAACTGAGCAAAGAAGCAGGACCCACTTGTGCACCAAACCGAACTCAAGAGTTTTCTTGCGGCTTGTTTTCGATTAGTATCAATTAGTACACAATTGAGGGTGACATTATGCAGGAAACAACCAAGAAAAGGATTCTAACAGGGGATCGACCAACGGGGCCTCTTCATTTAGGCCATTACGTGGGCTCCTTGGCAAATCGCGTGAAACTGCAGTACGAGTATGAGACCTTTATAATCATCGCGGATGTGCAAGCGCTGTCAACCAATTTTGAACATCCCGAAAAACTAGAGGCTGACATAAAGCAAGTGACGTCGGATTACATCGCTGTCGGATTGGATCCCGAAGTAAGCACCATGTTTGTCCAGTCTATGGTCCCTGAGATTATCGAACTTGCTACGTATTACTCCATGTTCGTCAGCATCAACACTCTGAGACACAATCCAACCATTAAGACTGAGGCCAAGGAACGCCACTATAAGGAATTGATGTATGGTTTCCTTGGCTATCCGGTGAGCCAGGCGGCTGATATTTCAATATTCAAGGCTCATCTGGTTCCTGTGGGGCAAGACCAGGTGCCTCACATTGAGCTCACGCGAAAGATCGTAAGGCGTTTCAATGAGCTCTATGAACCAGTCCTGGTGGAACCGGAAGCTCTTGTTGGTGAATGTCCCCGGCTTATTGGCTTGGACGGAAGCATGAAGATGAGTAAGAGTCTGAACAACGCCATCTA
>CAYFXD010000042.1:0-10178 GCA_964347095.1 uncultured Actinomycetota bacterium | reverse complement strand
CGATCCATGAACACTGAAACGATCAAGAAGAAGGTTCTAGTTATCGGGCTTGATTCAGCTGAACCAAGTTTGGTCTTTGGATCTCTCCTGGATGATCTGCCGAATATCAAGAGGATGACCCAGCAGGGGATCTACGGAGAACTGAAAAGCTGCATACCTCCGATCACAATTCCTGCCTGGACCGCCATGATGACAGGCAAGGATCCTGGAAGGCTGGGCATTTACGGCTTTCGGCACAGAAAAGACAACTCCTACAATGACATTTGGATTGCCAACTCCCATTCCATACGTGAAAAGGCCGTCTGGGACATCCTTTCTCAGCTAGGCAAGAAAGTTTGCCTAATAGGATTCCCTCCCTCATATCCTCCCAAACCATTGAACGGCTATCTGGTTTCTTGCTTCATCACGCCTGATATCAAGAAGGACTATACACATCCACCCGAGTTTCGCCACGAAATAGAGCACGTGGTCGGTGAGTACATTCCGGATGTCAGATTCAGGGTCAGTCAGAAAGACCAGCTAATAGAGCAAGTGTACGAAATGACGGAAAAAAGATTCGAGCTCATAAAGTACATGCTAAAGAACAAGGAATGGGATTTCTTTATGTCGGTTGAGATCGGTCTTGACCGCATGCAGCATGCGTTCTGGCGATATCTGGATTCCGATCATCACCTGCATGAATCAGGGTCCGAGTATGGGGATGTGATAAGAGACTATTACATCTACCTGGACAGGCAGATCGGCCAGCTAATGGCTCTGACCGACGAGGATACCATAACTTTTGTTGTTTCGGATCACGGCGCAAAGGGAATGAAAGGCGCTATCTGTGTCAACGACTGGTTGGCGCAAGAGGGGTATCTCGTATTTAAGGACGCTTTGGACGGTCCCAGCAGGTTTGATGATGCCGACATCGATTGGGCAAAGACGCGAGCTTGGGGCTGGGGTGGGTATTATGCACGCATATTCTTGAATGTCAGAGGCAGGGAACTTTCAGGTAATGTTGATCCAAGTGACTATGAGATTCTGCGCGAGGAGATATCTACGAGACTGAAGAACCTGAGAGGACCCGACAACGAGGAACTCGAAACCCAAGTTTTCAAGCCCGAAGAGATTTTCTCGGAATACAACGGGGACCGGCCGGATCTCATGGTATTCTTTGACGATCTGTTCTGGCGAGCCGCTGGCACTGTCGGACATGAATCAATCTACCTGGCCGAGAACGATACCGGGCCTGACGACGCGGTTCATTCTTGGAAGGGGATATTCGTAGCCTATGATCCAAGAAGGGAGATCGGGCTTAGAGTTGACGATCTGGGCCTGACGGATGTTGCGCCCACTATCCTGGCAACACTAGGTTTGCCGATCTTGCCTGACATGCATGGAAAGGTGCTTAGCCGATTGGCTCGATAGGTGGACGGCAATATGGAACAGCATCGCAGAAGAACTATAGTCAAGACGGTTAGCTGGAGAATTATAGCAACCATTATCACTGTGATGATAGTGTTTTTCTTCACGGGCAAGATCATATTGTCAATCGGTATCGGCTTTGTGGAGGTCACAACCAAGATGTTTTTCTACTATATGCACGAGCGGGTTTGGGATCGCGTGTATTGGGGAAAAAAGAGACATCCACTCTCGAGTTTGGCCGTAAAGAAGCAGCTTGAGCCCCCGGACATGGAGACGATCAAGGAACGACTGCAGGATCTTGGTTATATCGACTAGGTTTCTAATAGCAAGGAGGTCGGCTTGGAAAGCAAGAACGGCAAAGGGTTCGTGGTTTGGATGACGGGTTTGCCCGGATCGGGCAAGACGACCCTGACAAACGAATTGAACAAGGTTCTGGTTGAGCAGGGACTGAGCGTAGAGATCATGGACGGAGACGAGGTACGAAGAAATCTCAGTCCGGACCTGGGATTCACAAAGGAAGATCGTGAGATGCACGCCAAGCGGGTCTGTTATGTCAGTAAACTATTGGCCAGAAACGGGACCGCTGTGATTGTGGCATTGATCTCCCCGTACCGGACATTTAGGGCGTACGCACGAAATGAGATCGATGATTTTGTGGAGGTCTATGTCAAATGCTCGTTGGAGACATGCATCGAAAGAGACCCCAAGGGTCTCTACAAGAAAGCTCTTGCAGGCGAAATCACAGATCTGACAGGGCTCCAGGATCCATACGAAGAACCGGATAATCCGGAGCTAATGATTGACACCGAGCAAGAGTCGTTGGATGAGAGTGTAGGCAGAATCGTGGGGAAACTTGGGCAATTGGGGTACGGGGTCAGCCAGAAAACCGGAGACCGATGGAGTTAGCCAAGGTAATGGGCTGCGCCAAGGGCAGTCTCGGCCGATGCTCTTTTGTGATGTGTTGTCAATTTCTAAATAATCAAGATGGCTCTCTTCGATGTTTGCTGTACGAACGTTGTCGTTTGGGGCATCCCTTTTCGGTAACAGCGATGGGATTAGAATGGGCTGATCTTTTGCCTGCAGCTGATTGAGGGCAGGCGAATTGCAGTTTGTGAGCACATTTCTAGCCCGTCTTCAACAAATTGAAGAGAGCCAGCGACTGCGGCGACGGCAACAATGGCTGGAGTGGGGTTCGGCATCGACACGAGTCTGTCTACCCATCTCGAGAATAGCTCATCTTCAAATGGGGACTGACCAAAGGGCTATTGACTAAAACCGATTGCATTTAGGTTGAAGATTCCCGTCTTTTCATGCTAGATTTCTATGGGTCAGCACAATAATCGGCCATATTTCAAATGGTGAAGACAGCAGAGAACGCCGTTTGCCAAGGTCGCGGAGAGGGCTTGGATACAGATTGGAAGTCCAGTCATGGCCAGTTGATGAGTGATGGACCCCTTATCATAGATTCGCCGAACGGCAGTAGGAGTTGGCACCTATAGGGTGGAAATCTAGAGGTTGCATTGCTGCCGGTGGGGGTGAGCATGCGTCTATTTGATCGAAGAACCAGTAGAAGTAATAGCGACCGGATTGCCCTGCATAGGCTTCTGGGTGTGCTTTGTGCAATTGGTGGAGCATTGTTCATGCCCTTTCTGTTTGTCTATCTGGGGCTCCTGTTACTCAAAACCGTGTGGGAAGATTCTGCCAGCCTCCCTTTTGATCTAAACTTGCTCTTGGTAGTTGTTCTAGTAAGCGGATTGTTGGCTTTTCTTGGTCATGAAAGCAAAGAAGGCGCACCAAGACCAAGTGTGATAGAGCTCAAAGAACTTGCGTTCGTCTTTGCTCTTGCCAGCATGGGGGCTATCATTGTCTGGTATGAGGCTGCCGATCTTGGTCGCTGCTCTTTTCTTCTGTCCGTGGCCACCGGGTCCATTATAGTGCTAGTTTCAGTGCTGGCGTTGGCAGGCGAAGGACCGATTGAGATAGAGAATGTTGGAAGATTGAAGCAATTCACCAAGGCAAATCTTGCCTACTTCCTGGCGGCATCTCTTGGTCTTGTAATTTTTTGGACTGTTGTCATTGGTCCGATTTTTGTACTTGGTCTCCGACTTCGAATTGGATATCTGCTTGCTCTCATTTTCTTGACTTGCTGGGCTTGTAAGCTGGACTTCAAATTCCAGATGGTCTTTGCGGCGCTATTCTTCGTTGTCTCTTCTCTCTCTCTCTTTCGGGGCGATCAAATGGTCTCACAAATCCTGGGCTTGATCGCTTTCGTCTTCCTGATCATTGGAAGTCACTCATGGGTCACACTGTGGGCGAAAGACAAAACGGTGTCACCCGAAGTCGTTTCCATTGCTTTTGGCTTTCTCCTGCTTGTCAGCAGCTGGCTGATTCTGTTTTTGACGACTGATCCCAGAAAAGCAAGTCTAGCTGCTGCGGGTGCTTACTTGTTTCTGTTCATGGCGGGTGCGGCAAGATTGGCAAGGTCATTTGCAGAGCGAGGAATCGCCCGCCGCGCCGCCGACGTTTTGATCAACGGCATCTTCTCCCACGCTAACAAAGGTTTGAGGCGCGACGGAAGTCTTCGGGAGTCGTCTTCCCCGTCGGCATCTCAAAATGGCGGAAGATTCCGAGACCGCAGGTGGAGAATTCGAGTATTGTCAGGGGTGGGGATTTCGGCCGTGGCCCTGACAGCTGGCGCCTTATACCTGTCGAACGGCCGGATTTGGCAATCTGAAAAGGTGACGACAGGAGGGAAAAGGGCAATCACTACTGCAAACAGAGACTCCGGCAGATCATCGAAAATCAAGGCCTATCCCTCCGTGGAGAAAGAATCAACAAAGGTCCAAGTGCTCAATGCTACCGGTGTTGACGGCGAAGCCGAAGCTGTCAAGCAACTGCTTGAAGAAGGAGAATTCGATGTCATAAGCACGGCGGATATTGATTCACTGGAAAATGCGCAGACACAGATCAGATACAAGATTCATAGAGAGGACCAAGCTCGTTCTGCGGCTTCGACAATTTCAGAATTATATCCAGCCGATTTGGTTGACGACCTAGCAGACAATGAGGCCGTGGATGCAGTCGTTATCCTTGGTACCGACAAGAGGGGCGGGCTGATTGACAAAAGTAAGCTTGAAGTCGAAGTACAGAACGGAAGCGGTACCAAAGGGGCTGCCGGAAGAATCGCCGAGTTACTCAGGCAAAATGACTTTCGTGTTACGTCCGTGAGAGACGCGAGAAGATCTGATTTTGCCCATACGACTGTTATGTACAAGCCCGGCAACAAGCGGGCTGCGCAGATCGTCGCAGATCGGATAAGGGCAAGTTACCAAGCAACGCTCAAACAAGGCTCTAATCTGGCCACGGATATCGTTGTTATCTTGGGAAGAAGGTGAGTATCTGCGTGTTGCGTTTCTGCGGCTGATTGTGCTAGTTTGTTTGGTAAGTTTTGCTCACGTTTGCTTGGCCGCGCCAGGGGAATTCGATAGGGGATGTCTCAATGGAAAAATTGGTTGTAATGATTCCTGCCTATAATGAAGAGGACACTATTGCGACTGTAATTCAAGAAATTCCTAGAAAGATCTCCGGTGTCAAACAAGTCGAGGTGCTCTTAATCGATGACGGCTCCCGCGATCGGACTTCTGAGATCGCACAACATGCCGGCGCGGACCACATAATCCACCAGACTTCGAACAAGGGGCTGGCGCACGCTTTTAAGACCGGCCTGGATGCTGCGCTGCAGCTTGGAGCCGATATTATTGTCAATACCGATGCCGACAACCAGTATGACCAAAAGGAAATCGCCAAGCTCATTCAACCTATCCTAGTAAAGGAAGCGGAAATCGTGCTCGGAGATAGACAAATAGAACAGCTGGATCATATGATATGGGCAAAGCGATATGGGAATATGATCGGCAGTTATTGCATAAGAAAGCTGAGCGGGCTGAATGTGTCCGATTCTCAGACCGGCTTTAGGGCATTTTCGAGAGAGGCTGCTTTGAGAATCAATGTCATATCGGATTATACATACACACAGGAGACGATAATCCAGGCGGCCAGCAAGAAGCTCGCCGTGGTGGAACTGCCCTGTTCTTTCAAAGCGAGGGACGGCCATTCCAAGTTAATCTCAAGTGTGCCGAGTTACATCAAAAGAGCAGGCGCGACCATCCTTCGCACATACACTCGGTACAAGCCCCTAAAAGTATTCGTGGCTCTGGGGAGTTTCTTCTTCCTGGCGGGGCTTGGCTTTGGAATAAGGTTCTTGATTAGGTATTTTACGGTCGGAGCAGCTGGACACATTCAGTCATTGATCTTGGCTGCAGTTCTGATGATCATCGGCTTCCAAGTGATTGTCTTTGGCGTCTTGGCGGATCTCATCGACAACAACCGCAAGCTGAATGAGGAGTTGCTCTACCAGTTGAAGAGACAGCAGCTTGGCAAGGATAGTACTTTTGATGGGATTTCGCGCAAACCCGTCGCTGCCGTTCTGCCCGAGTCGTGGGTCGGAGCGAAGACAGCGGATGAGTCTAAAGAAGTTGCCAAATTCCGCGACGGGAACTAGGATTCTGTTCTGGAGGCCATACATCAACGTGGCAGGTGGACAGCGGCTTAATTATGCTGCAGCAAGGCTTTTTAAGAATGCGTTGTCCCTGACCTCTATGTTGTGGTTGATACTCATTTTTGGTACTCTTGTAGTTGCCGTAAGAGACTCTTCCAAATCCTAAAATCATTGAAATTCTCAGACTTCACCCCTGCTTGCTGGGGCAAGTTATTTTTTTGTCAAAATCTGAGTCTATGCCAATCGAAGAATCAGGTCGCGAATCCGGCAGAACATGATTGAAAGAAATCTTCCGATATCAGTATTGGAGGTATGGAAAGAATGTATAAAGGAAAAGGCTTGCTCAAGAGAATGCAAGTCTCTTTGCTGGGGTTGTTATTGGTATCCGCCTTGGTACCCACACAAGCACTGGCTGGTACGTACGAAAGGACTTTCTATATAACTCCCGTATGCAGTCCGACTATTCAAAACATAAACGACATCAAGACTCGACTTGGAACCGGCGGCTATTACGTCAAGACAGGCTTTTTTGCCAGCTGCTACTACATGAGCGAGACACAAGGCAGCTCTCAGGGATTCGCATTTGATCCCACGGCGCTGAACCGCTTGCTCCAGCTGGCGCTGGACAATAATTTCCCGGTAGTGATCGGGCTTAACGGAGGACCCTGGGGAGGTACGGTTGCCAGAGACCCCAGCATCAACGCAATTGTTGCGCTTGAACAGAATCCAACCAATTGCCAATACAAGGAGGACAACACTCTTCCTCCGGACGATGCCGGCGGCGGCACTGTGCCGGGTCTGAATCGAATACTGACCTACAACAAATATGACTATAATACCAACATCAAGCCGATCAAAGAAGCCAACTTCAAAGCTGCGGTCCAGGTGATCGCTAACTTCTACCAACAGCACCCCGACTTGATGATCGGTATCAATGTTGACGTCGAAGTATTTATGAATCCTTACTACATTGCTGACTATAACCCCAAT
This sequence comes from uncultured Actinomycetota bacterium, assembly GCA_964347095.1. Lineage (GTDB taxonomy): Bacteria > Actinomycetota > Aquicultoria > Subteraquimicrobiales > CAYFXD01 > CAYFXD01. Next base: position 3,223 of record CAYFXD010000042.1, on the reverse strand, counting down.
ACGATCAAGGAATTTGCCGACTATGAGCAGGCAAAATTCGGCAATGATCTGAGCGCTTTCAAACAGGCAATGGGTCTTCCGAATCTCAACAGATGGGAGGATTTGCAGCCGCCCAGGCCCTACCAGGGAGATCCCTGGAAAGGGAATCCTTTGGCTGAGGAATGGACCAATTTTAGGATTCATCTGGTCGACCGTAGCGTTCAGGAGCAAGTGAACTGGGCACGTCAGGTTGGCATACCAGCTGGCCGTGTTTTCTCTCATCAGACCGTAAACACAGAGAACGACTGGTGGCGGTATGGATTGTGCAGTCCCATCGAGACGGCGGCAGTCAATAACGGCTCCATGGGGCTTACTACTCTTCAAGACAACTGCTTCAATGAGAACTTGTTCAGCGCAGCAAGAAACATGAGCTCCAACTGGGGGATCTTCGAGTACAATCCGAACGTGGCTGTTGGAGGAAGCTATTCGAGATCATTCAATGCCATGAATGTTGCGTATAAGTATGGTGCTCACATTATTGCTCCGTACTATTGGCCGACCGAAAACAATGAGCCTCAATACAGCATAAAGGACACCCAATTCGAGGATGCGCTTAGGGATTTCATCGGGGTCTACAACATGGGCATGACCAATCCCACATCTCTATGGTATATGCCCGAGGGCTATACCGGATCGGGCTTCAACGAGTATATCTGTTTGATGAACCCCAGTACCACTACCTCGGCGCACGTGGGCGTGAAATTCATGAAAGCGGATGGATCCGTGGTGCATCGCCAGATGAACTTACAGCCTAATTCCCGTGCCACCATAGACGTCAATTACGAGGCCGGCAGTGCCTCTGTTGCCACTCATATCAGTTCCGAGCAGCAAGTTATTGCCGAGCGGTCCATGTACTTCAACTTTGGAGGAAAAGAGGGAGGGCACAACTCAATTGGATCTACGAGCCCCTCGACTACCTGGTATTTGGCCGAGGGCTACACGGGTGGGAGCTTTGACGAATATGTGCTGATCCAGAACCCCAACCAGGTTGCGGCCAATGCAACCGTTACCTTCATGCTGCCGGGGGGTGCAACGAAGGTGGCAAACTACAAGATCAATCCCAACGGCAGATTCACGATCCACGTTGATGAGATCGTTCCCGATTCTTCCGTATCCACTAAGATCCAATCAGATCAGCCGGTCGTGGCGGAGCGTTCAATGTACTTCGACAATCAAGGCAAGAAAGACGGGCATGACTCAATTGGCGTAACGGCTCCTTCCAATGATTGGTATTTGGCGGAGGGATACACGGGGGGCGACTTTGACACTTGGGTCTTGATCCAGAATCCGAATCCTGCGCCTACCAATGTCAATGTGACTTTCATGCTGCCGGACGGCTCGACCAAGTTGTACAGCCGCACTCTTCCGGCAAATTCGCGGCATACGATTCATGTCGACGAGATACTGCCGGACGCATCCGTCTCGACCACAATTCATTCAACGGATCAGCCGGTTATTGCCGAGCGCGCTATGTATTTCAACTATCAAGGCAGGGACGGAGGTCATGACTCTATTGGTGTGACGTCGCCGGCGAATACTTGGTATCTGGCGGAAGGATACACGGGCAGTGGTTTTGACGAGTATGTCCTCATCCAAAATCCGGGGCCGAACTGGGCTAATCCCACAGTCACGTTCCTGCTCCCCAACGGCTCCACCAAGTCGCAAAGTTACTCTTTGCCTCCAAATTCGCGACACACGATTCACGTCGATCAAATAGTTCCTGATTCCTCGGTCTCAACAAAGATCTATTCTGACGGTCAGCCGGTTATCGCAGAGCGCGCCATGTATTTTGATTATAACGGTAACAGAGGGGGTCACGCTTCGATAGGATACAGTCCATAGAGGAAGACACAATGGCGAGCAAATTGAAGAAGACGGCCATTTCAGCAACTATCCTGCTGTTGCTCATGATCACTCTGCCCGTCCCATTGACGGGAGGCGGCAGATGCGAGGTGGCAGTCGAGGGCTCCGAAATCGAACCGCTTGCGGTTTTGGTCAGAAAGGGGCCCTATTTAGTTTATCCTAACGACAATACCAAGATGAAGGTACTCTGGCAGCTAGATGGAACTGCAACCTGCACTTTGGAATGGGGATTTGACGGCGCCACTTTTCCGAACAGCGCCTCGACAAGTGAATCGGGAAACGGAGCAGATGAGCATCAGCATGTCCATACCATCAGCGGGCTCCTGCGGGGGATCAAATGCTACTACCGAATGAGCATCGACGGGCAATCGGGCTATTACTCCGGCTCCTTCACTGCTGCCCCGGCTGCCACTGCAAGGAAGCTCAAGTTTATGGCCTACGGAGATTCACGATCCGATCCGGCAACCCATAACAATGTTGCAGGTGCCATGGTGTCGACCTACACAACAGACCCTGATTTTCAGACATTCATACTTTCAAGCGGGGATGTGGTTGCCACCGGGGGCAGCGAGGCTGACTGGGACGCTCATCTTCTGGGCACAAGCCAACCAAATATCGAGCAGCTGCTGTCCGAGGCGCCGTTCCAAGCATGCATGGGAAATCACGAATTGCCGGGCACGCTCTATCAAAAATATTTGCCCTACCCATTCGAAGCAGCTCGTTACTATTCCTTCGATTACGGACCTGCTCACTTCGCGGTGATCGATCAGTACACTGACTACAGCGTCGGGAGTGCACAGCTTCTGTGGTTGGAGAACGATCTCACTTCAACAACAAAATCCTGGAAATTCGTCTATCTGCATGCGCCGGGCTGGTCGGCGGGAGGGCATGCAAACAATGCGGATGTGCAGGACCGCATTCAGCCTTTGTGCGAACAATACAGCGTGCGCATGGTATTGGCCGGCCACAACCACTACTATGCACGGGCGATTGTCAACGGTGTGCAGCATATCACGACGGGCGGAGGGGGCGCTCCCTTGTCTGTTCCGAGTGAAGGCGCTGATTATGTTGTGGCCACAGCTCAGTCCTATCACTACTGCAGGATCGACATTGATCGGGATTTGCTCACTTTCACTGTTTTGAAGCCAGACGGGACGGAACTCGATGCCTTCACAGTTCAGGCTGCTTCTAGCACATGGTATTTCGCCGAAGGATACACCGGTTCGGGCTTCCAGGAATACCTGGCTCTACAGAATCCCAATCCAACCTCCGCCGATGTGACCATTGAATACAGCTACCGGGGCGGCGGGGGCACAAGCCA
>CAYFXD010000041.1:0-9631 GCA_964347095.1 uncultured Actinomycetota bacterium | reverse complement strand
GCATCACCCGTTTTCATATCTTTCCCAACGGCGATGTCACCCCGTGCGCATATCTTCCGGTGGTTGCTGGCAATCTCAGGGAGCAGAGCTTCTATGAGATTTATAAGACTTCGAACGTGTTCAAGAATCTGCGTGAACGGAATCTGAAAGGAAAATGCGGTTCTTGCGAAAGCCGTGCTGTCTGCGGCGGCTGCAGATCCAGGGCAAATGCGAAATTCGGTGATTATCTGGCCGAAGATCCATTATGCATTATTGATTAAAAAAACCACCAGCGATTTCTGATCAGCGATGAGCGACCAATAGAGAACTCTGTGTCTATGATCAGCGATGCTGGTTGAACAAGTTTGATCTAGTATCGAGAATCGAGAGGCAAGAAACGAGAGTCGAAGGATTGTGGACGTAAAGTTTGCTATCACCAACAAATGCAATCTTAGATGCAGGCATTGTCATTACAGCGCCGACGCGCCCGCGCTTGATGAACTCAGCACAGCTGAAGCGAAGCACGTTATTGATCAGGTTGCTGATCTGTGGGACCAAGTCAAGCTGACCTTGACGGGAGGAGAAGCTTTGCTGCGCAGTGACTGCTTTGAGCTTGCATCATATGCCGCCTCTATAGTTGGCCACGTCGATCTGGCTTCAAATGGCGTATTTATAGACACGGCGACCGTGAGGGATCTCAAGGATTCCGGTGTGAAACAGGTGATTATTGGATTTGACGGTGTGGGCGAGAGTCATGACAAGATTCGGGGTGAGGGCTCTTTTGCCGAAGCGGTTGAAGGAGCAAAGGCTGCACGAGCAGGGGGATTAGATTTGCTGGTGAGCCATTGCATTACCACGGAGAATTCGTCCGATTTCCCCGATGTGCTAGGGCTGGCCGATGAGCTGGGCGCAAAGACGTTCATTGCTTTTCACTACATTCCTTTGGGCCGGGGAGCCCAGGACTTGCCAAATGCGGGACCGGACAGTTTTTTTGCCCAAAATCTCTTGGACCTGTACGAACAGCAGCAGCAGCACAGGAATCTTGAGATCTGCACGACGACAGGTTCGCAATACTGGGTGGTCTTGCGAAGGATGCATGAACAGGGGCTGGACGTACCGGGTTTTTTTGAACGAGTATTGCCGGGATGCCGTGCTGGTAAAGGCATTATAAGCATTCGTGACAATGGCGATGTAATGCCTTGTCCCCTTCTGCAGATGAAAGTAGGCAACCTGAGGGATACTGATCTGAAAGAGATCATGCAAAGCAAGATCATGCAAGAAATCAGTGAGCACCAGAACTTCAAAGGCAGATGCGGGACGTGTAAGCACAATGATATTTGTGGAGGGTGCAGGGTCAGGGCCTACGAATACTTCGAAGACTGCCTTGCCGAGGATCCACTGTGCAGTGAATCCTTTTTTGAAAAGGTGTAAGTATTGAGTGAGGAAAAGGTTATGGCAATTAAGCCCGCATCGTTGAGGACGGTATGCGATTCGCGGTTATCGGTTTGCGCAGGATCGAAGGAAAAAGAAATGCAAACCACCGGATGAGAGCGAGCTTGATAGCTGGACGCGACGATTTATGGGTTTTGCGTTAGCCGCACACCGAAAACCGAACACCGTTTGCCGAGCGGGCCTCGTGACCCTAGCTGTAGCTGAGGGCCTACGGGGAACGTTAAAGAGCGAACGGTGAACCGAGATTCTCGCCTCTTATTTGAGGAGTATTGCAGGTAATTGGGTGTTTGTAGTAGGACAAGCATAGCTATATATGGGGCGCTCGAAAAGATCGGTATTGATTTTTTTGTCACCTTTCCATGCAATTGGACTAGTTATCTCTTGGATCTAGTGGCAAATGATCGTGGAATAGTACATGTTCCGGTAACCCGTGAAGAGGAAGGGATCGGCGTTGCCGCTGGTGCCTGGCTTGGTGGTAGGAAGCCGGCCATAATTATGCAATCCTCAGGAATTGGAAATTCTCTGAATGCCCTGCTCTCATTGAACTTCACCTATAGCATTCCGCTGCTCCTTCTGATAAGCCATCGCGGTGTGGAGCGAGAAAAGATTGAAGCCCAAAGAGGTATGGGAAATGCGTTAACTAATCTTCTCAAAGCCGCGGGAGTTCATTACTATGAGCTGTCAGATTTGTCTGAGATTGGTCCAACTCTGAGCGAGGCTTCAGATCATGCCTGGACCAAAAAGCAGCCAGTCGCTGTGATACTGAGCCCTAATCTGCTGTTGGAAACAGATGATCGGAGATGAGGGCAAAACTGGAAAACGCCCAATGAGGAAGTCAGTAGCGAAAGAGTGACTGACGCGACAAGTGAGTGAGTGATTTGGTTTTGCGCTAACCGCGAACCGCAAACCGGACCACTTTGAACGGTATATCGTAGCGGCATGGCATGCGGTGAAAGCTATGAAAAGAATCGATGCTATCAGACATATTACGGAGCACCTGGGTAACGAGTTAGTCGTCTGTAATCTGGGCATTCCGAGTCAAGAGCTGTATTCCGTCAAGGACTCACCCAACCACTTTTATATGCTTGGATCCATTGGGCTTGCCAGCTCTATTGGTCTCGGTTTGTCACTGTCAGTTGAACGGAAAGTGGTTATTCTGGACGGGGATGGTTCGTTACTCTATAATCTAGGATCACTGGTGACCGTTGCGCAGCAAAAACCCCAGAACCTGTACTGGATTGTACTTGATAATGAAGCACATGGCTCTACCGGATTTCAGCCGACTTATGATTCGTCTCAGACCAGTCTCGAAGGGCTCGGAATCGCGGCAGGGTTGCCAAATATGGCGCAGGCAGTGTCTGAAGATCAGCTTGATGCGGCGATGGAGAAGCTCAAAGATCCAGGTCCGTTGTTTCTGGTCGTGAAAATTGAAAAGGGAAATGCTCCGGTTGATCCAATCCCGATAACGCCGGACCGCATCAGATCCAGATTCGCAAGGGAGGTCAGAAACGCGTGAGATTTCAGCAGAAATGCGCCAACTGTGGTCGAGTGTTTCCAGCCGATAGACATATTACCAGGTGCAGCTGCGGCGGCCTGATCCAATTTGTGTATGATCTGTCAGAGATCCGGAGTTTCGTGGACGAAAAGCAAGAGGGTATATGGCGATATTGGCAACTTTTGCCTATCCAAGATCCTGCTGCTGCGGAGGTAACCGATGAAGGGATCACACCGCTCTTTAGAAGCGAGAAGCTAAGTGATGTGCTGGGATTGTCAAATCTGTGGATTAAGGACGAAAGCAAGAATCCTACAGCAACGTTTAAGGACAGAGAGGCCGGGGTCTCAATATCTCGCTTCACAGAGCTGGGGATTGATGAGTTCGTTATCTGCTCAACTGGGAATACAGCAGCAAGTTTTGCCCGCGCAGTCGCTCTGACTGAGCCCTTCAAGATGCACCTCTTTGTACCATCAGCGGCCAAGTCAAGATTGGATTTTGCGATGCCCGATTCGGTAGGAATGGAGATGGTAACAGGGACTTATTGGGAGGCCATTGATTATTCATCCGACTTTGCGTTCTCGCACCACCTTGTCTCGGAGGGCGGTTTTGGAAATCCGTGTCGGATCGAAGGAGTAAAGACCCTCGCTTTTGAGGTTGCTGAGTATGGGATTCAGCCCGACTACTATGTTCAAGCCATCGGCAGTGGGGTAGGACCCTGTGCTTTCTACAAAGGCTACGCTGAGCTTCAAAACCTGGAAATCGTCAAGGAGATCCCAAGAATTGTATGTGTTCAACCTGAACTGTGCGCTCCTATTGCAAGGGCCTATGAAGATAGCAGAGAGGCATTTGATCCGTCCTACCAGATTCCTGATCCGAAAACATTTGTAACTACGCTGGCAAACGGAAACCCTGCGTTCAGTTACCCTTACGTCAGAGATGCTATCATGAACACGGGCGGCATGATGGCTACCGTATCTGAACAGGAGATTAGAAACGCTATTAGCTTAGTAGAGGATCTGGAGAGTCTTTCCTGTGAGCCTGCCGCCGGAACTGCGCTGGCCGGTTTGATCAAGTGTTTGGAGGAAGGCAGAATCGAAAGAAATGCCATCGTGCTTCTGAATCACTCGGGTGGAATAAGGACAAAAGTACCAGTTTGAAACTGGACGTTTGATTGACTAGGGCGTGCAACTGCTTATTGCACAAATTGCCTCTTCCAAAGATCGCCAAAAAAAGCTAGAATATATATGGTTAACATGTATGTGATTTTTTGCACTAGCTATCTTTCTTATCCTGTTGCAATTTTGTTCCAAGCCCAGTAAACCATTTATCTTTGCATACAGTTGCTTCTATTTGCATGCCCACTAGAATTTGCTTGTAAGGCTGAATTTTTTTTGGTATTATTTGCCTGCTTTTACTTCCAGACTGCGCAGGAAGCATAAGCTGAAGGGAGATGAGTAAGAAAGATGGGACAAAACATCCCAGAGGAAGCTCAGGAGGCTGAAGATCTTAGGCTTTTTAAGGATGCGGTAGACAAACTCAAGAATTCTGTGTCCAAAGAGGGCAATTCAGAGGATGAGGAGGAAGATCTCGAGGCAAGATTGGCTCAGATCGAAGCAAGCAGGGAAGTCCTGGAGAGGGAAGGGGACAAGACTTCTATTATGCATGTATTGCGTCAGAAGGAGCTTGAGCTGAGGGGAAAACTGCTGGAAGCTGAGAAAGAGTCTGAAAACATTATTAAGGAGGCGCGGGAAGAAGCGGCGAAGATTAGAGCAGATGCCGATAAGATCGCTTCTGCCGAAGCCAAGGAATACTATAATCGGCAGATTGAGAAGGCAAAGAAAGAAGCGAAAAAGCGAAAAAGCTCGGTCGCCGATGAAGTCAAAGAAATTAGCACTGTGGGCGACGACAGCGTGCAAAAAGCGACGCAGATTGTTTTGAAGGCCGTCACCCTCACCGACTAGAATATACCATTTCTCGGCTGCGAGGTTGAGAGGAGGTTGCCATGTTAGTAAAGATGTCAAAGGTCGAAGTCATCGGACCCAAGAAACATTTCTTCGACACCGTAAGTCTCTTGCATCGTCTGGGGACGCTACATATCGAGGACGTTGCACGGGGCGAGCGATCAGGAAGTGTCACGCCTGTCAAGGAGGACAGCGAGCACGCTGGGCAAATCCAGAAGCTGGAGAATCTTGTGGCACGCGTGGACTCTATCGTCGGTACTTTAGCGGCAGGCGCCAAGACTCCCACGGAAGAAGAGAGGGAAAAAGCGTACAAGGCCGTCTGGAAAGAAGATGCGGATGAACTGGCAAAAGAGATTAATGAACTCATTGCCGAAGTAGAGACCAAGACACGGGATTTGGCGGATAGAAAGAGTGCACTACAGGTCGAGAATTCAATACTTGCCAAATACGAGCCGGTTGTGGAGAAAATCCAACCTCTGACCAAACACATTTGCACAACTGACGGATTTGAGTCAGTGGCCTTGCTGATTGACAAGAGATATAAGGCAGGGCTTTCCGAACTGAAGAATGAATTGGAGAAGATTACTAAAGGGCAATGCGAGACGGTGGCCGAGGATGTTGATGAAAATACAACGGCTGCCATTATTGTTTTCAACAAGACATACAGCAAGATGATCCATGAGTTTTTGGCATTTGAAAATGTCAATCAGGTCCGGCTTCCGGATGAAATGGCGGGCCAGCCTTTTGACACTGTATATGGGCAGATCAAACAACGGCGGCATGAGATTCCCGAGGAACTTGATACGATCAATGCCGAGCTCAAGAGACTTGCCAATAGCTGGCACCTCAGATTGCTGGGCATAGGCGATGTGCTGAAAGACCGCTTAGACCAGATCCGGATCCTGCCTCAGCTTGGTGAGACCGAATATACCTTTTATATCACAGGATGGTTGCCCACTGACAACCTGCAACGGGTGCGCCAGGCTTTGGACTCAGAATTCATGGGCAACGTGGTCATTGACGAGCTTACTGTTTCACACAAAGAGATGGAAGAAGCTCCCGTAGTTCTGAGCAATAGGCCCTGGGCAAAGCCCTTTCAGCTCTTTTATCGTTTCTCCAAGCCCCCGAGATATGGCACGATCGATCCCACCCCCTTTGTCGCTTTGTTTTTCCCTTTGATCTTTGGAATGATCGTAGGAGATGCAGGTTATGGATTGGCTATGATGCTTCTTGCGCTTTTGATCAAGAGAAAAATGCAGCACAGCATCTTTGCCCAGACCCTAGCTGATATCTTGGGCATCGCCGCGACTTCAGCGGTCGTTTGGGGAATAGTCTATTTTGAGTTCTTTGGCGACATCCCCTTGCGGATTCTGGCTTGGGCCGGCTTCTTGGAGCACCCTTCTTTCCATGAGTTCATTGAAAAAGTGCCTCACATAAGTTTTGGGGAGCTTTTGGGTCAGCCATTTGGATTTCCTATGGACAGAATTGAATCTCCGGTACCCTTGCTGATTATGGCACTCGTCCTGGGCATCGTGCACATTGGTGTAGGCCTGGTTTTTGGCATGGTCAACAGTTATCGTGAGGGTGAAATGAAGCACCTGTTCGAAAGATTAGGCATGTTCATGATTTTCTGCGTGGCATCCTTTTTGGGATTATTGAGCTTTGTGGCGAGCCCGTTTGGCTGGCTGGCGGTTATTGCTCTCACGCTGGGCATTATATTTGCTGCGTATGGGGGTAGCATTAAGGGAATCATCGAAATATTTGGAACCTTGAGCAACATCTGCTCTTATGCTCGAGTAATGGCCATCGGTCTGGCCGGGGTCGGCTTGGCACTAGCCTCAAACGAACTTGCGGCTGGAATGGGTGAAGTGGGGGGCGTGGCCGCCTTGTTGCCGGGCGTGCTGCTGGCGGCCATATTGCATACTGTGAACATTGTCATAGCAGCTTTCAGCCCGTCAATCCACTCCCTGCGTCTCCATTTGGTGGAGTCTTTCACCAAGTTCCACGAGCCAGCGGAAGTGGAATATGCGCCATTTCACCAAAGGACAGGTAGTCCCCAAAGAAGTGGTACCAAATAAACGAACAGGAGGTGAACGGATTTGAACGCAGCTTCATTGGTAGCTGTTGCCAAGGCAGTCAGCGCCATGCTGGCAATTGCTCTTAGTGCTTGGGCAACGGCTTATGCCCAGTCAAAGATCGGCGCCGCTGGTGCCGGTGCTATGGCTGAGAAACCCGAGGTGGCAGGTACAGTCTTTATTCTTGTGGCTATACCTGAAACCATGGTTGTTTTAGGATTTGCAATTGCACTGATGATCATGATCTTGGTGGAGGCCTAGGATCGGCTCTGCCGGCCATGGCTAAGAAACTAGAGGTGGCAGTTGTTGCTTTGTTCCAGAGCTACCTCTCATGATTGCGTTTGCATTTGCTATTGCACTGATGATCATTATCTTGGTTAAGCAAGATGAAAGGCGAGGGCCAGAAGTATGGCAATCGAAGATATTATTGATACTTTGGACAGCGAGGGTCAAAAGGAGCGGAAGCGGGTTATCAAAGCCGCCAAGGCGGAAGCCAAGCGGATAATCGATTTGGCAAAGCAAGATGCTCAGCAAGTGAAGGAAAAAGAAATGGAGCGAGTGTCTCTTTTGCTAAAGGGGGAAACCGCGAGGATTTTCAACGAGGCCGAGCTGTACAGAAAAGAAGAGACTATCAAGGCCAAAGAAGAGGTCATTGATAGAGTGTTTGAGAAGGCCGTGCGAAAAACCAAAGACCTTCGCAAAAGCGAGAAATATGAAGCAGTCTTTGAAAGCCTTGCACGCGAGGCTTTTGGACGTGTTAAAGGAGAGGTTGTTGTCTCTGTTGACAAACGCGATGAGAAGGTTGCTGAAAAAGTACTAGACAGAATGGGCAATAACTACAAGTTGCGTACTGATCTTGACTGTCTTGGTGGCTTGGTTGTTATGAGCGCCAATGAAAGAGTCATTTATCTAAACACTATCGACGCTCGCATGGAAAAAGCCAGAGAGATCATAAAATCCCAAATCACGGAAGCACTTTTTGGTTCCTGAGGTGTGTGGTATTTAAGGTATGAAAGCTAGTCAGTCAGATTATGGTTATATAAATGCTCGCGTTCGCGGAATGAAGAGCCATCTTCTTGATCGCGGCTTCTATGAGAGGTTGATAAAGATCGAGGATCTCCATTCCATCATCAGCGAGCTGGAAAGAACGCCTTACAAAGCAGAGCTTGATGAGTGTGTAGCAAGAGATCAACTGGAGCTTTTGGCTATTGACGAGGCATTAAAAAGAAACCTGGCCAGAACTTTTCGCAAGATGCTGTCGTTTATGAAAGACCAGCCTAAGAGACTGACCGGTGTTCTTCTGGCCAGGTGGGATCTTCATAATCTTAAGAGCATATTGCGGGGAAAACATATTGGTGCAACAGAAGAGGAGATTCAGAAGAGCTTGATTCCGGCGGGTGATATTGGTATTCCTTTCCTGGCTGAACTGGCGAAGCAACCTGATGTCAAGAGCACAATCGACCTCATGATCACCTGGGACTTGCCTTATGCAAAACCTCTGAAGAAAAGCCTGCCTGCATATCTGAAAGCAATGAAATCCAAGAGCCTTAGTTTGGCGGACGATGAAGCAGTTGCAGAGCATGGAGCCATCAGCGAAATAGACAGTGTGGAAGAAAGCCTTTCCATCCTGGAAGCCGCGCTAGAGAAGTTCTACTACCGATTTGCCCTCAAAAATACTCGAGAGGAGTCGTTGAACTGCAGGATAGTGCGAGAACTGATTATTGCTCAGATAGACATCACCAACGTTCTTACACTTCTACAGATTCAGCATATTGATTTCAACAGGGAATACGGATTTATTAAGGAAGATGCGGAACGAGCGGAAAGAATAAGGGAAAAGAAAAGGGAACTTTTTATTCCAAAAGGAAAAGAACTAACCTTTGAAGAGTTTCTAGCGCTCTCAGAGATTGGCGAAATTGAGGGTGTTGTGGCAGCGCTCAGTAATAAGTCATATGGATCGGCGCTACAACAAGTGCTGCCCAGATTCTATGATTCGGGCAGCCTGGCCATACTACAAAGGAAGATGGAAGAGCTGGCCCTTCAGAAGGGCCTAGAGATGTATAGAAAAGGCCCTCTAACCATGGGAATAATCGCTGGATATGTCTGGGCCAAGTTTAACGAAGTGGTTAATCTGAGGATTATCATTCGCGGCAAAGCAATAGGTATGTTGGAGAGAAGGATTAGGGAGGAGCTGCTTCTTGTATAAACTAGTGGTTCTCACTGATCCTGATAGTGCTTTGGGCTTTAGGCTGGCAGGTGTTGATGTTGAGGAGGCGTCCTCCACTAGCGAGGCACGGGAAAAACTTATTGCTTTGATAAACGATGATACCAGCGGGATTATTGCGATAAACGAGGGATTTATGAGTGCGATCGATGAGCGCACGGCACAACGGATAGATACGCTGTATCGTCCTATTGTTGTTCCGCTCCCATTCAAGGGAAAACTAGTCGAAGCTGGCGAAGGGCGCCGGACCTATCTTTCCAGACTCGTCAGGCGCGCAGTTGGATTCGATATTACTTTGAAAAGGTAGATAATGGAGGTCATTAGGCTATGATTGAAGGGAAGATTAGTAGGGTCTCTGGTCCAGTAGCGGTTGCAGCTGGGATGGGCGGCTCCAAGATGTATGATGTGGTAAAGGTGGGAGAACTTGGCCTCATCGGGGAGATAA
>CAYFXD010000040.1:0-17260 GCA_964347095.1 uncultured Actinomycetota bacterium | reverse complement strand
AGCCCGAGGGAGTGCCAGAGAGAGTTATTCATCTCAGTGGGGGCCCTGATTTTTTTGCCGCGGCGCTAAAAGCCCAGCTTAAGCTCAATAGAAGACTTGCTCTAAGCACCGAGCCGGTTTCTCTCATCTCTGAATATGGGTTTAATGCTCTGCGGGAACGCGAGATCGAGTCTATTCTAACTACTGGTAACGGATATATGGGAATAAGGGGCTCCATGGAGGAGGAACGATATGGTTCTGATCCGACAATGATGCTGACTGGAGTCTATTATCGGGCGAAAAATGATCCGAACGAGCAGATGGCAGTTATTCCGAATTGGCTTCTTACCAATATCTATGTGGACCGGAGCAGGCTTTTTCTTGAAAGAGGCGAGATCATTAGCCACAAGCGAGTATTGGATTTGAAAAAGGGATTGCTGCTCAGGGAATGGCGGCAACGAGATGAGGCAGGAAGGGAAACGTACGTACGCATTCTGCGATTTGCCTCCCAGGCGGATCCCCATGCTATGGTCATGAGAATCACGGTTATCCCCGAGAACTATTCTGGTGAAGTACGGGTCAAAACAGGGGTGAAAATTACGGATAAAAGCCGCAAGGCAATTGAGACCATGCATATGAAGGCTCATGAGGGCTTCAGGGGATTATCCATGATCACCAACCTCAAGGGGACAGGTATCAAGGTCGCTCAAGCTCAAAGAAGTGTGGCCTCGCGCGGGTTTGTGCAACCTGAGTATCGCACAGAGACCGAGCGGACCGTCATGCTGGAGGAGTGGACATGGACGGCGGAAATGGGACAAAAAGTAGATATTGATAAGTTTGTAAGCATCTACACCAGCAGAGATGTGGATGATCCAAAAAAGAAGGTATCTGAACATGTGCTTGAAATGGCAAACGACGGATTTGAAAAACTTCTTACGCAACATATTGGCAGCTGGGACCGTCTTTGGTCTATTGCCTTGGTAGATATCGCTCCTGATCACCAGGCCAAGAAGTGGATGAATTTCGCCGATTACCATCTTCTTATTGCTGGAAGCGCCAATGATGAGCGAGCCTCCATCAGCGCAAGAGCGCTCACTGGGCCTGTTTATCAAGGCCATATATTCTGGGATTCTGAGCTGTTCATTCTGCCATTCTTCTGCTTTATGCGACCCGCTGTTGCGCGAGCCATGCTCATGTACAGGCACCATACCTTACCTGCGGCGAGACGGAGGGCCAAAGCAATGGGCTACAAAGGAGCCTTGTATGCGTGGGAATCAGCTATGACCGGCGAAGAAATGACACCGACCGCGGTTCTTGCGCCTAATGGCAAGATCATACCGATAGGGTCGGGAAGGCTTGAGCATCATATCAGCTCAGCAATTGCGCACGGGGTCTGGCTCTATTGGGCCGTGACAAGAGATACGGCATTTCTTCTTGAAGCGGGAGCTGAAATCATTTTGGAGACGGCTCGCTTTTGGGCCAGTCGGGCTAGAAAGGGTGACGGAACCTACCATATTGATAAGATAGAAGGTCCAGATGAGTACCATGAAAATGTGAATGACAACTTCTATACCAACATGATGGCAATTTGGAATATTGAACAGGCGATGGAGATGCATGGATATATTTCAGAGTCTTTTCCTGAGCGGTGCGAGCAGCTGAAAAAAAAGATTGCTTTGAATGACACGGAAATGAAAAGATGGGCCCACATAGCGTCAACTCTGTATAGGGACATGGAGAACAAGGACGGCCTTATTGAGCAATTTGCTGGTTATTTCCAACTTGAAGATATCAACGTTGAGGATTTTGAGCCCAGAACCGCGCCGCTTGATCTAATATTGGGACGACAAAAAACCATCAGTTCACAGGTAGTAAAACAAGCGGACGTAGTTATGGCTCTGTATCTGCTGGAGCATAGATTTGATGAAGATATCATCAGAAAGAACTTCGACTACTATGATAAGCGCACGAGCCACGGTAGTTCATTGTCGCCCAGTGTATACGGGCTGGTGGCAGCCCGTCTCGGCTATGATAAGAGGGCCTGCCACTACTTTCGCAAGACTGCTCTGATTGACTTAGCTGACAACATGGGCAATGCGGCCGGTGGCGTCCACATTGCAGCTCTTGGGGGACTGTGGCAGCAGCTAATCATGGGCTTTGCAGGTATAAGAGTTCGGAATGAAGGGCTATTTATATTCCCACATTTGCCTCAGCGTTACCAGCATCTGTCCTTCTCCATTATGTGGCGAGGTCTGCGTCTGCACTTTAATATTGTGGAGGGCGATGAGATAGGGCTGCGCATAAGGGGCAAAGAGCCCTTGCATATTGGCATCCACGGTAAACGGTTGCAGAAACTCAAGCCGGAAAAATCCTATGTCTCGAAATGGAAAGACGGGACATGGTCAGGATTCCGTGAGAAAAAGGAGATGTAGAGATATGGGGAGGAAAAAACCAGTAGTCGTACTTCCACTTGACGGATCAAAAACGGCCACAGCTGCTTTGGGTGCAGCTCAAGCAATTGCGAACATCATAAAGGGGATGCTTTACATTGTGCACGTTGCAGAATCGCACATGCCCAAAGAGCAGCTTGCAGAGCGCTTGAAGATCAGCGGAGAGGATCTTGGACAGAGTCTTATCGAGCAGATCATAGGTGATCCTGTTGAAGCCATTACCAGCTTTGCCTCAAAGGCGGGAGCTAAGATGATTGTAATGGCCAGTCACGGTCAGACGAGCAATCACAACCGTTTGGTCGGAAACATTACTATGGGAGTGATCCAGGAAGCGGACACTCCAGTGATGGTTATTCGCTCAGACGTGAAGGATCTGCCCACTCGCCAATGGAAGCCCACCAAGATGCTTTGCCCCCTGGACGGATCACCAATGGCTTCCGCCCAGATGCAATGGATATTCGATCTGGCAAGACTCTTAGGAGTTGAAGTGGACGTTCTGAACGTCGCAGTACATGGGGATAAGACTCCGCAAGCTGGCACCATTACCACTCATGAATATGAGGATTATCCTCAGTATGATTTGCCTGCTTGGGTGGACGAATTCGTCAGGCGATGTTGTGAAGCCCGTCCACCGGAGGTCGAGCTTAGTATGTTTCAACTTGCTGGAGAGCCGGTCAAAACCATGATTGATTTTTCACGAGAGCACGGGCATAGTCTGATCGTGCTTACGTGGCATGGAACAATGGATGAAAACCGCGCAGAAACTGTCAAGGGGTTGCTCAAAGATACTGAGGTGCCTGTCTTGCTCACCAAGGCGAGAATCGATTGATCAGAGGATCAGATTTCTTCTGCGGCGGGCATCAGTTCAGCCAGATCACTGACCACAACATCCGCACCGTAATGCTTAAGGTCACTGCCATGTCCGGTACGGTCGACCCCGATCACCAACCTGAATCTTCCCCTTTGTCCTGCTTGTACACCAGCAAGAGCGTCTTCCACTATTGCTGCTTTTTCAGGCAAGATTCCGAGTTGTGAGGCGGCTTCCAGAAAGATGTCGGGATCCGGCTTGCCTTTTAGTCCCAGATAATCAGAGACCACTCCGTCTACTCTGGCATCAAATAGATCCCGAACACCTCCGGCTCGAAGCACTGCTTCAGCATTGCGACTGGCCGAAATAACCGCTGTTTTCTTACCTTCCTTCTTTAGCCACTTGATGAAATCAATGGAAGATTGATAGGTTCTCACGCCCTCGCTCTGCAACTGCCGGTTAAAATATTCATTTTTGCGGTTTCCCAGCCCGCAGATGGTTTCTTCATTGGGGCTGTCGGAGGGATTCCCATAGGGCAGGCGGATATTCCGAGCTTCGAGAAAGCTTTTGACACCCTCATAACGAAGTTTGCCGTCTACGTAACGTCGGTAGTCATCCATATCAAAAGCGCGAAACTGTTCTCCCTTATCGGCAGCGCGTTTTTGCAAATACTCATCAAATAGCCTTTTCCAAGCCGCTGCGTGAGTCACCGCTGTATCAGTTATCACTCCGTCCATATCAAAGATGACACCATCAAATTCCCCAAAATCAATTCTGAGTTTGCCAGACGGCCTCATTCGGTCGCGCCTCCTGTCTCTGTGGCATCTCTGGTCTTGGCCATATGTTTTTAGAACGCATGGTTCATAGTATAGGTTTAGCTGGCGGTGTCTTCAATCCTTTTGTGTTGGATTGCCACGCAGTCGCTAGCAGAGGGTGCCCGAAAACCAGAGAATGGATTTGGCGGAGCGATTGATCCCGCGTGGCTTCTTGGCTACTATTTAGATAAGGAACCTAACTTAATTAGAGGACTGAACAATGACGACCAACGAAGAATGGAAGGAGAAGCTTCCAGACGAGACATACCATATCATGCGGGAAAGGGGCACAGAAAGACCCTTCACCGGCAAGTATTATCGGCATAAGGGAAAAGGCACATATTTATGTGCGGCGTGTGGCAGTGCTCTCTTCTCCTCAGATGCAAAATACGAGTCCGGGACCGGCTGGCCAAGCTTCTATGAACCGGCAGCGGAGGATACGGTGCGCTCCGAGGAGGATCGCAGTCTCGGTATGGTCAGAACTGAGGTCCATTGCGCAAAATGTGGCGGTCATTTAGGCCACGTATTTGAAGATGGCCCCAGACCGACCGGGAAAAGGTATTGCATAAACTCTGCTTCTTTGCAGTTCGAAGAGCAGTAGTGCTTCCGGCCCATCATTTGGAGAATGATTCCGACTACTGAATCAGTGCCTAAGCCCAAAGTCCAAAAGATCCTATTCCGACTCCTGGATTGGTTTTGTTTGAAGATCAAGATCTAGGATTTGGAATTCGTGGTCTTGGTCGCCATACCTAACCATCTATTAGCCTTTCAAAGGATCTGTTTGGCGATCTTTCCGATTAGGCGTGATGCTCCCAAGGAAATCTCTTTGGCCTTTTCTGCCTTCTCCTATCTGAATTCGGGAAACTGCGCATAGACCTCTTTTGCTTTATTGAAGGCTCTGCTACCGGAAATCAATTGGCTTGCTCCCAAATGAGGGCCCCACTGATCTGACAAGAATATGGTTCCAAAAATAACTGAAGAAAAAACTGTGCGTACCGATAACTAATAAAAGTCGACTCTGTGCCAGTCGCATGCACGGAAGAATTCTTTGAGAGAGGCGATAGCAATGAGCAAAAGTGAGCTAGATAAGAATCGCAGGCTTATCCGACATATATTTGAGCGAGTGAAGTTTGAAGGCGTAGTAAGCGGCAAAAACCCTCTTCCGGATGAGATCGCCAATGCGCTGAGCAATATTAGTTATGAAGGCATCGCAGAGCCGGTTCTAACGGCCGCGTTGAAAGACTATCGGTATTTTGTAAATAATATCAAAAGCTTCAATTTCACCGAGGATGACCAGACAAAACTGCTTCTATTTGCACTGTTTCTCTCACAATCACTTGGATTTCTGCAGGCGAGCGTAGACGCGCACGTCAAGGCATCAGAGCGTCTGGCTGAAGAACTGAGCGACGATGAAAAGAAAAGCAGGAAGGCGGAGTAGGCTCCAGGTTTCCTCGCGCAGGCCTCCCTATTATCCCGGCAATGACAGAGCCAGCATGCAGTTGCCAAATCCAAATGTCAGAATCGCTGCCGGCCCTCGCGCAGGCAAATGACAAATCGAAATCCTGTAAGCTTTGGGCTTTGACATTGATTTGAGATTTGGATTTGTCCTTTCAAGAACTTCTCGGTAGTTCCCCGTTCAACAATCTGTTATCTGACTATATTGTATTAGTAAAGCTCGTGTGGTAACTTTGGAGGGAAAACAGCATTACGTTGATTTCGTATCCGGCAAAGTCACGGGTCTGCTTGGATCTCTAGCTCCGGAATATAGTCCGGAGAGGGACTGAGACAGAAGATGGCGACTTCATGTCATGGTCATTGATCTTCTGTCTCGCAGAAGATTTCTTCATTTTTCTCTCCTGCGCTCCCTGCAATTGTGTCACAGAGTAGCTGGCTTGACGCAAAGCAGGAGATGAGATCCCGGCGTCCGGACAGCAGTTGGGAGGAGGAAATGACGGTCACGTCAAAGTTGGCTGACAGAAGGATTGCCATAATCGGTGCCGGCAAGGTCGGAACTGCTATTGGCCATGTCCTACAGAGGAATGGATTTAATATAACCGCTGTTGCGAGCCGCAGCGAAGAGTCTTTGCAGAGAGCCGAAGGATATATTTCCGGGCTCAAAACCCATGACATAGCCAGTGCAGCTAAGTTAGCTGACCTAGTATTGATTACTACTAACGATGACCAGATCGAGCCGGTCTGCAGAACTATTGCGGGTCAGGGAGGAATCCAACTGGGTGATGTTGTTGTTCACTGCAGCGGGGCGTTGTCGACAAGCATCTTGAGTGAGGCAAAAAGCAGGGGAGCAGATACCTGCATGGTTCATCCACTTCAATCATTTGCGGGCATTGAGGGAGCAATCAGCCATTTGCCGGGCTCGGTATTTGGCGTAACCGCTGAGGAAAATGTTCTCCCGCTGGTTGAGCAAATTGTTGATAGTCTGGGCGGCGAAATGATCAAAGTTGGCGATGAGGATAGAGCTTTATATCATGCGGCAGCGTGCGTTGCATCCAACTTTTTTGTGAGCTTGATTCGCTTTGCACAAAGCATATACGAAGATCTGGGCGTCCCAAATGATATCGCTCTTAAGGGGCTTCTTCCTCTGATCAAGGGTACACTGTCCAACATGGAGCTTCACGGAACCACGGCTGCATTAACCGGCCCAATTGCCAGAGGTGATATGCGACCAGTACAGGAACATCTGTCGGCTCTTAGACACTTGGCTCCTCACAAGGTACAGTTCTATAGCGAGCTTGCAAAGTATACGACGTTCGTTGCTCTTGAAAAAGGCACCATAGATGAGGGCAGACAGCGGGAATTCTACACCGTTTTGCTAGGAGGGCATAATGAACAAGAAGGTCACGATCAATACCCTTTTTAAAATGAAACAAGAAGGGGAGAAGATAACCATGCTTACCGCATACGACTTCCTAACATCGGCTGTCCTTGATGAGCTCGGGATCGACATAATCCTGGTTGGAGACTCTTTGGGCATGGTTGTGCTCGGTTATGAAACCACCTTACCAGTGACGATGGAGGAAATGTTGCATCACACGAAAGCGGTATCAAGAGCCGCTCGGAGAGCCATCGTCGTCGGCGATATGCCCTTTATGTCTTTTCAGACGTCCGCGACTGAGGCGCTGCATAATGCGGGGCGATTCTTGAAGGAGGCTAATGCTCATGCCGTCAAGCTAGAGGGAGGAGCCGAAATATGTGCATTAGTTTCAAAGATTGTGGAGATTGGGATCCCGGTCATGGGCCACCTTGGAGTCACTCCTCAGTCAGTGCATCAGATGGGAGGGTATAGTGTCCAAGGGGAAGATGCAAGAGCAGCAAAAAAAATCATCTCCGACGCAAAGGCTCTGGAAGACGCCGGTGTATTCTCCATTGTTTTGGAAAAAATCCCATCCAGTCTTGCCCAAGGGATCACACAGTCGCTGAGAGTGCCCACTATTGGCATTGGAGCAGGACCCGATTGCGACGGGCAGGTGTTGGTGACTCAGGACCTGTTGGGAATATTCGAAAGATTTGTGCCAAAATTTGTGAAACAATATGCTCAACTGGGCACCGAGATGCGATCGGCAATCAAAGATTACGTGGAAGAGGTCAAAGAAGGCAGGTTTCCAGGGGAAGAACACTGTTTCTAGGGATTGGTGAAGAAGTGAGAAAGTGGATGTCAAGGCTGAGACCGCAACTGCTCTTGTGACGCTCGTCACTCCATCACTTGATCACTACATCACTAAAAAGAGAGTGAGCATGTGGGAGAATCGAGATGGAAGTAGTAAATCGGATCGATGAGATCAGATTCAAGCTGGCTGTTGAGCGCGAGAGGAAAAAAACTATTGGTCTTGTGCCAACGATGGGCTGCTTCCATGAGGGGCATCTAGGCCTAATGAAGCAAGCCAGAAATGAATGTGATTGTGTCGTGACCAGTCTGTATGTTAATCCTACTCAGTTTGCCCCATCGGAAGATTTTGATGCCTACCCGCGTGATTTGCAAAGGGACGTGGCACTCGCGGAAAGAGCTGGAGTCGATTTTCTGTTCTGCCCAGAGGATATAGAGATCTACGGGTTTGACAATCTGACCTATGTTGAGGTCGAAAAGCTGAGCGGCAAGTTGTGCGGCAAATCGCGACCTTCGCATTTCCGCGGGGTGGCCACAATCGTTGCCAAACTTTTCAATATTGTCAAGCCGGATAAAGCATATTTTGGACAGAAAGACGCGCAGCAGACGGTCGTGATAGCAAAAATGGTTAGAGATCTGAACTTTGACCTGGAGATTAGGGTTGTTCCAACCGAGCGAGAACAGGATGGACTGGCCATGAGTTCCCGCAATGCATATTTGTCAAGTTCAGAGAGGGAAGCAGCTCTGGTACTCCACCAATGTCTGCAGTCCGCCAAGAATCTGGTTGAATCGGGAGAGTTGATGGCAGAAAGAGTGAGGGATGCCATGCGGCAGATGATTTCAGGAGAACCACAGGTCGAGCTGGAGTACATTTCGATCTGTGACAATACAACGCTTGAGGAAGTGCCGTGGATCGAGGGAGAAATCCTGATCGCGTTGGCAGCCCAGGTCGGCAAAGCAAGATTGATTGACAATGTTGTCGTGAGAGTGGAGTCCGACGCGTGAGATCTTGGAGACATGCAGCTCGTGTCTGGATTCGAGAACTGAGCGATGAGCTGTGAGAGACCAGGTTTTGGATTCCTGTCTTATGTGAAAGTGAGGTGACCAAATGTTCCGCATTATGCTGAAGAGCAAAATCCACAGGGCGACTGTCACGGATGCAAATCTTGACTACGAAGGAAGCGTTTCAGTCGACAAAAACCTTCTTGAAGCAGCCGATATAATTCCCTACGAACAAGTTCAGGTCGTTGACTTGTCCAATGGTGCACGCTTTCAGACCTATGCAATTGAAACGGATGCTGATTCAGGCACGATCTGTATAAACGGAGCAGCGGCACGGCTTGTTCACAAAGGTGACAAGATTATCATAATGGCCTTTGCAAATGTGGATGAGCGGGTGGCTTCCACGGTCAAACCCAAGGTTGTTGTGGTTGATCAACACAACAAGCAGCAACAAATGCTACAACACATTCACTCGATCGACGAATGCTAGACTGGAGTCGGCTATAGACGCAGCCTAGGACAGCCGATTGAATAAAAGGAAGGAAGCAGCGACGCCATCGAGAATAGGAGGCCATGCCCGCCTTTGAAGGAGGAAGAAAATGGGTGAAAGAATCCTTGTTGCTGACGACGATAAGACCTTGGGAGTGGTCATCAAGCACTTCCTGGAAGATGGCGGTTACGAAATCACCTATGCGTGGGACGGACAACAAGCGTTGGAACGAGCTTGCCTCGAAAAACCCGATCTGATTATTCTAGATATTATTTTACCAAAAATGGATGGGTATCAAGTCGCTCGCCGACTGCGAGCTAGTGATGATGAGAGACTGCGAAATGTGCCTATTCTGATTCTTACAAGCCGTGAAGCCCTGATCGATGACAGCCTCGAAACAAGTGGTTTGGCCAATGCTCACCTGTTGAAGCCCTTTGACCGCAGCGAGTTGTTGAAAAATGTACGAGATTTACTCGCAAGAGCCTATTTCCCCAAATAGCATGTTGTGCAGGGCTCTAGTCCTTTAAACTGATTATTCAATCGCATGAAGTCTTCTTCCTGCAATTTGAATGCGGAAGGGTCTGCGTAGTAAGAATCAACGATCTTTCTCAACGTGCCAACTGTTTCTCTTACATATGCGCAGGATCTTTGACGTCCCTCGATCTTTAGAGCACTCACCCCTGACTTGATTATCTGCGGCACAATGCTCGCTGTATCAAGATAAACCACGCAGTTCAGGGAGTAGTCAAATTTCTTAAGTGCTTGATTTAGATATCTTCCTTTGCAGATTTGCCTTCGATTGATTAGGAAGTTGTCAATCCATTGTGTTTCCGCGTCGCCTTCTTTAAACTTGCCGTCATGGATGTTCGGATAAGCTGACAGTTCGTCTGGCTCATATCGGTTCAAGGGTATTCCCTTCATTCTGAAGGTCAGAGTTCCATTGTCTTCAAAACTCAGGTATTTGGGGGCCGAGCATGTGCCCACGGTATTTGTTGATTCACCAGTTATGAAAGGGGATAAATAGCACTTCCCCTCATAGTTTATGCAGAGAGATCCAAAAGCGAATATCTCAATCTCTGCCGAGGTGGATCTGGTAATTCTTGATATCTCTCCCAAAGTAAGCACCCGCGGCAGGATAAAATGGTTGATGCCGAACTCTCTCTGGTAGAACTCAAGTGATTCCAGATTAGAGACACCTGCTTGGCAGCTAAGATTAATAGGCAGTTCGGGGTATGTATTATGAGCGTATGACAGTACTGCCAGGTCAGAGGCGATGACGGCATCCGCTCCCAGTTGATAGGTATGATCAACTGCCTCACGGCACTGCGAGAGCTCGTCGGTTTGGGGATAGTTGTTCACGGTGATATGAACTTTGACCCCTCTATCGTGAGCGAAGTCAACTGCGTGTTCGGCCTCAGCGTAGGAGAAATTAAGTCCCTTGAAGTTGCGAAGGTTGCTTGCCGTATCAAATCCAAAGTATATGACATCAGCTCCTGCTTCTACCGCTGCTCTTAGGCATTCAAGATTTCCAGCGGGCGCATGTATTTTTGCCCTTTGCCCTTGACGCTGCTTCAAGATTCCCACCACTTTTTTGATTCGGTATTGGTTTGCCGTATCGGTTTGCGGAGACCGACACAGGGCACCGACAATCTACTTAAACTTCAACGACTCACTGCTCTTCCGGACGCTTTTCCATCCTCGTGCGCGACGGCTTTTTTGGGCTGATAGAGCGTCCCGCGCTCTACTGGTATCCGCCCGGCACCCTTGATTATGCGTACTAGCCTCTGTTTTTGGATCAGTGAATCAGCTGGAGACCCCGCGGAACGGGCCACGCCCTTCTGCTCCTCTCGAACTGTTCCTCCCAGATCATTTGCGCCAAAAGCCAATGCAGTCTGAGCTATCTTGAGTCCATAAAACATCCAAAGCACTTTTATATGTTCAAAGTTGTCCAGAAGCAACCGTGAAATCGCTATAACTTTGAGATCATCATGTCCGGTCGTGGCCGTTCTGTGACCAAGGAGGGTATTTGCAGAGAGAAAAGGCAGTGGTATGAACGCATTGAAGCCGCCCGTTTTATCCTGCACCTCTCTGATTCTGACAATATGGTCGATGCGCTCCTCAATTGTCTCGACGTGCCCGTAGAGCATGGAAGCATTAGAAGCAATTCCAAGGCCATGAGC
Source organism: uncultured Actinomycetota bacterium (assembly GCA_964347095.1). Lineage (GTDB taxonomy): Bacteria > Actinomycetota > Aquicultoria > Subteraquimicrobiales > CAYFXD01 > CAYFXD01. The sequence goes on along the minus strand of CAYFXD010000040.1, from coordinate 5,914 downwards.
GGTTTCCATGATTCTCATCCAATCGTCGCCGGAGGTCTTTCGGGAACACAGCTCGGCTCTGGCTCTCGGGCTGAATATCTCTGCACCCCCGGAGCAGAGGGCACCCAATCCAACTCCGCGCAAGCGCTCAAGCACCTCTTTGGCTGTCAAGTTACTGATTGAGGCAATTGAATCAATCTCTGTGGGGGCAAAAGCTTCTACGTGGATATGAGGAAAACGGGATTTGAGACGGCGGAGCATCTCTTCATAGTAGTCAAGACCAAGGCTCGGATTGATTCCCCCGGTTATTCTGAACTCCGCCAGTTCGGTGACGTTATCCTCGGCTTCGGCCTCGATTTCTTCCAAGGTCTTGGTGTATGCATTCGGGCTGTCGGGAGTCTCGCCGAAAGCGCAAAAGTCGCATTGCCAAACACAGACATTTGTGTAGTACAAATGCTTGTTTGCAATGAAATATACTCTGTCACCGGCCCTCTTTTTTCGAGCGAAATCAGCCAGCTTCCCGATTTCACACAGGTCAGTTGAGCGAAAAAGCTCTATCCCGTCGTCAAAAGTCAGCCTCTTGCCTCTATATACTTTTGCTCTGATATCTCTTAGATCACTCATTTACCCTGGGATTGATGAACCAGTTATTTGGCTTAACGAAGTGCAAAATGAAAGATGCAAAACGCCTCTGGAGCTGTTCTTCTAATGTTGCACCCGGCATTTTTCTAAGCTACATATTTCCAGCCTGGCTCTTTCCAGAACCAACCATTGCAGACTCCGTGGGGCGCATATGGAGCGAGGCGTTCCATTGTTTCCTGGGCCGACAACTGCCTGACCAAAGCAGCGCGAAATGTGCTGATGATTGCATTGCAGTGCTCTCGTGAGGCTTCAATCCGCAAGTGATCCACATTCATTGAATTGAGGAGGTCCAGCTGTTCTGCCAGACAATATGTTTTTGCGCTCAAAACCTGAAGTCCGTTTATGATAAAAAGGTCGTTTTCGTCAACTGTCTTCAGAAGCATCCCCTCAGGGTATTGAAAACAAACCTTATTGCAGTTCTCTCTTGTCCGATCTAGTGAACGCGCAGTATAACATCGCCAAGAGATTGCCGTTGGCAGATGACCCCAAGCCAGGACCTCCATAGGAACACCGGCCTTGGCGATTATGTCGCCGATGCTGTCGTGTGGAATCTCGAAGGGTGCCACAAGCCGAGCTGGCCGGAATTTCTTGAGATACTGGGCCGCCTGCCAATTGTATATGTTTAGGTAGGGCCCAATGATGAGCTCCTTTCCTTCGACCGAAGGATCATGGTTTTCAAACAGATTCAAGATGCCGATTGTGTTAGCTTCGACTCCATCAAATAGTGGTATAAGATCGCGGATTCTTTCGAACTCATTCTCGGAAGTGAGCAACGCGAGCGATGAATAATAGGTCTTTTTGCCGCTTTTCCTTAGCGTTCCTATAATCTCGTGCAAATCTTCATACGAAAGAACATCACGCTTTGAGCAGATGGTCTCACCCACAAAAACCGTGTCGGCTGCACTTTCTGCAATCTGCCGATAGAAGCTCTTTAGTTCACTCCTGCCCCAAGCCGCAGGTGCAGGTGCAACTGATATGTTCAATTCCATTACCTCTGCACATATGCACCCTGTGAGGGTGTCATTTCCTCGAAGAGATTGGGCAGTTCAGCCAGCCACTCATCGCGAGCCTGGTAATCCTCTGGTCTGCTATAGTAGAGATCGATTGCTTCCCGCAGGAGTCTGCAGGAGATCGCAGAGTAATCTGAGGGCCGTTGCCTTCCCTCTATTTTCAAAGCCGATACGCCAGCCTGGATTAATTGTGGGAGGATTGGCAGCGTATTCAAGATTATGGTTGAATGCAGAAGATTGCCCTTTTCACCGGTAGCTTCGTTTATGAACTTCCCTTTGCATACATGTCTCTTGTTCACCAAATAAGTATTATGCCAGCCATCGGGGCCTTGTGTGCTGGCGACCTCGGCTCCATTCTTGCTTTTGCAGGCCAGAAGAGAAGGCGTGACTTCACCATTGGAGAACCGGTTAATGGGGACGTTATTCAGCTTAACTGTGAGACCCCCGTCTTTTTCATTATGAAAATCCAGGAACTTGGGCGACGTGCAGACGCCCGTACTGTTGATAGTCTCACCGGTGATATATTGTGACTGATGACACCTTCCAGAATAACCTGCACAAAGCGAGCCCATTGCGAAAACCTCGATTTCAGCGTCTGTATGGGCACAGATCTCTGCCACCTCAGCTAAGGTCAAGACCCGGGGCAGGACCACACAGTCCACGGCAAACTGGTCCCGGTAGAAATTGATCGAGGGAGCATTAGTTGCTCCCACCTGAACGCTCACGTGAATGGAAAGATCCAGATTGTTCACGCGGATATGATTCATAACCGCAATGTCTGACACGATCACTGCATCGGCTCCTATTTCACATGCTTCTTCGGCGGCCTTGAGCGACACAGGTAATTGATCTTTTTGTGGATACGAGTTGATCACCACATATAGCTCTTTACCGGCTTCGTGGGCCAGCTCCGCGCTTCTTTTGGCATCGGCAAAAGAAAGATTCAATCCGCTGTAGTTGCGCAAGTTGCTGGGCGACTCAAATCCGATGTATACAGCATCGGCCCCGTTCTCAACGGCCTTTTTCACCGCCTTCAGATTGCCTGCCGGCACTCTGAGTTGTGCTTTCTTTGTGTTCATTTAGACCCTCCGAATTCTCAAAAAGCCTATAGCACTAGAATGTTTGGACAATGTTGAATAGGACGTCTCTTTCAGCCGGGATTCTTCCCGCGTCCCTGATCAATTTGATCATCTCCTCTGGCGAAGACTGCTTCGCCGTTGTGCCGCCTGAGGAATGAATGATTCTTCCCTTTTGCTTGATCCCATTGAGGTCGTCCACGCCGAAGCTCAAAGAGATTTGCGCGAGCTTGAGGCCTAGATGTGCCCAATAGGCCCGAATATGGTCAAAATTGTCCAGGAAAAGCCTTGACACCGCCAACATTCTCAAATCATCAAACCCTGTCGTAGGCTGATGTCCTTCCCAGGAATATGCAAAAGGCAGGAAGTGGGTGAAGCCACCTGTCTTGTCCTGCAAGTCTCTTATCTGCAACAGGTGATCGATTCTCTGTGCCGGCGTTTCACCAAATCCATAAAGCATGCTGGCATTTGACCTGATACCTAGATTGTGAGCGATTTCCATGATGCCCAGCCACTGAGCACCGCTTATCTTGTCCGGGCAGCCGAGTTTCTTCCTTGCAGGTTGCCCAAACAGCTCGGCGCCTCCGCCGGTAATCGCGTCCAAACCTGCTTTTTGGAGTCTTGCCAATACTTCCCGCAGGGCAAGACCAGTGGTTTTGGCAAAAAAGTCTATTTCCACCGGAGAGAAGGCTAGTATATGAATATCAGGAACCTGCGCTCGTATCCGTTCGAGGGCAGCTTCAAAAAACTCAAAGCACAGATCCGGATTTATCCCGCCCAGAAACAGGATCTCAGGAATTGACCCTCTCTTCGATTGCAGGGCTTCTCTTTCTATCTCTTCAAGGGACAAGGTGAAGGCGTCTTCGTCCCCTGATTTCCTTGCAAAGGTGCAGTATTTGCATCTGTTTATACAAATATTGGAAAAACAGATGTGATAGTTGCCGACAAACGTGACAACGTCTCTGACTTTTTGTCTACGCACTCGGTCTGCAAGGGCGCCTATCTCAAGCAACTCCTTCGATTGGAGGAGTTGTACCCCGTCTTCTCGATTCAGTCTTTCGCCACCACGTATTTTTCCTAGCAGCGGGGCAAAGGATTGTGCAGAGGCAATGACCTTTTCCATTTTTCACCAAGTTGAGAAGCAAACTGAGGCGGCTCGACTGTTAAACAGGCACATTAATTATAATATAGCCGTACATCAACTTTGTATGCGTATATGTAAGGGGCGTTATTTTAACGATAAAATGACCATAATGAAGTATCAAGTGTTTCCAAAAAATGATCTAAGGAATTTAGCCGAGGTACAAACTAGGAATTCTTGAGGAAGATACTAGATTCTTAATTACCGATCCTGGATAAGAACAACAGAACGGTAGATCCTAGATACTTGATATCCCGTGTCTTTCTACTGGGCCTATCTGAAATCATATATCTAGGACCCAGTATCTGGATTTCTTGTTCAAGATCCTGGATAAACAAAAGAATACTGGATCGCTTATACTTGATTGTTATCCAGTATCTTGCTGTTGGGTTTATCCAGCGTCCAGCATCTGGTTTTTAGATTCCCAGTTTTCCTTTGATTTCCTTGATTTTTCTGCGGCTTACCGGCAGCTGCGTGTGGCTCTCATCTTTAAGCTCGATTCTGTAGCTTCCTTTTGCAGGAGAGGTGATAGCTCTAACCTGGTGTAGATTCACCATATAGCTCCGATGAGTGCGCATGAAAAAACTGGCCAATTTCCGTTCCAACTGCGAGAGGCTAAAATGGGTAAGATATTTCTCAGTTTTGGTGTGGAGATACGAGTAATTTTGAATGGGGGTAGCGTACAGAATGTCTTCCTGATCTACCAAGAGGATATCGGATTTGCCCCTGACCACCGGAATCTTGGCCGCTTCCTCCTTTTTTGAAACCTCCCGGCGCTTGAGCAAAGACTTTACTCTCGCGACCAATTCTTTTGTGCTGAACGGTTTTGTAACGTAATCTTCAGCGCCCAGACCGAACGCAAGAAGTTTGGAATTCTCTTCGACCTTTGCAGACAGGATAAGTACAGGTGTCTCGTTATAATCCGGAATCGAGCGGACTTCGTGCAACACCTCCCAGCCATCCACTTTGGTCATCATTATATCTAGGATGATCAGGTCAGGATTGACTTTCTTCAGTTTCCGTAGCGCTTCTTCGCCGTCGTACGCCGCCTCCACCTGAAAGCCTTCGAACTCAAGGTTAATCTTTATAACATCTACCAGGTCTTTTTCATCATCGACTAGAAGAACTCGTTCTTTCATGATGCTTCTTTCTCCAAGTGAGATATCTAAATCTCTTGTCTCTTCTCAATACTATCTTTTTATATCATTATATGGGGAAAAGGCAAGTGAATGTAGATCCTTTCCCTTTCTTGCTTTGGACTTCAATCCTTCCACCATGAGCTTCCACAATCCTCTTGCTAATGGCGAGCCCCAAACCGGCACCTTTGAACTTCCGCTTGGTTGACCTTTCCACCTGTTGAAAGGGTAGGAAGATCTGGGGGATCTGCTTTTTGGAAATTCCGATGCCGGAGTCGGAGACATGTATCCCTAGTGTGTCCGAGTCGACTGTCGATGTGATCGAGATGTTTCCTCTGTCTGGCGTAAATTTAATAGCGTTAGACAGGAGATTGTCAAATACTTGATGCAGGCGATGCGGATCTCCTTTGATCTTTGGCAAGTCTTTGGGCACCTTAACATCAAGATTTATTGCCCTTTCCTCAGCAATCTCCCTAAATTCCTCCACTGTCTCATTTATAATCTTACGAGTGGATATCTCGTTTTGCTCAAACTTCAGTTTTCCCCGTTCCAACAGTGTGTAATCAACAAAATCATCAACAATTCGTGATAGGCGGATGACGACTCTTTCAATTATCTTGATCGTCTTAATCTGTTGCGCTTCCAGAGACCCAAATCTCTCAGTCAGCAGAGTTTCTGCATAAGCTCTAATGGTGCTGAGGGGCGTGAGCAGTTCATGGGAGGCGATGGCCATAAACTCGGATTTCATCTCATCTAGTTGTTTTAGCTTTTCGTGAGCCCTTTCCAATTCTTGATAATTCGATTTGAGTTGCTCATGTGCTTTGCCTAAGGCCTTTCCTCTTTCGTCCAGGCTCTGCGCCATTTCCTTGAACGTCTCGGCCAGCTCTCCTACCTCGTCACTTGATTTGATATCCAATTCAATATCCAGGT
>CAYFXD010000039.1:0-5576 GCA_964347095.1 uncultured Actinomycetota bacterium | reverse complement strand
TAATCTTTGTAAGCAGCAGTATGAGATGCAGTCTTGTTGAAGATCTCCATTGCCTTTTTTTGCCCTAACTTGAGCCAAATATTCTCTGGTATTTTTGAGAAAAACCACGCAGCTCGTTTTGGATTTGACATCATAAAGCTTTGCATCAGGTCACCAAATTTACTCATTTTCCTCTCCCTCTTGCCCAAAGATGCTCTTTGCTAAGCAAATATCCCCTTTAAAATCGTGATTGCCCCGGAGTAGATGGATACCCATACAATTGAGAAAATAAGGCTGCTCAGGAAAGAAAGACCATAGTCGACCCATTTCTCATAACCCAAAACTTTAACAACAATGGTTGTTAGAAAAGGGCCAACTGTAATTGTTGAAAAGAACAAGGCCAACAGTTTCGATGTTCGAGCGAGCTGTATTGTTACAGGATTTAGTGATTGTTCTTTTTCTGTAATCCAGGCTTGAATTCTTTGACTAATAGCAAGTGGTCCACGCCTTGCTTCCGTCTGGTTATAGAAATAAACAATAATAGAACTGATACAAATGCAAATGAAGGACAAAACAAAAAAGGCCTTTATGGCTCCAAGCAAAGCCACAAGTCCAATGATCCAGCCTTCTGCCAGCAAAAAAGAAAATATTCCGGCAGCAGCAAAGAATGACCACACAATAATCCTGATACCGAAATACCTAATTCTTGATGAAATACAAATTTCCATTGACTCCTGAAACGTACCTTTAGCCTCTTCCAAGTCAGACCTTTTCGTTGCCCGATAGAAACGTACTTCTCAAAGCACGAAAACAAGGGTATTAAATAATTCACCTTCTCAGAGAACGTAATTGACTCGTCTCTGCGCAACGTCTGAATCCACTTTGGTCACGATTGCAACCAAATTCTGATCCACATAGGCAGAGCCAATAGCGCAATCCTGTACATCTTTTTGGCCATTCCGCTCAAAAGCATATATAAGTTCTTCTTCTGATAGAGAACGATAGACTCCGTTTCGTTCTCTTCGATTTATTACAAGAATATTCAGCAAACCCGACCCCATACCGGTTGTTGAAAGCATGCCGAAAGTCTTTAGTAAAGTCATAGATTTTCGGGAAAAACCCCAAATATTTCCAATTCTGTTGAAATGATCGCGCAAAATTGGAAAGAATCTAAAATCTTGTTTGGAGCTTGTTATCACCATCTTCCCTCCGGGTTTTAGTACGCGGAGAAACTCCTGGAGAGTAAAATAGGAATCCTCGAGTGCATAAAGCACATTTATGCTTAAAATCCGATCGAACGTTTTGTCCGGATATTTCAATTCTTTATTCAGATCAATCTGTTCAAAGTTTAAATTATCCAAATGTTGACATTTCTTTTTCGCTCTTGAAAGCATTGCCGGAGAAAAATCAATCGCTTCGATTTCCACAGGAGGGGGATTCTTCTCAGAAATAAACAGTTCAAAGTTGCCGGTTCCACAACCTGCATCGAGCATTTGCATGCCCGCCCCTAGCTCCAAAGCCTCATAGCTATCCCATAGAAGCTTGCGGTAAGGCATTAGGCCATATGTACAATCGTAGCACCGACTATATAGATTCCAGAATAATGTTTGATCGTTCTGCTCTCGCAGAGACCCTAATTGCCCCTCCATGGAGCCCCTCCGTAGTTGCTGCTCTCTGGCAAAATCCTCTGGAATGGCGGCAAAAGTCCCCGATATACTTTTATATTCGCCAAGAAATGACAAATCCCTGCTTAATAGCTTAACATCATCTAAAGCAGCTGGTCATCAATGACGGATTACTGCTAGATTTGAGGCAGGAAGGAACAATGCTAGGCGGGTATTAATATTATATGTATCTGAAATCAAATGTAAACCCCTGCAGGCACTGGAGCGGTTGGCATGACGATTTGTCCTGTCCACAATTGGTGCCTGAAAACCTAAGGCTCCAAGCAGAGGCAGGGTTTTTTGTTACATTTAGGGCACCCTTGCAAGTATTTTCCAACAGCTTCTTGCAGGTCAATGTCACATAAGCTAGCCAGGCTGATAAGCCAGGCAAACACATCGGCAAATTCTTCTTCCAGCTCCTTGCGATCATCTGCCCTGATAGCCCTGGCAAGCTCACCGACCTCCTCCATAAACCATAAGAAGGTGCGTTCCACTCCTCTTTCACTGTCCTTTTTGAAGTAGATCTGCTGGATCAGATCCTGAAAATCTCTGATTTCCAATTTCCCTCACCTTGACACAACCCCAGGAACCGGGGTCAGACCTCCTCACCCTATCTGAACAGGTACTCCCAATGCTTACTTCCTTTTTGGCGCTTGGCGATGCCAACCATCCAATAACGCCACCCCTCCACTGCAAGCATCCACCGCCCGTCGCCACGATATCTTGATCTTGCCCCCCCCGTTCGGCTCAACGAAACTCTAGATCGGAGCCTTCTAACGGCATAATCTCAATTAGGTTTTTTAAGCAGCAGCTCAAAGCATAAATGGAGGTCTGACCCCGGTCTCCCCGGTCTTATGGTTTTGCTCTGGCCGCCAAATAGGGTTTCAGGTCCTCGAAAGCTTCGGCTTGCTGTTCGACCGCTCTTTCCGTGTCCTTCATATCCAGTTCATCTGCATCTTTGCAGAAAGCAGCGGCGCGTCCATAGTAAAGTGGGGTCATCATGCTTACCAGCTTTTGCTTATGCTGTCTCCAGTTCCTGAAACTCACGGCAAAATCATAGACGATCCTAGCCCATAGCTCAGCGGGAAAACTGAATCCCGACTTTTTGGCGCTCATCGAGCAGATTTCTATGAGATCCTCATGGGTCTCTGGAGACAGAATCTGGCTCCAAAGGACTCCAAAGTGTTCACAGCCAGCACGCATATCATCAATCAATTCATCAACGGAGGCGCATACCAATTCCACCTCTGCTTCTTGCCTCTCACCAAAGTAATCCACTCTTTGGCTCTTTTCAAAATTGAACCAGTCATCAGTATGCATTTCCATCAACGAAAACATCGTCCCGGTCACTTCTCTGAACATTTTACCCAGATTAGCCGGATCCTTTCCGCGATGCACCTTGGTGCCCAGTCTTGATTGGCAAATTCTAAATCCCCGATTAATTGAGGTTATGGTGAGCCAGATATCGATGCCGAATTTTGCCACATCAGTGTCCCATACATCCTGCTGGGCAAAGTAGCGTGCCACATCTCCCGAGAAACCGAATTCTCCTCCAATTGGCTGATGCACTCTCTTTCTAAAGATCGCGCGGGTCAATGGATAGGCAATCAGCCTGGTGATCGTGGCATCATGCTTGTGTCTAATGTAGAAGGGTGTGACGAAGTCATAGTTGTGGTTGAGCACAGGCTCGGCCAAAAGCCAGACCCATTCTGGACTAATGCTCTTGAGATCAGCATCCACCAAGACTACAACACGAGGCTCGAGCAGTTCACTGATTTCAAGTACTGCGCGCAACGCTGATCCTTTGCCTGGCAGCCCGCGATAGATGGTGATCAATTTGCTTATGCCAGGTGGCATCAGCACGCTGTTGGCCCTCTCGCGCGAATCGTCGGTTGATCCCCCGTCAGAAACAACTATCAATGATTTAAGATGAGGATAATGCTTGCGCAATCCCTCGCCTACTGCCTCTATTACGTGCCCTATTGTTGCTTCGTTCAGATAACAGGGTATGCCAACCAGGAAATCAACGCTGCCGATTTCTGAGATGAGTTTCCCGACATCCTCACGAAGAGCCGTCAAAAAATGGATTCTGGTCTCCTTTTCTCATGCATCAGTTTTCCCTTATTTCTGAGTAGGCCATGTGTATCCCTGCTTTTAGGCGCCTAAAACAAATTCCCGCATGTATGGCTGCTGTGTGCTCGATTGCCCTGGTCACAGAAGAACCTTCATTGAGCTGACCGAAGCCCATTTATGTTGAAAAGTGGCAAATATGTTATATTCTTGCTGAGAATTTCATCAGACGCTTAAGACCCAAGCAGAACTGCCCACATGTGCAACTAGTATCCGCCCTTAGTTGCAGGCCTTATTGTATCAGGGCGAGGCGATCTGCAAAAGCTGCGACCATATGTTCCGAGGCCGCTTCAAGACCATAGCCAAAAGAGGTGAGACTAATAACACGCTGTTCTAAATGCGGAAAGAGTGTACCCACTGATGCAGATTATTGTCCCGAGTGTGGGAGCTTTATTGGAGCAGCAAAGACCATGGTCATGCGGTCCCCCACTGACACAGCCGCATCTCCGCCTTCGTTGGAGAAGAAGATCCCTTTGTTCAAGAGCAAATGGGGAATCGGCATAATAATTGCGGCAAGTGCTCTTATGCTGTTCTGCTGCGTGGCAGCTGCTGTTGCTGGCCTCATCTACTATCAAACCAAAGACACGTCCAGCGACTATCAGACATTCGCAAGAGACCTCTATGCGGAGCTAAAAGCCGGTTCTGCTGAGATCAATTCTGCAGTCAAAAAGACTTTTGACAAGGAGAGCGCGGCGTCACTTGGGCAAAGAATAGAAAAAGAGCAGGAAAAGGTAAAAGAGGCGCAGGATGATCTTGCGCATCTGAGTGTTTCCGACCATGACCAAGACTCGTACAACGAACTTAAGAAGACACTCAAATCCTATTCCACATACCTCAGTGACCTTGATTCGTTAGGAAGCAATCCACTTAACCTTGATCTTTCGAAAGAAACAGGCGAGATTTCCAATCGTGTTCAGGATACTAATGACGCGTTGGACGACTTCCTTGCTGCTTCGCCTTTCTTGAGCAAGGAGAAAGGTAAGATAGCTGCGGCAAGCAAGAAGATCATCTCCATGCTGGAGAGAGTCAGAAGGAATCTTGCGCTTGCCAACATAAAGCTCACTCCCAATCCCTTCTCCCCTAATAGCGATGGCATAGACGATTCGCTCACGTTCAGCTTTGATATACCTAAGTCCGCATTGGTCACTGTCGAGATCTTTGATCCAGGTGGCGTACAGATCAAGGCAGTGGCACGCAAGCAAAAACCTATGATTGTGAAGTATCAGGCAAGTTGGGCCGGAGATGACAGTCTGGGCAATACCCTTGCTAACGGCACTTACAACTACAAGATCACAGCGGAATTTGATAATACATCCAAGACCGAGCAGGGCACCGTCACGATCGAAGGCGTGGCGCTCGTATGTACTGATTGTGGCGGCAGCGGTAGAATCACCTGCTCAAGCTGTGGCGGCGATGGCAGCATTACCTGTAATGGCTGCGGTGGCGACGGGTCCTTGCTCTGCGGAGACTGCGAAGGAACCGGCATCTGTCAAACCTGTGGGGGAGCAGGTGGTTACTATACTGAACTGGGGTGGTCTACCTGCCAGTACTGCAATGCCACTGGAATCTGTGCTACTTGCGGAGGAGCGGCCAACGTAGCATGCTCAAAATGTGGCGGAGATGGCGCTCTTGCTTGTTCAACATGCAACGGTAGTGGCAATCTCGCTTGCCTGACGTGCGGAGGAGATGGTACGTTGTAGGTTAGATTGTATACACTTCTTCTGCCGTGAGTAATGTGACCCCGCCGGAATCCAAGATCTGAGCAGCTGCCTCGATATCCTCAACCCGCAGCACGACGATCGC
>CAYFXD010000038.1:0-25795 GCA_964347095.1 uncultured Actinomycetota bacterium | reverse complement strand
ACTCTTTTTTCCAGCTCTCGATTTTCTTATTCCAACCGCTTCTGTCTGGAAATCCTTTTGTCTTACCCATTTTCTTAATCCTGTCGACCAGATCACGCAAGACAAGCTTTGCATCGCCCACCACCGGTATGTGTGCCGGAACATTTTTGCTGATCTCAGCAGGGTCCATATCCATGTGGATTACCTTTGCTTTAGGTGCAAATTCCGACAGTTTCCCGGTAACGCGGTCATCAAAACGGGCCCCAACGGCGATTATCAGATCGCTTTCATTGATCGCATAGTTTGCATATCTGGTGCCGTGCATTCCCAACATACCAAGTGAGAGATCATGAGTCTCGGGAAAACCACCCTTGCACATAAGAGTGTTGGTCACATAAATATTTGCCAGTTCAGCCAGTTCAACCAGCTCAGAAGATGCGCCGGCCGCGATAACACCCCCGCCCGCAAAAATTATCGGGCGTTTGGCCTTAAGAATTGCCTCAGCTGCCTGCTTAATCTGCCTAGGATGTCCTTTTATGGTAGGCTTGAAGCCTGACAAGCTTACTCGCTCCGGGTATTTGTAGTCAATGATTGCCTGAGACACATCCCTAGGAAGGTCTACTACAACCGGCCCTGGTCGACCTTTGGAAGCAATGTGGAACGCTTCCCTTACAAAATGTGGAATGTCCACTGGGTCCGTCACCAAATAGCTGTGTTTTACAATAGGCAAAGTAATTCCAGTGATGTCGGCTTCCTGAAAAGCATCCGTTCCAATAACAGGTACTGGTACCTGCCCGGTGATGGCTACCAATGGTATGGAATCCATGTATGCATTGGCAATTGGAGTGACTAGATTGGTTGCCCCTGGACCCGATGTTGCAGTGCATACCCCGACTTTCCCGGTCACCCGGGCGTAACCGTCAGCAGCATGACCTGCACATTGTTCGTGCCTGGTTAAAACATAGTGGATTTTGGATTCTCTGATCGCATCATGCAAAGGCAACGTTGCCCCTCCAGGGATCCCAAATACGACCTCCACACCCTCAGCCTCCAGGCTCTTGACAAGCGCTTGTGCACCGCTCATTCTCATAAACCATCCACCTCCTCATTCTTTTTGCAGATCTTCTCGCTGTTTGTGCATCTCATCAGCAGTGCTCTAACATATGTTCACGGTTCGATCAGCAATTAACGATCAGCGAACGATGACTGCATTGCTCATCGAAAGTCGCTGGCCGCCTATCGCCTCTTGATCATAATCTTATCTCTCTATCACGGCTCCCTTGCTTGCCGAGGATACAAGTCTTGAGTACAAAGCTAGATAGCCCTTCTTAATCTTTGGCTCGGGTGGTTGCCATGCTGCGAGCCGATTGCCAATCTCTTCATCGCTGACCTTCAGATTCAATATGCGTTTTGGGATGTCTATTTCGATCAGATCCCCTTCCTCAACAATGGCAATCGGACCGCCCTCTTGGGCTTCCGGAGATACATGACCTATTGAAGCCCCTCTTGTTGCGCCGGAAAACCTACCATCGGTGATAAGGGCGACTGTCTTATCAAGACCCATCCCGGCCACCGCGGACGTGGGCGTCAGCATCTCCCTCATGCCTGGACCCCCTTTCGGTCCCTCATATCTGATCACCGCGACATCTCCGTCTGTTATTCGGCCCTGTAGAATTGCCTCAACAGCCTCTTCTTCCGATCCAAAGATTCTTGCCGGTCCAGCATGTGTCAGCATTTCCGGCAAGACCGCTGACTGCTTCACCACTGCTCCTTCGGGCGCGAGATTGCCCCATAGAACCGCAAGGCCGCCGCTTGGAGCATATGGATTCGCTATATCCCTCATCACTTCGGGATTTGTGTTTTGTGCCCTCCTTATGTTCTCGCCCATAGCGCGCCTGGTAACGGTCATAGTCCCTGTATTAATCAGTCCGCCTTTATTGAGCTCGGCCAGTAGAGCAGGGATTCCGCCGGCGAAATAAAGGTCCTGGATATGGTACTCGCTGGCCGGACTGATTTTGACCAAATTTGGCGTCCTTTGACCAATCTCCTCAAACAACTGTAGGTCCATGTTCACACCCGCCTCTTTGGCAATTGCCAGAAGGTGAAGGATCGTGTTGGAGGAACCGCCGAAAGCCATATCCACGGTTACCGCATTGAGGAAGGCGTCTCTCGTCATAATATCACTTGGTTTGATATCGCTTTTCAATAGTTCCATGATCCCGGTCCCCGCTGTCTTCGCCAGTCGTATTCTCTCTGCATAGACGGCAGGTATGGTGCCGTTGCCTGGAAGACCCATGCCGATTGCCTCAGTCAAGCAGTTCATTGAGTTCGCTGTAAACAACCCAGCGCAAGATCCACAGCCAGGGCAGGCAACATCTTCCAGACACCATAGGTCTTCCTCGGTCATTTCTCCGGTTTCAACTTTGCCGACCGCCCTGAAAACTGTATCCAGGTCAACATCTTGTCCCACGAACCGTCCAGCAAGCATCGGGCCGCCGCTGACAAAGATCGTCGGAATATCTATCCGCGCCGCAGCCATAAGCATTCCCGGAATAATCTTGTCGCAGTTGGGAACCATGACCAGAGCATCAAATTGGTGAGCCTGGACCATCAACTCAACCGAGTCAGAGACTACCTCACGGCTAGCCAGAGAGTATCTCATCCCCGGATGATTCATGGCAATACCATCGCAAATCCCGATGGTGGAGAACTCAATAGGCGTACCTCCGGCCATTCTCACACCGTCCTTTGCGGCCTGCACAATAGTATCCAGATGCAGGTGACCAGGAACGATTTCGTTGGCGGAATTTATGATCCCGATGATCGGCCGATTTATCTCATCTTGAGTGAGCCCCATGGCTTTAAACAACGACCGGTGAGGCGCTCTGGTTGTTCCTTTCTTGGCAAGATCACTTCTTAGCTTCATTGCCACCTCCCTTTGATCAAAAAAGCCCGTAACCTACCAGCGACTTTCGATAAGCGAAAGAACTCTAGTCCACGACCAAGTATCATCTATCCATCGCTGCTCGCTGACCGCCTATCGCAAGTCGTTCTTTTTATAAAAAAGACCTCTCAATCCAAAAGGGACGAGAGGCAAAATCTCACGCGGTACCACCCTGATTTTTCTCGATAACGCATGTTACCGGGGAACACTTCAACAAGATAACGGATTTCTCCGACCAAGCCTACCGTAGAAATGCGAGATGAGTAATGATGAAAGAGCCAAAAGAAATCGAGATTTGGCCCCTTGCTGCTACGTCTTCCTTGCTCCCAGCTTCCTGCTTTCAGCTTGGTGGCTCCAGTGCGACTTGGGCTGCCTTTTGTCCAGCTTGCACCTTTTGCCGGACTCTCTATTTACAGCCTACTCCTCACCTTCGAGGCCTTTTTCTACAGGTTAAAGATTAGTGGTAATTATATAGGACCGCTTGAAGAGGGTCAACCTATTATTGGGAATCGATGTTCACACAGTGAAATTCGGTGTCTTTTTCCAGCTCTGAATCCCTCCGCCTGTTTATAGAGTGAGAATAGAGTGAGTAAGCACATCGGCCGTTTACATGTTCGGGCATCTTTATTAGAATTGGCAAGCACAGTGCTCTGCAATCGCCTTAGGTAGAACAGATGAATGTCGAGATAATCCGGAGCAAGAAACGAAAAAAGACATTTAGCGCCCGTGCGGACGGCGATACGATCGTAGTGCGCGTTCCTGCACAGCTCAGTCGAGCTCAAGAGAGGGACGCTGTTGCCAAGCTGGTCGAGAGGGTAGAAAAGTCCCGTCTTCAAAACAGACTAAACCTCGCCGATGACCTGTCAAGGCGCGCTGAGCTATTGAACCGGCGGTACTTTGGAGGCAGGCTTCGCATTTCATCAATCAAATATGTGACCAATCAGAATTCTCGCCACGGAAGCTGCACCTCCGCCCAGGGCACGATCAGGATTTCTCATGATGTGGCGAACATGCCTGAATGGGTCAGAGACTATGTCCTCATTCATGAAATGGCCCACCTGGTCTATCCTGATCATTCAAACGCATTCTGGAACTTGGTTTGCCAATATCGGCACGCAGAAAGAGCACGGGGATATCTCTTAGGGTATGAGGCAGGCAAAAAAGGCTAACTACTGACATTGGCGGAAAATCGGCACGAGAGTGCAACGAGTTGAGCCGCTCACTGGATCAGGGTGCATGTGCACTAAACCTTTTTGGCATATACGACCCGCTCGATCGGTGTTGAAGCAAGTGCACGGCCGGTCGGCTTGACATACCGGTCGGCCAGCTCGGCGTAATCTGGGTGCTGCACAATCCGCCACCCACAGGCTTCTAGGATGGGCTGCACGCCTTCAGGATCCATGCCAAACAGCCAGAGCCTCTGCCTGATAACGTACTTCTTGTAGAGATCCTGCTGGCCATACATGACTCGACCCTCCAGGAAGTCCCTACGCAGGTATGTGAAAACTAGACGGCTGCCGACTGCTGCCCTTGCCAGGAAATCGAAGGTCGTCTTGATGCCAGCTTCTGTCAGGTACTGCGAGACCGCTTCCCAGATAAAGAACGTGCACGTGTCGGCAGAGTACCCCTGCTTTGCCAGCACACCATCTGGCGCTTCGCGGTCCAAGTCGATCGGTACCAGATTGACGTTCTCTGGAACTTGCCCGAATAGATGCCGAAGCCGAACCCGCTTGGTCTCGATGTTCACCGGTAAATCAACCTCCCAAACAGGTATACCGGCTAGGGATTCAAGCCTGTATGCGCGCGTGTCAAACCCGGCGCCCAGATTCACTACCGCCTCAATCCGATCGGCCGATTCGATCACCTTTTCGTCGATATATCGCTTCCGGCACATTACACCACCCCAAACACCGGGAGCGGGCTTCTCAAGTACTCTGATCAGCCAGTCCCTGACGATTGTGGGCCGTGTCAACCAAACGACCGCGCGCATGGTGAAGGGCAAAATCGAATACGCCAGGTTGTCGTCGATAATCCGCTGATCGGGTGGAAAGTGTTGCTCGACGGCAACAGACACCATGGGACCCACTCCTGTCTCGCCTGCTGCTCCTGTCATAATATCTCCCTTGGTCGGTTCTTAATCTTCGCGTTGCCTCTCCGGTTCATCGCTAGTGGTCATGTGACAACATGCTCTGTTGGTGGCCAAGGCTCAGACGCTCATCCGCTACCCACTTAATGAGATTCATAGCGTCACCTTCTCCCTTCGGTCACCTCTCACACCACTTTGATGTCTCTGTAATCCAAGGCTGAAAGCTGCGTGCATCAGCACAGGCCATTAATTCCACATCCACCTGTCCAGCCATTCCAGCATTTTCTCCGGTTTGGCCTGGAAATAGCTGTAGCTTTCAAATCTATGTTTGGTGTTTTCGATCCAGTAGAATTCCTGTGGGTCCGGAGTACGTTCATACGAAAATTGCTACAGGAATCATTCAATCGGTCCACCCCGCTAGGCGGAGAGGAATCTGAGACTTTTCGCTCCTTAGTGGTCCCAGCGACTGAAGCAGCGCGAGGATCCATGCGAGTCATCTCCCATGTGGCCATTGCCCTTGCAGACTTCCCAACTTCGTTAACAAGTGGTCCGATATCCTACTCATTGGCCAACGAGGATTACTATCATTGAATTAGGGGCAAGGATTCAGCGTCGAAGGGCGGGCCGTTTTTCGGCCGCCAAAGAGAGCCAGCTCAAAAACTTTGAAAAAACAGTCTACGTCAACAAACCCGATGCGCCGCAGCCACTTGCATTGATCCTCCACCGCGGCCAGCAAATTCTCGTCTTTGTCCAGACGTTCGTGGTATTTTTGCATAACTTCGTCCCTGGACTTCGACGAATCCTGCATCTGGTGGAAACGGCACAGCTGGTCAACAAAGTAAGTATCAAAAAGATTCTCAACACTCTCAGTTGGAGGTAACACATGATCAAGATTCAGAAACAGGCCATTGTCGCTGAGCAACTTGTATATCTCCCCGTACAATTCTTTCTTTCTTTGGTCAGGTTGGTGATGGATGGCAAAGCCTGACACCACGACATCGACCGGCTGGAGACCTATGATTGCCCCAAGCCACCTTGGCGAGGAGAAGTCGGTTTTGACCAGCGTGACTCGCGGCTTGTCCTTTAGCTGCGCTTCCGCGGCAGTCAGCATCGGGTCAGAGAAGTCAGCAAATACGAAGCGCGCTGCCGGAAATCTATCCATAAGAGAGCGGCCCAGGACGCCGTCACCGCATCCCAAGTCAAGGATACACGCCGGTTTCGGGCACCAGGCATCCACGATTTTGCCCAGCAGTTCCAGTTGCAGGTCAGCGGTTGGAATTGCTCCGCGAATGCCCTGCAAAAAAGTGGTCGCCAACTCCCCTGACTGCCATTTGCTGTACTTTTGAGTCATTTCTGTACCACCTGGCGCTGAGCCCTGTTCCTTCGTTTTGGGTTCTCCAATTATGGTCCAGTTCTTTCTCAATGATGTTCAGGAAGCGCGTAGTCGAAACATCACGCTCAGCTACGCGGCCAGTCTATCTCTGCGGCTCGATGATCACCTTCATCGATTTCCCACCCGCCGCGACCAGTTCAAACCCTTCTCGGGCCTCGGCCAGGCTCAACCGATGGGTGATCATGGCCTCCACATTGACACGTTTGGCACGGATGAGGTCAAGTGCCGTCGCCAGGTCCGATGGTGCGGCTCCGTAGGAGGTCATTATGGTCATCTCATTGCGCCAGAGCTCGTTAAGGGGAACCGAAAGATCAATAGCGGGCTCTGGCACAGCAAAGAATGAAACCGTTCCTCCGCGATCGGCACACTGAAGTGCTTGTTTCGCCGCCGATAAGACGCCTGCACAGACAATCACTTTATCGGCCAGCCTACCTTTGTTCACCTCGCGCAGTCTTTCAGGTGTAGCTTTTGCTGCGTTTATTACAATATCCGCGCCAAACTCAGCCGCTGCATCAAGACGGTTCTGACTGATATCCGTGGCAATTATCCGGCCAGCGCCCAACGCTCTGGCCATCTGAATGTGCAGGATCCCTGAAATCCCACTCCCGAGGATCAACACAGTATTGCCGGGCTTGATATCCGCCAATCGCTGTCCCCTCAATACGCAGGCCAGAGGCTCGATAAAGGTGCCCTCGTCAAACGAGACGTCATTGGGCAGTAGATAGACCCCACGATCAACGTTCAATTCGGGCACTCGCAGATATTCTGCAAAACCACCGGGATCGTAATTGGTAGTATGAAGTGTTTCGCAAGCAGTGTGGTGATAATTAATGCAATAGTAACATGTGTTACAGGGCACGTGGTGAGATATGAACACTCGATCGCCGACCACGTACCTTTTTACTCTGCTGCCCACTTTTGAAATCTCACCGGCTATTTCATGTCCTAGCACCAAGGGCGCTTTTTTGATTCGGTACCACTCCATAACGTCACTGCCGCAGATACCGCTGGCAATGACTTTAACTAGCAGCTCACCGGCTCCGATTTCCGGAAACGGCATCTCCTCTAACCTCACGTCGTTGTTGTTGTAGTACATCGCCACGCGCATGGGCAATCCTTCGGATGCATTGCAAAGTGCACACTGTAAAATCCAGATTTGAAAATCAAAACGCTATGGAGCCGGGGTCAAGTTCGTTCAACAGATGTGCTTTGGCATTGGTATGCGCAAACCGCGAACCGCAAGCCGCTAATGATTTAGCCATGTTTGTGTCCTTGCCGTGAACGGCGAACCTGCCGTTGATTTTGCAGTCTGCAATTTGCATCTTGCAGTGATTCAGTGCACTCCCGAGGCCTGTTTGGACTCAGCTTTTGCCTCTTTGAGCAGCTCATGTGCCTCATCGACGCTGCGATCATCATGCACGATGGCCCTCACCGCTTTGATCATGGCCACGGGATCATCCGCCTGAAAGATATTCCTCCCCATGTCGACGCCGATGGCCCCAGCATGGATGGCATTGTATGCTAGCTCGAGCGCGTCAATCTCGGGTATCTTCTTGCCTCCCGCGATGACGACGGGAACAGGACAGCTTTCAACCACTTTTTCAAATTCCTCACAATAGTACGTCTTAACAAACTTTGCCCCCAGCTCGGCAGCAATACGGCAACAAAGGCCAAGATACCGAGCATCGCGTACCATATCCCTACCCACGGCCGTGACCGCCAGTACCGGAATTCCATGCTTCTCCCCCCTATCAACCAGTTTGGCCAGATTGGTCAAGGTCTGGTGCTCATGTTCTGTGCCGACATAGATAGACAAGGCCATCCCGCTTACGTTCAAGCGGATCGCGTCTTCAACTGAGACCGTTATTCCTTCATCGGACAATGCGGGCCCGACAATGCTCTGCCCCCCCGAAACACGAAGCACAATTGGAACGTCTGCATCCGGATTGACCGAAGATCGAAGCACGCCACGGGTAGGCATGAGGCAATCTGCGTATGCCAAAAGTGGCTCTATTGTCTCTCGAGCATTCTCAAGCCCAGTGGTCGGACCAAGAAAGTATCCGTGATCCACCGCGAGCATCAAGGTGCGGCCTGTATCCGGCTTTATTATCCTTGACAAACGATTCTGCATTCCCCAATCCATACAAATACCTCCTCCTAAGTTTCCTGCCTCGTTTCCTGCCGAACTTCAAGGCTCGCAACCCATTGACTGCACATGGATTATAGCTATTTGGCCGTGACAATCCTACAAGTGTGCATGTTGCACTTATACTTCATGCGTTAATTCTATCCCAGGTCTTGTCTATGTCAAAGGCTGATGCAACATTTTCACGCTCAGATGGAGGATGGATGAGTAAATATCCCCCTTGCAACAGCCCCGATTAGCGATATAGTAGTTATAGAAAAAGGGGGATTCCGGATACGCTGTGGACCAATATTCGTATTTGTCGATAGCAGTCGAAGTAAACTTTCAAACCTGAAAAGGGGGAATCATGAAGATAAGGAACCTCTGTTTGGTCTTGCTTCTCACCGCTCTTGCGCTGTTGATTCTTGCGGTTCCAGCCTATGCATTGACCTTTAGAGCCGGCGACCCAAGCGTGACAATCTCAAAGGATCAGACAATCAGAGATGATCTGTATGCAGCCGGGCTAAGCGTGGATGTCGAGGGAAACGTTGAGGGAGATGTCCTGGCAGCCGCCAGTACCGTTACGGTGGATGGAACAGTATCCGGCGATCTCACAACAGCCGGCGGCACAATTTTTGTCAACGGAGAAGTCTTGGACGACGTCAGAATCGGCGGCGGTACTGTGTTTATTAATGGCAAAGTCGGCGGCGACATATTGGTCAGTGGCGGGCAAGTTATATTAAGCGGAGATGGTGAGATTGGAAGAGATGCACTCTTCGGCTCGGGAACCCTAAAAGCTGACGGCTCCATCGGGCGAAATCTCTGGGTAGGGGCTGGCTCAACCGAACTCAACGGCACGGTCGTGGGGAACGCAAAAGTCAGGGCTGACACCATCAACTTGGGTTCGGATGCTGAGATCGGAGGAGATTTTGTCTATACAAGCGAAAATAAAGCCAATATTGATTCGGGTGCTGAGATAGCCGGCAAAATCAGGCACAAGTTACCTGCAGAGCAAATAAGGCGTAGAGAAAGGCCATTGGCGGGCCTGGCCGGTGTGCTGTTGTATCTCCTCTTCGCACTCATTTCTTTCCTAGCTACCTTGGCGACTGCCTTTATTTTGATCGCATTGCTGCCAAAAGCCGCAACCGAAACATCTCAGGTCCTTACTGAAAAAGTGTGGCAGAGCCTTGGTATCGGCTTTCTCATACTTATTGTTGTTCCCATAGTAGCAATTGCACTAATGATTACATTGATCGGTCTTCACATTGGAGTGATCCTTTTTGGCCTATACTTTCTATTCATATATTTAAGCCAGATCGTGTTCAGCATTTTCCTGGGCGAAAAGATTTTGACTGCGATGACAAAAAAGGCGCAGGCGTCGCACTACCTCTCAGCTCTCATCGGACTCTTGATCTTGGCAGTAGTGGGTCTGATTCCATTTGTGGGATGGTTGCTTAAGTTCATCGTGATGCTCTTTGGTCTAGGAGCTCTCACTCTAGCGACGTTCAGAATGGTCGGGCGAGGGAGAGAACCTGAAGCTGCCGTGCCCTTGCAGGCCGAAGCGGAATAGAATCTGTCAAATGCAAATTTCAAATTGCACAAGGTAGACTGAAACCTAGAAAATCGAGTCTGGCTAGCAGTTTGTGGCAACAGACCCATACGCCTTGCATCTTGCCAGCTTAAGTTTGTGCCTTGCTGTGGCTTTTCGATTCTCAGACGTGCCGTCTTCAATGTGCCTTTCGTGTTCATGCTGCAGCATGCCGCTTGCGCTTACTTGAAGAAACCCTTATCCAGGTCTCCCTCATTAGAATATCCTCGCCGCTCCCAGTAACCGCGAAAATCGGTATTGGCGGACAGCTCGATCTTTTCAATCCACTTGATCCACTTATAGCCCCACTTTTCTTCGGCAACCAGCTCAAAGGGGAAACCTCGCTCAGCCGGTAAGGTAACACCGTTCATCTTGTGAGCCATTATTATGTCTTTCTTCATAATGTAGTCTACAGGAAAGGAAGTACTATATCCGTCGTGGGCGCGGAAGATGACGACTTTCGCCTTTGAGCTTGGACCTGCCTCTTTTATCAGATCCCTGACCAAAACACCTTCCCATAAGATGGTAACACTCCAGCCTTCAACGCAGATCAGGGTGACCACCTTTTTATACAGCTGACGCCCGTTTATCACCTGATCATACTTGTACTTCTTAGGCGTCTTTACCAGACCGGAGATTTGCAGCCGGTAGTCCTCTTGGTCTATATGCTGGGGACCCTTGATGGAGTTCTCTCTGAAATCGTAGACAGAGGACAGCCGCTTGCCCTTATACCTTTTGATCTCAACCGCTTCAAGCTTCCTGGCGCCGCCCCCCAGATCCCCTATATCAACTCCAGCTCTATCCAGCCACAGCACGCCCACGGCGAGCAGAAACAAAGCTGCTAACAGACTGATAATAATGAGACGATTCCTTTTTTGGCTTAACATGATACTAGCGCCTTTTGCCTTTCTGGGCACGGCAAAAATCTGGCATCGCCCATGGGCGCCCGTTTTGCTACCAGTTCAAACGGTGAATTACGGCCCTAACTCATGATATCACCAGTGAAGTGCTAAGAATAGTAGACTTGCGAATCTCAATGTTTGACAATTGATCTGGTTTTTTTGTCAATTGCCAGGTGTACCGTTTGTAATTAGTCAACGGGTTGGTCAACAGGCCCCTGTTACTCATACCTCAAGGCTTCAATGGGATCCAGGCGGGATGCTTTGTAGGCAGGATACACTCCCGATATCACACCGACAGCCGCAGCAAAACCAAATGAGAGCAGCACAGCCCAGGTGGTGATTTCAGTTGGGAGCCATGTGCTTGCGATTTCTGCTCCGAGGGCTCCGAGCGAAATACCTATTGACCCTCCTATCACGCTCAGAAGAACAGCTTCAATTACAAATTGGATCAGAATATCATAGGTACGCGCACCAACAGCTTTTCTGATTCCGATCTCGCGAGTCCGTTCGGTCACAGAGACCAGCATGATGTTCATAATACCAATACCGCCCACCAGCAATGAGATGCTGGCAATCCCCACCAGCATCAAAGTCATTATCCTCAAAATATCCTCCATCATTGAAAGAGTCTGACCTTGCGTAAAAACCGTAAAATCATCCTCACTGTATTTTCGGCCAAGGGCTTTCTCGATCTCCTTCTGGGCCTCTGAGATCCTGGATGGATCCTCAGCTTTAACCATGATATTGGACAGCTTGTCGCTCCCCACCATTGTTGCAGCGGTTGACAGTGGGATGTAAGCGGAATCGTCATAGTCCATCCCCATGAACCGTCCTTTTTCTTCCAGGATTCCCAAGACGATATACTTCTGTCCGTTGATGCTCATCCTTTGACCCAACGGCTCGGTGTTGCCGAAAAGATCATCCGCCACCGTCTTTCCAATTACACATACTCTCCGCCCGGCCTGGTCTTGCGATTTAGTGAAAGACCTGCCCTCCACGGTCGGTCTGTCGATCACTTCAGGATAGTCGGCATTAGCCCCCGAAATGGTAATACGGCGGGTACGATTCCCAAACTTGGCCTCGGCCGATGTCTCAATCATTCCCGATACGCCCTCAATAAACATGTTGCCTCTTCTGATCAGCTCCACATCTTCAGGCACGAGCTTTTGGGACATAGCCGGGTGCTGACTCCCAGGTTCTAGCCGGCCGGGCAGCACAAATAGGAGATTTGATCCCAGTCCGCTGATCTGACTAGTCACGTCGGACTTCACGCCCTGGCCCATTGCCACCAGCAAGATCACTGCCATGACCCCGATTATTACACCAAGCATTGTCAGAACTGACCGCATTTTGTTGGCGATCAGCGCCTCAAACGAAACTCGAAGACTCTCAAACAAATTCATTATTTCTTCACTTTCTTATCGCTTGCCATATACTTGTCTGTAGTGCCGTGCACCGGAGAGATGCCATACATGGCCGAACTGGGACTAGAATGTGGTGCTGCTTTTCTCTGCCTTCTCATCGCTCAGAATAGTCCCATCGAGCAGCTTGACAACTCGGTTCGCGTGGTCAGCGATATACTTTTCGTGAGTAACCAGGATGATGGTCTTGCCCTGGCTGCTTAGCCTGTCGAGGACTGCCATGACCTCGGTCCCGCTCTCGGAATCCAAATTGCCCGTGGGCTCATCCGCCAAGATTATGGCGGGATCATTTACAAGAGCCCTTGCGATGGCAACTCTCTGCTGCTCACCCCCTGAAAGCTGCGAGGGGCGATGGTATACTCTGTCTTCGAGCCCCACTGACGCCAGAGCTTCCCTCGTCCGCCTTAAGCGTTCCCTCAGACCAACACCAGCGTATATCATAGGAAGCTCCGCGTTCTTGAGAGCATTTGAGCGGGGAAGCAGGTTGAAGGATTGAAAAACAAAACCGATCTTTTCACTTCGCATTTTGGCAAGCTGATTCCGACTTAGTTTTTTGGTTGGTTGGCCCTCGATCGAAAGCAGCCCGGATGTAGGCCTGTCCAGACAACCGATGATGTGCATCAGCGTCGACTTGCCCGAGCCCGAAGGCCCCATGATCGAAACAAATTCGCCCGCTGCGATGTCCAGCGAGATCCCGCGCAGAGCCCGCACTTCAACACCGTCTAGACAGTAAGTCTTGTGAACATCCTTTATGGTAATGAGTCCATTCTCTGTCACTTAACCGTCTCGCCGCCTTTAAGTTTTTTCAGGTCCTTGATCACCACTTTGTCTCCGGCCTCCAGCCCCGCAATCACCTCATAGAAATCATTGGTCGCCTGCCCTAGATCTACCCGACGCGCCGTGATCTTTTTGTTACGGACCCGAAAAGCAATGTCCTTGCCTTCACGAGTTGTGACAGCATTTAACGGAACAGCCAATGCCGCCTCTTTTACGCCCACGATGATATCCGTATCCCCATTCATTCCAAGCCTTAACGTCACGCCTTTGCTGTCTGTCAGTCGGATTTTGACCGGGAAGGAAGTGCCGCCGGCCGTAGCTGATTGCGACAATAATCCGATCTCAACAACCTCGCCTGATAAGGTCTCCTCCGGATAGGCATCCAGTGCGATCCGCACCTGCTGTCCGGGTGAGACTTGAGCAATGTCACTCTCATCGATGTTAGCCGTAAAATAGGTGGGATCGAGATCGGCAAGCATTATCATAGGTTCTTGCGGCATCGCCGTTTGTCCGACCGCAGTATTAAGCTGGACGATTGTTCCGTCGATAGAAGCCTCGAGCTTTCCGGCATTCTTTAATCTAACCAGATCATCATCCTCTTCAACAACGTCTCCTTCTTTGACATAGATCTTGGTAACTTCATCAGCCATTGGCGGAAAAAGATCAACTTGCCGGTCAGCCTGAACAAATCCAGAACCGGAAACAATCTTTTCCAGATCTCTTTGCTCAACTTTTGCCGTTTCAACTTCTACTGGTGTCGCGCTACCGCTGCGATAATACCCCCATCCTCCTGCTACAATCAATACCGCGAGAAATAACCCGATAAACCATTTCTTTTTCATCCGCTCTCCTTTGCGGCACCGTGGATCTGCCTTGATCTGATCTCACCAGACCTGCATCGATCTCATCTAGACTTATTTCCTGCTTTCTGAAGACTTCCTGATTAAATGGCAAAAAAGAATCACGCATTGTGGAGAAGACGTCAAGAAGCATCCCGAGGATAAAGTTTCAGGATATGCCTTCCTCAAAGATCAGGCTGCTATTTATTTCAACCGCCATGCGGCCGTCACTGCCAATGCATCGAATTTGATATCTTTTTGGAGCATCTCGCCCGCCATTGTTCTCATAAAACACTCTGTAACTACCTGCAAATCTTCTGGATCCACAAACCTCGCAAAATGCATATCTTTAACTTTTTCAGAAGTATATCCACATAGTTCTCTCATCTTGGCCGCCTGTTCAACCAGGTAAACCTCGATTTCCCTCGATCAACACTCCCAAACATCCCAAATTCATCTCAAGCTTAAGATAATCTTATGTAACTTTGGTTCATTTTTCAACGAAACCCCAGATAAAAAATCCTGATCCAAATAATCTGCTGTCACCCTACTCATTAGAGAGCAACATAAGATTTCATCCAGTATTTTGTTGCGCCAGAACAATGGCGGAAGGTGTTACAATGGGCAAAAAATGAGTATATGTTTGCAGGAATACGCGCTTCTGGTATATTGGCTTTGGCGCACTGCAGACACCAAACACTTGACACCTTGAGGTCAACTGCTGCAGTCAGAGGGCCATTCAGAAACGCAGAACAGACCACAGCAGCCACGGAGCAGGAGTCAACACATGAGTCCAAGAACAGCAATAATCGGTGGAACGGGAGTATGCGATCCGTCCCTGCTTTCCGACCTCAAAGAACAGGTTGTTCATACTTTTTACGGCGCAGTCAAAGTCTATGTAGGAAGATGGAGCGGCAGAGAAGTGGTCTTTTTGGCCCGTCATTGTGCAGGCGCTTCTGAACAGGACAAAAAGCATTATGTCCCGCCGCACAGAATAAATTACCGGGCAAATATCTCGGCTCTCAATGAACTTGGGGCAAAGCGTATCATTGCAACGGCTGCAACTGGCAGCCTCAATGAGCAGATGTCACCGGGGAGTCTGGTCCTGTTGACTCAATTTGTTGATTTCACCAAAAGCAGGGCAACAACCTTTTTTGAGGAAGGATCAGTAGTGCATGTGGACATGACCGAGCCTTACTGCCCTGAACTGAGAAACGCTCTTTGGTCTACAATGCGCAGCGAAGAGGAGCGCTGCTTTCCCGAAGCAACTTATGCCTGCACAGAAGGGCCTCGCTTTGAGACTCCTGCTGAGATCAGAGCCTTTCGGCTACTAGACGTGGATTTGGTCGGAATGACCAGTGTCCCCGAGGTGGTATTGGCGAGGGAGATGGAGATTTGTTACGCAACGATCGCCATCGTAACCAACATGGCGGCGGGAATAGCAGTAGGCAAATTGACAGCGTTGGAGGTCGAGAAGATGATGAAGGTGAAGATGCCCTTATTGACCAAGATCTTGGAAACGACTCTGGCCACAATCCCTTCTGAGCGGCATTGTCCGTGCAAATCCGCGTTGGGCAAAGCACAAGTCTAGCCAAAAACCCTCCACCCTAGGACCCGGCCTTCATTCGCTCAGCAAACATGCTGGCCCTCTGGACTACCTCTTCTTCGTCGACCGTGGTCAATTTCCTGTTCTCCATCACCACCTGGCCGCCTATGATTGTTGTATCGACATCGGCGCCATTAACCGCATAGACCAGATGCGAATACACATCGTACATGGGAACCATGTGAGGCTGCTGCAGGTCAATAAGGATCAGGTCCGCTTTCTTGCCCTGTTCCAAAGAGCCAATATCTGTCTCAAAACCAAGAACAGCAGCTCCGCCCCGTGTAGCCATGGTCACGATCTCTTTTGCCTTCAAGACTGACGGGTCTTTCTTGAAAGCCTTCTGAAGGATAGAGGCTGTGAGCATTTCACCAAACATATCCAGATCATTGTTGCTGGAAGCACCGTCTGTCCCCAATCCGACTTTTATACCTGCTTCTAGCAGTTCCGGAACCGGGCAGATACCGGTTGCCAGCTTCATATTGCTTTGCGGATTATGACATACACCCGTTTTGCTTTCGGCTAGAATCTCGATGTCCTTTGCCGTGACCCAATTAACATGTGCTGCGCTTACATTTTCGCCTAGAAATCCAAGACTTTGCAGGTATTCAACAGGAGACATCCCCTTCTCTTCCCTAATCTGTTCCACTTCTGGCTTCGCTTCTGCTAGATGGATATGCAAGAGCAGGTGATATTTGTCGGCAAGTTTTTTGGCGTCTTTCAGAAGCTCGGCCGAGCAAGTATACGGCGCATGAGGAGCAACGGCCGGAACAATGAGCACGTCATCATGCCATCTCTCTATGAAATCCTCGCTATTCTTTAGGCCTTCTTCAGGATTCTTACTGATGGGAGTAGGAAAATCTAGCAATCCCTCCCCCAACACAGCCCGCATTCCTATCTCTTTTAGACTTTGCGCAGCCGCGTCCTCAGCGAAATACATATCGCAGAACACGGTGGTGCCACCTTTGATCATCTCCACGGCCGCCAACCGAACTGCTTCCCGCACAAAAGAAGGATTTACAAATCTGGCTTCAGCCGGCCAGATGTACCTCTCCAACCAGTCATTTAGGGGTAGATCATCGGCCAAGCCACGAAAATAGACCATTGCAGCATGAGTGTGAGTATTGACTAATCCAGGCATGGCTAGCATCCCCTTGGCCTCAATGATCCGGTCAGAGACAAACTCTCGATCCACTGTGTCAGCAGCTCCTACGGCCGCAATGGTGTCTCCTTTGATAGCAATTGCCCCGTCCTCAACCAGCGTTGAGTCATCATCCATAGTCAAAACCGTACACCCAGAAATCACTAGGTCGGCCTGGTTCAAAGCAATCTCCTTCCCAAGGTAGCTGCTAGTGCCTGGTCAGCAGTGATTTGCAAAACATTATCAAGAGCCAAAAGCCAACGGCGAACATCTGATGTATATGAAACACTATTGTACTAGAGACGTGCCGCACGCGCACACCCCTTCAAAATGCGTAATGCCAGAGTGGGGAGATTAAGCATCAGAATGGATGAGAGAGATATTATGACCTACTGTGACCTGTCGGTTGCAGCTCTGGTCACGAAGCGGGTTCGTGGACATTGACACTTGGTATTCGAATTTGGACTGGCTTTTTGTCAATCGGCGCTTTTGACAAATGCCTTCAACAATTAACTGGTTCGGGTGCTAGCGCCAATATAAACCTTGTCGCCGATAACTTTGAGTCTGTGAGCAT
The DNA here is from genome assembly GCA_964347095.1 of uncultured Actinomycetota bacterium. Lineage (GTDB taxonomy): Bacteria > Actinomycetota > Aquicultoria > Subteraquimicrobiales > CAYFXD01 > CAYFXD01. Next base: position 8,423 of record CAYFXD010000038.1, on the reverse strand, counting down.
AGAGTCCCCTGGGAGCGGGTCCGTACAGCCGGCGCCCGCCTATATCAAATGAGCTCACGTGACAGGGACAATCAAATGTACGTGAGCCGGTCCGCGGATTTGGCTTTCCGGTTGGATTCCATATTACAGTGCAGCGTACATGAGGACAGATAGCAGATAGGGCTACCAGTTTTCGCCTGAAGAAATGAACATAGACGGGTTCCTGGCCGTAATAAACTTTCTTGGGCGTCTCACTGAATTCTTTTGTTCTTCCTAGATAGACCCAGCCCAGCTTTGTCTCCCCCTCCATGCTGATGCTTGGCTGTTCAAGGTATTTCCAGATGAGAGCAGCCCCAAAACCGCCGCTTATGAGCACGGAAGTTCCCAGCAGCCAATCCAGCGAACGGGAGAAGAACTCCCGTCTATCAAGCAATTCTTTAGGATCTGTTGTTTTCACTCGCGCAGACAGATCCCGCAGCCGTTTATACGCGGCTTGGACGCGGCTCGTTCTATCCTCAGCAATCTTGCTCATAGCTCCGTCACCCTCCTTGTCCTGAGCTCAAGGGTATACTCACCTTTACATGGCAACTCTCGCAGAATATCGAACTGTGACAACGCTGACAAGACTCGGCGCCTTTGTCTAACACGAAACTGTAGTGGTTATCAAGCCACTCTGCAGTATGACCGACATGGCATTTCTTACAAAAATTCTGTTTATGGCAGGTGAGACAGGCTTTGGTATTTTCTCTTGCCTGCTTCTTGTGGCCTCTCAGCCACAGATCTTTGGGTTTGTGCGACGGCGGTTTTTTCTTGTGGCAGTCATTGCAGAAGGCCAGACCATATTCATGACATGACATACAATCTTCATCGCCGGAAAGTGCAAATTCCCCGTGATGTTTGATCCAATCCGACTTGGCATGTTCCTTGCGCCACGGAAGCACGCGATCCCCGTGACAGGTCTTGCAATCCTGGGATGAGATAATCTGAGACAGATAGGATTTGGCGTGTCTGAAGGCATGCTTGCCGGTGTGACAAATCATGCAGTCAGCTTGGAAATCGACCGGTTTCATGGCAGACTCTTTTTCGAGACCACTAAAACGGCTATGGCAATTCTTGCAGAATTTGACATCCACTAGAAGCACTGCTTTTTCATTGCTTCTGGCCTCAAGGCTGACTCTCCTATGACAGTTTATGCATCTGAAGTCCATTAAAGAGGTTGCGAGGTGGATCCGGTGTAGCGGAAGATGGGATCTCTTCATGTCACCATGGCAGGAAATGCAGTCTTCAGATGCGAGCTTTGAAGCATTGGTGTGAAGTTCCTTCAGGTTTGATTTGTTCTTCAGTCCGATTCTATATGCGACTTTGTTGAAGGATATCAGCCAGATACTCGCGGGCGAGACTCTGGGTGATGACGTTACAAGGAGTGCGACAACGATGGCATTTAGAAGGAAACTCACCAGCAGCAATCTGATTTTGGATTTTCTCAAGATCTTCTCTCGCTCATCCATGTTGCGCCCTTGTTTTCAAACTTCGAGGCCATATTTGCTCTTTTTGACATTTGGATTTCAATTCCAGGGTCTCTTCTCCCCTTTAAATGCACCAATGTACAGCCCCGACCCAGCCCCGATTCTTACATAAAATAGGCTCCCGAGATCGTCAAAGCGACGAGAGTAGCAATCAAACCCAAGCAGGCAAGAATGGCAAATTTGCGTTTGGCCGGACCATTTCCAGGATTCTTGTCAAGGAAGGGCAGAAGTGCCAAAAGCAGCATGGCGACAACCGGCGCTACAACGCCCAGAATTGATGGGACCAAGCCAAAGAACGAGTACAAGAAGAGAAAATACCACTCAGGCTTCACGTTCATGGAAGTATTTAACACATCTGCCTTTACCCCCAGTTGAGCGGGGGAAAAGATAGTCAGAATCAAGATTAATGAGGTTACCAGGCCAGCCGCTGTCAAAACAGAGACCAATTGATCAGGGAAAAAAGGCAAGGTCTGCGTGACTTCCTTCGGCTCCTCCTTTGCGTCCAGAATCCGACTTGGCCTTCGCATAGCTGCGAAGCTGGGACTCTCTGCAATATGTCCGTCTTTCGTCGCAAAAGATGCATTATAAATACGCTCACGATCAGCCGGCTGCAACTCGCTGAGAACCTTTTTGGCTAGATCGGGCTGCAGCGACCTCAAGACAATTATTGCCCCCACCAAACTCTCTTGGTTAATGAGGTTCTGTATTTTCTTGCTCAGATTGCTGACCTGACCTTTTTTGACCAGCTGATCTTCTGACATGGTTCATCACCGTGAAAAGCCTCATTGCAAAATCTATAACTTAAATCCCGCGCCTACGTTGAGAACGTTGACAAACTCCATCCAACCATAGAACACAGAAGTCCAATGACCAATGACGAATGTCTCGAGAATGACCAAAGACCGAATGATTAATTCCAAAAACGGTGGTTTTTCATCATTCGTCCCTATTAATTAGTCAGCCCTCCGGCACTCGGGCGTGTCATTCGTCTTCCCCTGATCTTCCCTGAAGCAACCAGGCCTACAGCGGCCTCGATATGCCCTGTTTCTTTACCATGTAGAAATGCAGCAGAAGCAACACCGCTACAACAACGGGCAAGATCATAATATGAAAACTGTAGAAGCGGGTCAGCGCAGTCTGCTCAAGCACCTCGTTTCCCACCATCATCCGGTAGAAGACGGAGCCTATTACCGGAATCTTTCTTAAAAACGAGAACATTACGGTCGTGGCCCAAAAGGACTTCTGGTCCCAGGGGAGCAAGCCGCCAGTAACGGCAAAGCCCAAAGTGAGATTGAGAAGAAAGATGCCCGTCAACCAATTGAATTGCCTTGGGCTTTTGTACGATCCGGTTACGAAGACACGCAGCATATGAAGGGTAACAAAGACTATCATCAAATTGGCGGCCCAATAGTGAATACTTCTGATGAGCCACCCGTAGTTGACAAAGTTGTGAATGTAGTAGACACTCGCATATGCTTTTTCAACACTTGGAATATAGTAAATGGCAAGAATGCCGCCTGTTATCACCTCTATAATCAGCAAAAAAAAGGTAATGCCACCGAAACAGAGATAATAACGCCGCGCATAAGTCGGGATCGACCAGCTCTTAAAAAGAGAGGTCCGCTGGGCTAGACCGCGCGTGCGCCCCTCGGTGGCCTGGGATGATTCTTCAGATAGAATTTCCATGGTTCATCGATCCCTGCAAAATCGCCGGCCCTTAGCTTAATTCAATCAAAATACTATTAAGATAGGATTAAGATGGAGTTAGAGTTGCATTAAGATCGAAGGTCATGCGCTTCTGGAACGAAGATCTAATTTTTAGCTAATCTTAATTTGAAAGAAAAAGTGGAGCCCTTGCCCTTCTTTGAGCTTACCTTGATCTTGCCCCCGTGCGCCTTGATTATTTCGCTTGCGATGGACAATCCCAAGCCAGATCCCTTAGTCTGGACCTTCCCCTCACTGGATATGGACCGGAAAAAGCGCTCAAATATCTTGCCCAGCTTATCGGGCGGAATACCGAAGCCAGTGTCCCTCACGCCTACGCGTACGGCGTGATCGGTAAGATGCGAGAACACAACGATTTCGCCGCTTTCACGTGTATGCTTCAATGCATTGTCAAAAAAGCCCAACAGAACCTGGATTATCCGGTCCCGGTCGCAAATGACTATTGCTTTTCCAGCTCGCGATTCCATTTTGAGTCTAACCTTTGCCGAGGCTGCTAGAGGAGTGGCTACCGCTGCGACCTCACTTATAATCTTATCAATCGGGTGCTCAGCCAGTTGAAGGATGTTAAGGCCAGAGTCCAATTGAGTGAGGGTCAGCAAATCATCGACCAGCCGCTGGAGGCGATCGATCTCCCTTTGCATTGTGACCAGAAAGTTGTCTCTCACCTCCGGTTTGTCCTTTGCTCCGTCCTCTAACAGCTCAATGAAACCTTTAATGGAGGCTATTGGTGTACGGAGTTCGTGGGACGCGTTGGAGATAAAGCTGCGCTGAGCCTGTTCAAGCCGCTTCTGCTCAGTGAAATCCTGCAATATCAATACTACTCCATTCTTTTTCTCTGAGTCTCTAACGGATTCGGGGAGCTTGATCGGAGCGCTGTGAAGAAGCAGGAAACGTTTGTGATATTCACAGATACTGCTTGAATCTTGACCTGAAAGAGCCTTTCGAACGCAATTCAGCAGCCCTGGTTCGGATATCAGTGTCTCAAGTTGGCTTCCTATCAGCTTCTGCACCGGGAAATCCAAGAGTTGTGCGGCCGCCGGATTGGCCAAATTGATCATACCAGCGGCGCTGACTTCAATAACACCCTCACTCATGCTGTTGACAACTGTAAGAATCTGTTCTTGTTGACTGCGAAGCGCGTCAAATGCATCAGCCAGCTTCTCGGCCATCACATTGAAAGTACGGGCCAGTTCCCCCACATCATCAGGGACCAACCCTTTCTTCAACCGTAGATTAAAATTACCTTGAGCAATGGCCAGTGCTCCCTCTTTTAAGCGCTTGATCTGCTTCGCAATAACTTCGGAAAACATAAAACCCAGAATGGCGGAGACAAGAATAGCGATGAAAAGGGCGATGAGCAGCCTGTCGCGTGCATCCTTTAAGGCAGCGTTCACGAAGGTCCCGTTGTCACTAATTATTGCGACTCCCAACAGCTTGCCATCGGCTTTTATAGGCTTGGAAACAACTATGAGGTTCTGGCTCAAGTTGGTATACTTGTATGCTTTTCTATCCAAGCCACGACGCAGGATCTCATCCAGCCTTGCACCGGGTTCCGTGAGAGATTGCTCAGAATGGATCTCTTCGCCTTCTGAGTCAAAAATCCAGATGTCGACCCCGTGTACTTTAGAGAATTCGGCTGCCTGTTTCTCAACGGCATTCTCTCCCGAGACGAGCGCTAGCTCCATCCTGGCCGAGAGATCCTCCAAATCCTTGGCCAATTCCTCCTGAGCGAAGTTGCCCATGCTGTCTTCGATTGCAGGCAAAAACTCAACATACAAAACAACCGCGGCAACTAGTGTCACGGTTAGGAAAAGTGCAGTTTGCCAAAAGCGAATACTCATTCTCATGCTGAATCACTGAGTCTATAACCATGGTTGCGAACGGTCAAAATGTAATTCGGACGTTGGGGATCGGTCTCCAGCTTATGCCGTAAATTATGAATATGGACATCGATAGTACGCTCATCTCCTACAAAGCCAGAAGATCCCCAGAGATGATTCAAAATCTCCAGCCTGGAAAAAACTCTGCCAGGATGTCTGGCCAGAAGTGTCAGCATCTGAAATTCTATATTGGTCACATGGATCAGCTCCTCTTGCCGGAAGACCTGATGGCTTTCCAGATCAATCTGAAGATCTCTTACAACTATTCGATTGGAAACTGCATGATTTGTCAGCTCGGCTCTCCTTAAGTGAGCTTTTACTCTGCTCACTAACTCACGTGGACTGAAAGGCTTGGTAACGTAATCATCGCCACCGAGCTCCAACCCAAGCACTTTATCGACCTCGTCAGTTCGCGCCGATAGGAAAATAACTGGGATGTTGCTACCTGATCTAACCTGCTTGCATAGTTCAAAACCTGACTCATCTGGCAACCTCAGATCAAGTATGACTAACTCAGGCTCAAAGTCTTTAAACAGTTCGATCGCTTGTTTTGCATCAATAGCTGTAGCAACCTTGTATCCAACCTCCGTGAGTGCGTATGAAACAACCTCGAGAAGAGATTTCTCGTCGTCAACTACTAGAATTCGTTCATTACCCATGATCTTCCTCCATGATACCGCAACTTAGGGTTGTGTGAACCGGTTTGATCTTCCATTTTTTTCAATTTGCATTTTGCATTTTGTAATTTGCATTTCGTATTTAGCACTCTACGGCACTTCGCCATGGCATCTCACACAGAACTTGTCCTTATGACAGGTTGAACAATTGCGGTTACTTTCGACTTTCGCTGGATGGAGTGTCCTCCATCGGCCGGCATGGGACACAGGCTTTCTGCCATGGCAGTCTTTGCAGAAATCCTTCACCCATGCATGGCATTTTACACATTCATCGTTGTTCTTTTCGGATTCCTGCGGATGTGCAACCAGCCACTCTTCCGAGCGATGGCTGACCGGGTATGACTTCTTTTTATGACAGTCCTTGCACTCGTTGCTCGCTTTCTTTCCATTATGGCATGTGAGACAGGTCTGCATGCGCGGAGTATGCTTACCTTCCGGATTCTTCCGATGAACAACGTATAGATGGCAATCGATGCAGTCCATCTTGAGTACCTCAACGTGTGCTTTGTGCGGAATCAAAAGATCGCCCGATGGAGATGCGCGCCGGGTAGGTGCGTGACACACAATACAGGCCTCATTAGTCGGTTTGTCCCATGAGAAGGGGCGGGAAAGGCGCAGCACAGGCCTAATATACAGCTCGAGACCGCGTTGAATATAGAACACCGCTCGATCCTCGCGCTGTGGTCGGGCATGACAACGCACACATTCAACCTGAGCGTGGGTCGAACTATACCAGGAATCGTAGTAGCTTTCTGTCCAGCTAAAACCTTTAAGAAAGACTGGTTGGGAGACTATTGCATAGGGCAATCCTATGAAGATGGCACTGGTCAACAGGATTCCAAGCAACCAGACAAGCCAAATCCGCTTCTCAAAAAAGCCCTTGATGCTCTCTCGATTGATCCTCTTTAGTTTTCCTTTTAAGCCATTTGATTCCAACTCAATCTCCCGTACAAATTCCGGTTGGCGATTTGCGCTATCGGTTTGCCCAAACTCTCATAAAACCTGGTCCACCCTGGACCGTCCGCTGTTCACCTTGCGCAGACGCAATCAAAAGCTCATCCAGCCGTCTTTTCGATCTTGTCATCCGACACGCATTATTGGGTTTTCCTTTTTGCACTCTGCACTCTGCACTTTGCATTTATCAGTCATGGCATTCCAAGCATTTCTTTTTGTTATGACAGATCATGCATTGTTTGCTATTCTCTTTGGCCGGATCAGCGTGCAGCTTTTTCCAATTACCCGCCTTGTGACTCTTTGGCTTCTTGCTATGGCATTCCTTACAAAAGTCAGGCGTCCAGGCATGGCACTCAGCACAGTCTATTTCTTTTTCTTTTTCACTATGAACTTCAAGCCAGTTGCTGGCGCGGTGATTTTTTGGATAGGATTTCTCCGTGTGACAGCTTTTGCATTTAGCCGAAGCTTCCTTGCCATCGTGGCACTTAAGGCATTTTTCCATAGAAGGTGTATTGACACCCTTGGTATTCTGCGTATGCACCAGAGCATTGTGGCAGTCTGCACATGACATCTTCAGAACCTCAATGTGAGCCCTATGAGGGACCAGTAGATCCCCAGAGGCCGAAACAACCCTGTATGTTGTGTGGCACTCCCGACACGCCTTGCGAGACGGCTCGTGGAATAGATTCGTTGCATTAGGAAATACACGTCCGATGTAGTGTTCCGCGACAGCCTTGGCAACAAATACAACTCTGTTTTTTGTTCCCGGCTCGACATGGCATTCTATGCAACTCATTTTCTCATGTGTTGAGGTCTTCCAGGTTGCAAAGTACTCCTTGGTACCATTGAAATCACGATAATATTCTGACTGCCGCGCCGCATACATTGGTATCCCAAACACGATCAAGAGAACCAGCAGGCAAGCGAAAACAATGAGCCGTCCTCTATGCTCTTTGATCCAAATAACAGTTCTGCTTTCCGCCGCTCTACCTGGCGCCACTCTCTTGACCTTCTTTCTGGTCTCCTGTCATTCGTCGCTCGTCTCTCATTCTGGTTTTTGACTTCCTGAGTTACAGTTTTCGAGCAACGAACATTTCACTCTCACTTCTTCACTCACTCGCTAGTGTTTAAACCGTTTCAGTTCTTCCTTCCCATCTATCACATGGCAGTAGGAACACTTTCGCATTTCCTTCTGGTGACACTCTTTGCACAGTTTTCTTGGAGGATTCATTGACCCGAGGCCACCGACTCCGGGATGTATCACGCCGCTGTGACACTTGGGACACCCCACTTTTGCCTCATCAACGTGTTCTCTGTGATTTATCTTGAGATCTCCAGAGGTTGAGACCTTCCGGTTGAGCGAATGACAGCGCCTGCATGCCTCTGTTGACGCCGAGACAAAGCCCACCGGCTTGATTGCTATGCCCGTTGCTCCGCTAAAGATCCAGGTATACACATTCAGCCTGGATGTCCACCCGGAAACAAATTGAGGTTTAGTATGACAGCTCTGACAACCTATCTTAACTTTACGATGCGTTGACCTCTTCCAACTGTTAAAGTAGGGTCTCATTTGATGGCAACTCTTGCAGGAAGATGACGGCGCAGTAACAAAAAAAGGGAGCATAACCAGTATGGCAGCCAAAACAAGGATCAAGTTACCTAGGATCTTCCGTCCGTATTTC
>CAYFXD010000037.1:0-7947 GCA_964347095.1 uncultured Actinomycetota bacterium | reverse complement strand
TCCCTCTAGTGTTAGAACTGAATCACGGGCGAACACAGCACCCGAACAGTGAATAGAAAAGCACCCATCTCCGTTCACACTGATGTCAGCCAGCGTTGGCTGCCTGGCAGACATCGAAGGATGAGAGTCCAGGCAGCTCTTGGGGAGTGATCCGGTTACACATAGACACTCGGTTGTAAACAGACCTAGCACTGCTCAGCCTGGTGAGAAGACTGAAAACGATGAGTGGGAACCATCGACAACAGGAACGGAGATGGCAATGCCAAGGTAGCAGATTGCAAGGTGAAAATCGATAAATCCGCCAGAAATGCAATTGGACAGGAAGTCTGACACCTAGATAGGTTGGATCGACGTCGCGTCTACACAGGATTTCTCGGCAAGAACACGCCAGATTGGGGCGAATGTTGACGAGAGTGTAGACCTAGTCCCGTCTTGCTTTGGTTTTCTGGGTTCTTAGAAACATCCTAGTTCACAGGCGTACAACTTTATGTCCAGATCATCACAGGCATGACCGACTTCTTTGACAGACACGTTGAGCTCTTCAGCTATCCTGCGCGCCACGGAGCAGGATATCCTGCCATCCGTGGCTTTTTCTTTTACTCTCTCTTTTACTTGTTCAGAAGCACAACTCATATGATCAACTCCCACAAGATTCTCGACTACCGGTGTAAACTTCAAACTGGAGAGTTCTTAAAACCGTCAAACCAGACCATTTTCTGTTTTGTATTTTGATTTTTGTCCTGGATGGACATTAAGAAGCACCCGCCTGGGATTGACCGGTGCTTTAGAGTTGCAAACTTTTGACCCCAAATGACCTCTTTCCAGCTCAATTCTGAGACTCAGAGACGCAAACTTTATTCATCCTCTTCTTTCTTGCTCTTGGCCTTCTCGTCTCCCTCGTCCTCTTCTTCTTTGTCAGCAGCTGATCTCTTAAGCTCACGTAAGCTGGAACCTAGAGCCTTTCCAATATCCGGCAATTTGCGTGGTCCGAATATGATCAGCACTATTACCAAGATAATTACCAGCTCCGGCACACCTAAACCCAAAATTGGCATTTCACATCACGTTCCTTACCTATTTCAACTGTGGCGGACAATATTCGCTTTTTCAGAACTCTGAGACCTGCGGAGTTGAAGATTCTCAGAATGCCTTCGCCTGTGGGAATTCATCCAAACTTGCCTTGAGAGCCTCAGAATAACACTGGAGAAATGTCCGCGCGCGCCATTTATTTAAGTCTATCATAAATCCATGGTAAAAAACATTAAATTATTCCTGAACTGTTCTTTAAGAACTTCCTTTCAATCAAATCAGCAAGATCTGGTATCTCGCTCAAGCCAAAACAGGCGATCCCGCCAGTTTGCTTCTGTACGCAATCTGAGACCACAACCGCAAAAAACTCATCTTCCGACGCTTGATTTTCTTCTTCGGTCTTTGATACCAGAACCTTAACCTTTGGTTTTTTCTCAGAGCTATAACCGTCGGCGATTATGATATCAGCATCGGCAAAAAAATGCATAGCCAGCTCATCGAGGCTCCATTCCCGTTTCACTTTTTTGAACACGGTCAATCTGGCAGATGAAGAAACCGCCACCGTCTCGGCACCGGCTTGAGAATGACGCCATGAAGCTTTGCCGGGTGTGTCCAAGTTGTAGCAATGTGCATCTCTCTTGGCTGAAGCAACTTTATACCCACGCTTGGCTATCTCAGCTATCAGTTTCTCCGTGAGCAATGTCCTGTCTGCTTTTGACGGACCAGCGATAGAGATAATTGGAGCCAACTAGATGATCCTCCAATCATTTGCATATACCCTGACCGAGCTGGCTCTGGCGTAGCCAGCCAGTGTGACCCCCAGTTTTTCAGCAGCTTCAACGGCTAAATTGGTTGGCGCAGATCGCGAAATCAGCACCGGTATCTCAGTTTTTGCTGCCTTTAACAGCATCTCCGACGAGATCCTGCCAGTCGTAAGGAGTATTTTGTTTTTTGTATCGGTTCCTCCCAAAAGGCATTCACCCAGGATTTTGTCAAAAGTGTTGTGCCTGCCGATATCTTCGCTCATAGCAATAATCTTGTCCCCGTCACTCAAAGCCGACGAGTGGATACCTCCCGCTGCTTTATAGAGTTCAGCTTGCTTAAACATCGCTTTCATAAGCTCCGAGATTTTCTCCCTCGTAACGCGCATCTCAGAATCCAGTTTTTTCATCTCCTTAATACCGGAAATATCCAAAAATGAGGTGCCCTTGCCACAGCCCGAAGTCAGAAACCGCTTATGGATAAGCTTTCCCAAATAGGTCTTTCTCTCAGTTTCCACCCAGATGATGCCCTTTTTGTCGTCGACCAGGACTTTCTTAAGATCTGCAATCCTCTTAAGAATCCCCTCGGAAAAAAGAAAACCCACGGCCAATTCCTTGAGTTTATGAGGTGTCACCAGAAGAGTGGCCAACTCTTCGTCGTTAAGGTACAGTGTGACCACCGCTTCACGAGGAACGGCAGTATTGATAGTCTCATGGTTGTTCTCTTTCCATTTTACGGCCTTCAGCTCTTTAATCGGTTTCATCTTGGCCTTTCAATGACTCGTGGATTTGCCGAGCCCTCTTCCAGTCATGCTCGGTGTTGACATTGAAAAATGATAAATAGTCTGGATCGATCTCTGCCACAGTCTCTTTGGGAACATATTCTACTTTGACCTGACCAAAGAAGGAAACGACCCTTTTATTTCCATTCTGCATTGTACCTCGAATAGCCTTGATACACTTGCGGGAATAAACTGCACATAAAGGCTCCATGCCCTTTTCAGAGCAGGGAATAACTACGTCAGCTGCGGCTATTTGGGTGAAAAGGAACGTTATTAGATCCGGATTTAAAAAAGGCATATCGTAGGCGATGACAAGATTGTATTCCTTCGGTGAAACCACCAGCCCAGCGAGAATTCCTCCAAGGGGTCCCTGATAGGGGACTTCGTCCGTTACAATCTGAAATCCGTGATGCGGAACGAATTGTTCAGGGGTATTCGTTACCACAATTATGTGGTCAAACATCAGTTTAAGTTTTGCGGTCACGATCTCAAACAGAGATCTATGATCCAACTTCAACTGGCCCTTATCGCGCCCGATTCTGGTACTTCTCCCACCCCCCAGAACAATTGCTGCACCTTGTGAAATCATTCTGCTGTTTTACTCCTGTATTGATTCGGTGTTCCATTGTCGGTGTTCGGTTGCGCAAACGCCAACCACACGCTGAACACAGAACCACAGACGCCTCGACTCTCAGGATTGGAGCGCATTTTTGCTCATCAAACCCTAATTCTAGGCTACCATATATTGAGCTCCTGGGACATATCCTTCTTTCCTGGCCACATAATCGAGGCGCACTGCGGCAATCTCTTCGATATGGGGAATTATCTCCCGCCCGATCACTCTTTCATCAAAGGTTTTGATGTACTTCCTGCAAGAATCGCATACGTCCACCCGGCGTCCCCTGTCCTCGTCAACATACAGATACTGTAGCTTTTCATGATCGGTGTTCCCACAGAAAGCACATTTGAGTCTCAAAAACCACCACTGAGTGTGACATAGTGAGCACTGGAGAAGTCTAAGTCCCTCCTTCTCTGTCAGTTTCGCTGCTAGGGGCCGTCGTCCGCAGACAGGGCAGGAACTATAAAGCCACATGGAGTAGTTTATCTTTGATCGCAGGTTTTGGGCATATTTTTGAAAGAAAGGACTCATGGCAGTCTGGGCAATGAAGAAGACAATATCCCTTTCGATCTTTGCACGTTCCGCAAATTCTGCTACATAATCTGAGTCATTGGCCAGCAATCTTTCGATGAAAGCGGACATATTCTCTTCATTCAATTCAGGTGCTTCAATCAGACAACCCAGATTGACCTTGGACGTGCTTTTTGCCTCAATGATCTTCACTAGTTCATTGACCAGATCTTTAAAGATCTGGGAATCAATATGCACTTCTTCTGCCAACAGAGAATGTTGCTTCTTCAGCTTTCTTTTTATTTCCTCATCTGGCAGATCGAAATCAATCTCTATCCGGTCCAAATAATGATGTTGCAGTTCAAAAATGCTGAAGTAAAAATCCAACAAGCCTTGGAGCTTGGGGTCCCTTTCCTTGCAGTAGTTCACCTCATTGCGCAGATCATCGACGGTTACTGGGCGTTGCTCTAACTGTAGAATCTTAATCACCTCCGTTGTTGAAGAAATTTTTTCCTACGCGATCAGCGACGCGCGATCCATGAACGGATTCTTCCAATATCGCTTATCGAAAGTTGCTGATCGCTGGTCGTTTACTGCTCCTGTTCCTCTGCCCACTTCGACCAGTGGTATTCTGCTTGCTTTGTGCTTACGGTTCCGTCTCCAAACATGGCTCTCCACATGCCTCGATAGGGCTGAAAAATACCAGCCCCCAAATAGATGTGGATCAACAAGAAGACACCCAAAATAATCATTGATAGTTCGTGCAAAGGGAACATCCATACGACGACCGCCTTGGAGATCAAGCTTCCAAAATATATCAGAAGCCCGCTGATGGAGATCAACACTGAACTGCCTAATATGAGCCAATCGCCGAATTTCTGGCCCCCTTTCAGTCTGCCCTGGGGCGGCATCTCCTTGTCAGCATTGAAAAGGTAAGCAGGAAACTTCAAGAGGGCTTCGGTATCATCCTTCCCTTCCCAGTTGAAAATCTCCCCAAAGAATCTCATCAAACCATCCCAGTTTGCCAACGCCGTCACTATGGGCACACCCACAAAAATGAAGCCAGCATAGTGATGAACCAACCGGGAATTCTGGATTCCACCAAAAACCACGGCCAGGCCATTCAAGCTCTGGGTGTACAAAGCAAGGCCAGTATAAAACAGTAGAAAAGTGGAAATAACATGAACCCAATGGACCGCACGGGCGAGACCACTTTGTCTTTGTATTCGTCGCATCCTAGTCGCCCCCCTTCTCTGTCTTTTGTCCATAACCCAAGTTGAGAAGGTAACTTGCCGCCAGAGCTGCCAGTGTGACTCCGCCAGCAATGGCACCCGCCGGTTTAAGAATGTCTTGCCAGAGAATCGCCGACACGGGCACCTGGGGATCTGAGGGCAAACCGTACACCTCCGGATCAGCAGTCAGGATGTACATCACACCTAGACCATCCAGCTCGCGTTCCCCATATACCCTGGCCTTCTGATATCCATTGTCAAAAAGAGCTGTCACGCGGTTCTTGGCCATCACAATCAGCGTAGTCCGGCCACCGAACTGAATTGCACCGGGAGGACAGGTCTTTGCACACGCGGGATCCAACCCGTATGAGATCCTGTCAAAGCAGAGCCGGCATTTTTTGACCGTGTTTGTGCTTTCATCATATTGAGGAATTTCGAACGGGCAGTTCTGAACACAAAACTTGCACCCCGTGCAAGTCGTCTGATCAATCACGACGGCACCATACTTCGTCTTTTGAGCCGCCCCAGTCGGACACACTTTTGCACAGGTTGCATCTGTGCAATGCATACATTGCCTCTTGGCAAAGAGCCATTCGACATCTCCGTTATCACTCGTCTCCCTAAAGCTTACCTTGGTCCAGGTTTTGGCAGAAAGCTGCAAGGGATTCTCGTAGCTTCCCTCATTTGTGGTCTTCTCTGCAGGAAGTTGATTCCACTGTTTGCAGGCAATCTGGCATCCACGACAGGCAGCACATTTGGAGGTATCAATCAGCATCGAATACTGCATGTTACGTCACCTTCCTTACATCACAGAGAAATGCTTTGGATTCTTGAATCATGGTATTGGCATCCCCGATGTGAGGAGTCAGTTGATTGGCCGCATAGTTCTTCTTGACCTCAGGACCGCCAGTAACGTAGCCGGTGTATCCGTAACACCAAGGCAAGCCAATTTGATGAATTACCTTGCCGTCTACGTGCAGCGGCTTAAACCTCTTGGTGACCAGCGCAACCGCCTCAACTTCTCCTCGCGCCGAAACTACTTCAACCCATTGACCATTTCTAATATCCTTCTCCTTGGCAAGCTCCTTGCTCAGTTCGACAAACATCTCGGGCATCAGCTCAGCCAACCAGGGCTGATTGCGCGTCATTATTCCGCTCTGCCAATGCTCGGTGACCCGATAAGTAGTCGCGACCAGCGGGTAGTTTTCGGCCGTGCCTACTTTGTTATGGGGATTGACTTTGTGCCAAAGAAAGATAGCCGGATTGTTTTGCTGACTTGACATTGCATTTGCGACCGGGCTCTCCAGCGGTTCATAATGTTCCGGGAAAGGGCCTTCGGCCCGTGGAGAAAAAAGTCTGAAAACTCCCTCAGGAATCATTATGGCTGGAAGAGTGCCACCCTCTGCACTGGGGGCTTTGGTGGCTCCAAAATCCGGAACATCATTACCGATCCACATTCCAGGCTTGCCTGTTTTTTCATCAATTTTCTTGGGGTCCCACCAGATTTCGGGCCTCTCTGAATCCCATGGTTTCCCTTTTGGGTCGCACGAGGCGCGGTTGTAAATGATGCGACGATTAACCGGCCAGGCGAATGCCCATTCCAGGTTGTTGCCGATGCCTTCTTTCTCAGGAATCCTTCTTTGCATCAAGTTCTTCCCATCAGAGGTGAATGTCCCAGAAAAGAGCCAATTGCCGCAGGCCGTCGAGCCATCTTTTTGCAGCTCGGTGAAGTTTTTGACCAACTTGTTTCGATCCGGCCAGAAAAAACCATGACACTCCTTGGCCACCTCAACAGCATCTGCTGGGTCACCATAGTCCCACACCAAGCTGGTAACTGCCTCCGTCTGCACTCCACCTTCATCCTTGTACAGCTTTATCAACTCTTTAGCCAACAAGTCGATGATCTCAAGATCCGGTTTGCAGTTACCCAAGGGTTCCGCGCCTTTCCAGCGCCACTGCATCCACCGGCCTGAGTTACTGATGCTCCCTTCCTTCTCAACCGAGTCTGCAGCCGGAAGCGAAAAAACTTCGGTCATGATCTCCGAAGGCTCGGCTCCGGGTCTCTTCCAAAAAGCATTAGTCTCGGTTTCCCACAAATTGAGATCTACCAGCCAGTCCAGGTTTTCCATGGCTTTGGTCTCGAGATTGGAGTTCGGGCCTCCGACTGCAGGATTTTGGCCCAGAACAATCATGCCCTCAATCTCTCCACTGTACATAGCTTCAAATAGAGCAATATGTGAATACTTGCCCTTTTTGTAGCCCGATCCCACCTTCGGGAGCCAATCATAGCGGAAATTATTCTCTTTGGTTGCAGCATCTCCCCAGAAAGCTTTCAATAGACTCACAATGTATTTCTCCCCATGTTGCCACCAGGAGATGGAGCCAGGAAGAACGTTTTTGGTCTTTTTGCCCACCGTATAGACATCAGCATAGGCCCGGAAATCGGGGTGCTTTTTGGCATCGGGCACATTCAGATAGCCCGGTAGAATATGCCAGAGCAGGCAATGATCGGTCGAACCTTGCACATTGGGCTCACCACGAAGAGCATTAACGCCACCGCCGGGTCTTCCAACGTTTCCCAGCAGCAATTGAAGCATTGCGAACGCCCTGATGTTTTCGGTCCCCACCGTATGCTGAGTCCAGCCCATGGCGTAAAGAATGGTTCCAGCCTTTTTGGAGTCACCGGTTGCTGCAAATTCTTTGCAGATCTTGCGGAATTTTTCCTGAGGACAACCGGTCACCTTTTCAACAATCTCAGGAGTGTAGCGGGATGCATGCTTCTTTAGAAGCTGAAAAACGCAGTTGGGATCACTCATGGTCAAGTCACGTTTTGGAGCAGTGACCCTGTATCTCTTTGCCCTCTTTGTCTTTGCATCCACCTGGGTTAAAGTAGCTTTTGCTGTCTGATAGCCCCAAGTATCCTCCGCGTACTTGCGGCTTGATGGGTCATACCCTGAGAAAAGTCCATCCTCAAAACTGAACTCTGAGTTGATCAAGAGGGTGGCGTTTGTGTA
>CAYFXD010000036.1:0-7487 GCA_964347095.1 uncultured Actinomycetota bacterium | reverse complement strand
AGCCAAGCTGGGACTAACTGAAGACAAAACCATCCTGCTTTGCATAGGATTCATCCAGCCCAACAAGGGATTTGACCGTGCTGTTAAGGCTTTTAAGAGAGCAAACCCTGCATCAGCCGAGTTGTACATTGTCGGGTCCACAAGAGTGGACGATGACGAGTACGTCTACTACAAGAACCACCTGCATGACCTCGCGAACAGCACTCGAGATGTGCATTTTGTCGAAGAATTCGTAAGTGACGAGGAGTTTGACACCTGGGCTTGCGCAGCCGACTACATCATCTGTCCATATCGCGAAATATGGTCTTCGGGGGTTGTCGGCCGCGCAAAGCTTCTCAACAAGAGAGTGATTGGGGCGGCCATAGGTGGCTTGATCGATCAGCTTTCGCAAGATGATCTCATCTTTGAAACTGACTCTGAGCTTGCTGAGATCATTCACGAGATTTCACCCGAGGCCCCCGAACACGCCAGACAAGATACTCATAGCATCAAGACCAAGAAGTCGCAAGCTCAGAAAGTAAACAGATACAAAATTGCCTTCGTAATTCCCTGGTATGGGGTGGAAATAAGCGGAGGCGCAGAATTCCAGTGCAGGCGCCACGCTGAGGAGCTGGCCAAGTCGGGTCAGGAAGTCGAGGTAATCACCACTTGCATGAAGCAGTTTGAGAGCAACTGGAGCGACAATTTTCATCCCGAAGGAACTTGGGTTATTAATGGAGTGAAAGTCCGCCGTTTTAAAGTTGGAAGGCGAGATGAAAACCGCTTCCTAGAGATCAAAAACAAGCTGTTTGCCGAAGGAAACCTAAGCCCGGAAGATGAGAAGGCTTTTATCAGCGAGATGATCAAATGTCACCGGCTATGCGATTACATTGCCGACAATAGGAACAAATACGACTTCCTGATCTTCATGCCTTATATGTTCAGTACGACGTACTACGGTTCGGCCAATGCAGCAGGCAACGCAGTATTTATTCTATGTTTGCATGACGAGCCCTACGCCAGATTGAATATCTACAGAGAGATGCTGACCGATGCCCGAGGCATCCTGATCAACTCCGAACCGGAGTATCAACTTGCCCACAAGCTCTATAAAACGCCCAGAGAGCAAGTCAAGGTGACCGGCGAAGGGATCGACATGCATCGCCTGGGTTACCGTGATAGATTCAAGGACAAGTATGGCCCTGAGGATTTCATTCTCTATGTCGGCCGGAGGATCGAGGACAAGAACTATCCTCTTCTGGCAGAATATTTCCGCAGTTACAAAGCACGGAAGAATACACGCAAGGATCTCAAGCTAGTTGTGGCTGGAAGCGGCAACATCAGCTTTTCATGGGATGAGGACATCATTGAGCTGGGATTTGTATCTGACGAAGACAAGCAGGACGCATACGCTGCCGCTTCCGTTTTAATCCAGCCTTCGACCAATGAGAGCTTTTCAATCGTCATGATGGAAGCTTGGCTAGCGCAATTGCCTGTCCTGGTTAACGCCCAGTGCGCAGCAACTAGATACCACTGCATTGCCAGCAACGGCGGTCTGTACTTCGACGGCCACGCAGAATTCTATGAATGTCTGGACCTGGTGTTGAAGAACAGACAGTTGGCGAAGGCAATGGCGGAAAACGGGTACAACTACGTGATCTCCAATTTCAACTGGCAAACCGTGATCGGAAAATACTTAGAAGCTTTTGACGAGTGGACCCAAAGAAGTATCTAGTATGCTCCATCTTGTTTGCAGCCAATTTGGCAATCCAGTCATCAATTTGCCCGGGCCATCGGACAGTAACGGGTCCAACAATCACAAGAAATCTTCTGCTGCCGGTTGAAATCTAGGTGACAGATCATAATAAATAACGTATCCGTCCACGGCCATCCGTTCATACGAAGTGTTCAGATCCCTCATCTTTCGTTCAAATCCTGACGCCTGTGTTTCCAGCAGGATATACGCTGGGTTGCTGCGGCTGTCAACTGCAGTTGTGTACTCCGGGTACCGGTCAACCCATTGGGCCCCGCCGATCATGGGTGAACAAATTATGTCTTCATTTGTCTCAAAGGTTAGCTTGTAACCAACCCAATAATTCGCGTAGGCATAATGGAGTCTTTTGGCTTTTAGAAGCTTGACCAATGACTCGTTTGATTGTGGCATACACATTCCGGCAACATACGGCTGCACATAGCGACCACTTGCGACTACGGTGCCGTATGCATTAGTGAATAGGACAACTGAGATCAGAGCTAGGAACACAACCGCTGTCCGCCGCTTGACAGCCAGAAAGGCGTTGGCCAAGATGATCGGAACAACAGTATAGAGTGGTAGCAAGTAGCGAGGCTCAATACTCCAGAAACTCACACGGGAGAAAAGAAAGACAAGCATTGTCGCGGGCATGAGAGCGAAGAGAATAAAAGCGCCATTGGACTGCTCGAAAGACAGCCTCAAGAGATTTCTTAGTCCCTCTTTATATTGGCAGACTGAAAACACTAGAGCTGCCAAGAACACCAGGCAAAAAATCGCACCACAGTAGGCCCAGAAGTCAAGATTGTAGAACTCCTGTCTTGCTCCCAGCACGATGGGCATGCCGATGACGAACATATCCCTCAGATTCTTCAACATCTGCAGCCACTGCGTTGCTCCGCCGCCAATTTGCGAAAAAGAATTGAAAGAGTGGGTTGAATTGTAATACCAAAAAGGCAGGCCTCCCAGTAAAAAGGATAGAACAAGCAGCCAGAGCCGCTTGAGGAAGAAGTCAGTCTTCTCTTTCAGAACCAAGGCAAGCAAAGCCGTCAAAACATATGATGTCATTAGCGGATGGATATACCAGCCAAGACCACTTACAAATCCGATAGCAAGAAAGAGTCTCTGCAGGCTCACTGCCTCATGCGTGCCGTAGACTGCTTTATGGACAAGAATCAACAAGGCAGTACCCAGCACCAGTACCTCAACGTAACCGCCCCATGCGCGAGTTACCACATAGACCAAGAACGAGGGAGCTACCCCTGCCAGCACAGCGCTAAGACCCCCCACTTCCCTCCCATAGATTTGTGTTGCCAATATGTAGACAAGAAAAACATAAATGACAGATAGAATAACAGGAATTACCTTGAGTGTCGCGGGTGACGAGCCAAAAACATAGAATACGGGGGCAGTCAGAAAAGCTTCTACACTTCCCAGGTACAGCTGTCCATAATAGAAGAGCGGCAACTCGCCGCGGCCTATGATATGACGGGCCATGAGACCCACAATCGCCTCATCGGCACTGAATGCCCATTGGGAAAGATGTAAGTACAGAATCCGCAGAACAAGAGCTGCAGCCATCGCCCCGACCAACACCAGCCAGGCCCGTCTGTCATAAAATGTAGTGTGTCCCAGTTCAGAAGACATTTACCCTATTGTCCTTACCTGAACCGATCGTGGTCTGTCATGGTCGTCGGCAAGAATATTCACCCGGCAAGCGTTTTCTTCTTGACAAACCTCAGGCGCAACACCGTGCAAAGAGCCTTAAGTATTTCTTGTCTGGAAACCTTGGTCGTTCCCAGTTGCCTATCGATAAAGGTGATCGGTCTCTCTCTTATGCAAAAACCTTTCCGCTGACTTACTGCAACAGCCTCGATCAGAAAAGAATAACCATCAGCTTTTGGCGGATCGTTGAGCATGTGCTCAGCCAATCGCCGGCCGTAACATCGGAACCCTGATGTGTTGTCATTTGAGTCGAGTTGCAGTACCGCTCCAGCAAATAGATTCGCGCCTTTGCTGAGAAGCCTCCTTCGTAAAGGCCAGTTGCGTACGCCGCCGCCTGCAACATAGCGCGATCCAATCACAAGGTCAATGCCAGGCTCCAAGCCATCAATCAAAGAGGGGATGAAACTGGGATCATGTGAGAAATCGGCATCCATTGTCAACACAACTTGTACGCCATCTGCCAGGGCCTTCTCAAAGCCGGCCAGATATGCCGTACCCAAACCTTGCTTTTCCCCACGATGAACGACTTGCAGGCCTTCCATCTGCTCTGAGAGCTCATCGACTATTCTGCCTGTGCCGTCCGGAGAATTATCATCCACAACTATGATTTGAATCTGTGGCTCACAGCTCTTGATGCTGGTGATAAGATTTTCTATATTTTCTCGCTCATCGTAGGTTGGAATTACCACCGCGGCTTTCATGTTACCCCCTGATCCTTGGATCCTTGCCACTGATCAGACTCGACAGAGCAACCTCAGAGCTCTGTCGGTCGGCTCTTAGAGTATTTATATCACCGTGTCCGAAATTGTCAAATTGGCCACTGAAGAAGTCTGACCCGCTGTGGTGGTGCGTTCCGGCTGTGTCGAGTCTTGATATCCCATGAAGGTCGTTCGGGCAATATGCAAAATCCGCACGGAACTGCACGGAGAATCAACCTACGCCGCTCGCCGATTCCATCTTGTGCTCGCCGCCTTTGATCACTTGGCATACTGGCCATTTGCAGGTCTACGATTGCCCCAGACTTTGAGCGAAAGCGCCACGGCGAGTCATCCTTCTGGGGTACTGTTTGGATGATCCGGCCAACGCAGGGAGAACGGCACGTTACGGCATAGCCAGAGAGCAAACAGACTGTTCGCTCTGCGAAGGAGACTTTTTGCTGGGTCCCGTTCCCCAGAATGACGATTGAAGGGCTTGTCAATACGTGCAACAAGAGCTCCGCGACCCTAGCCGTTACTGGCCCTCAGCAACCTCTTCCGAAGCCGCGGATAGTTGGCCGACATCAACATCGCAGGGAATACAGATTGCCCCGGCATCTTCAGCATCATTTTTCACCTTGAAAGTATAAGACTGCTCCTGCCAATGGTATGTTACTTTGTAGTCTATTGATGTCAGTGCAACTGTCAGGCCATACTTGCCTGCAAAAAGAGGTAGGTTTCCTAAGTGAAAGTGTGCGATCCCGTCCCCCAGCCGCGCATCGACCTTGACCCCTTTCAAGCGAGTATTAGTCCCGTACACTTCCCGCCCTTTTGGATCATACATCATGATGCCAACAGCCAAGTCAGGAATGGCCTCTTTGACTGTATAGTCTATCTGAATGGTCATGCCTTCATTGAAGTGAAACTCCTCGCCCGGCTTCCCGCGCTTGTCAAAAAAGCGTACCCGCTTTATCACTGCTTGCCCGTCCCCCCACTCGTTTTGGTTGAATTGCCCGAGCATGGCGCTGTGGTATTTCTTGGCAATTTTCGCCGGCGAACCATGATCCTTTACCACACCGTCCTCCAGCATCACCAAGCGGTTGCACACTTGTGAGGCTGTATTCATATCGTGAGTGACAAACAAGATGGTCTTACCTGCTTTCTGAAATTCATATATCTTGTCCAAGCATTTCTTCTGGAACGCTTCATCCCCCACAGCCAGCACCTCATCTACAAGCAGAACATCGGGATTCACGTTCACGGCCACCGCAAACCCAAGCCGCATGTACATTCCCGAGGAATAGTTCTTCACCTGATTGTCGATAAAGTTCTCCAATTCAGAAAAAGCAACAATATCATCAAACCTTTTGTCAATTTCCTTCTTGGAAAGACCAAGTATGGCGCCGTTCAGATAGATATTCTCTCTACCAGTTAAGTCTCCCTGAAAGCCCGCTCCCAGCTCAAGAAGGGCAGCGATCTTGCCATTGACCACGATCCGGCCTGAATTGGGTCTGAGAATCCCGGCAACAAGCTTCAGCAGTGTGGATTTCCCAGAACCGTTCGCCCCAATGATCCCAATGGTTTCGCCCTTTTTGACAGTGAAGCTGACATCATTCAAGGCCCAAAACTCGTCAAAGCTTTCGCGGGCCAGGATTTTCTCCTTTATACTATCTGCTCTGTGACGATAGATACGGAACTTCTTGCAAACCTTATCGATGACCACTGTGTTCATAGACCGGCGTTCCTTCCTTATACTTGTTCGGCAAAGTCGCCCTCAGCCCGGGCAAAGAAATAGTAGGCTAGGAACAGCAAAACCAGTGAAAAGGCAAGAAGACTGGCGAGTGAACCAAGCTCAGGAAACTTGCGATAGAAGATTATCAACTGTGAATTGGTGATAACCGACCTAAGCGGATTTATATAGTAGTAGATATTGAACAGAATGGGGTGCCTATCAGGAATCCCTGCATCAAAAAAGATCTTTATAGGGTATATGATGGGTGTCAGCCAGAACCACAGCATGAGAAAAATGCCCAGAAAATGCTCGACGTCCCGGTAATACACATTCAATGCAGATACAATGAATGCCAGCCCAATGATCAGGACTATCTCGATCAGAAGCACCAGCGGAAGAAACACCAGAAAAGAGCTGAGTGGAAATCTCATCACAACCAGGAATGAGAGCAGGACTATCATCTCCAGGAAAGAGTGAAAGACGCTAGCTCCCACGGCAGATAGCGGCAATATTTCGCGCGGGAAACTGACCTTCTTTACCAATCCGGCAGCTCCGACTATCGAGGAAACGGAAGCTCCCAGAGAATTGCTCAACAGATTCCAGGGGATAAGGCCAGCCAGCAAAAAGATGGCAAACGGCTTCAGAGAGGGATCAGGTTTAAGAATGTAGCCAAAGACCAGGGAGAATACGATTAAGACCAGCAAGGGATTGAGCATCGACCATAAGAAACCCAATACTGAGTTCTTATATTTCACTTTCAACTCTTTCTTGGTCAAGGTCAGCCACAATTCCCGGTGCTGCCAGAGAGCAATTGCTTTTCTGGAAACAACAACAAACGGATTTTGGGCTGCGGAATCTATGGAGGTTGTCAGTTGGAGGTCGCTGTTTGGTGCCATCTTGTCACTTCCCGTTCGCAATCTTTCCTTTGGCTGTCTGACGTGTCGTTCAACAGCCTCATCCTAGCATTCGCTTTCAATCTCAGACTATGCATGACAGATACTCTTGCAGAGATTCCTCAAAACTCCTCATCTTAAACAATCCGGACTTGTTTAGGCAGAAATTCTGCAGGGCTGAATATGACGGCCGTTCTGCCGGTCTATCCAGTTCATCAGAGGTTATCGGGATCACCTGAACACCTGAGATGCTCCGGCAGTCAAGAATCAGCTGCGTAAACTGATACCATGATACCTCTCCTTCATTGGCAATATGATATAGGCCGTATCGTTCGCTCCCGATCAGCTCCTTGATAGCCATACTCAAGTCGTAGGTACTGGTGGGCGATCCTACCTGATCACAGACTACACGGATTTCATTCCGGTCACCGATCAGACCTAACACAGTCCTTACAAAATTGTTCATTGAGAATCTTCCGAACAACCAGGAGGTTCGAATAATATAGTGCTTGCGGCAGAGTGACGACACGATTTGCTCACCGGCATATTTAGTTCTCCCATACACGTTGATTGGATTGGTCTTATCAAATTCCGTATACGGCTCCCCCTTGGCTCCGTCAAATACATAGTCGGTACTGGGAAAAACCAGCGCAGCACCACAGCGCTCAGCGGCGACCGCTACATTTTGAGTCCCGAAAGCATTGACACTGAAT
>CAYFXD010000035.1:0-9623 GCA_964347095.1 uncultured Actinomycetota bacterium | reverse complement strand
AAGGAACAGGCATGATGTGAACACTCCGGTGGAAGCTGGATTCCTTAGAAGACAAGCACCTGCTGAAAGGGTGATCGAATGCCTGAGAAACAGAACTGCTGGGAGTATGAAAAGTGTGGAAGAGAACCAGGTGGGATCAATGCAGATACGTTGGGGATCTGCGCTGCTACAACTGAAAAGAGACTCGATGGCGTACATGGTGGCAAAAACGGCGGCAGAGCCTGCTGGGTCATTGCTGGAACATTTTGCGACGATGAGATCCAAGGTACCTATGCCCAGAAAGAACGTTCCTGTATACATTGTGACTTCTTTAAGAGCGTCATCCACACAGCCCTAGATGAAGGAAATTTTTGCTGTTCTCATGCCCTGCTAGAACGCTTGGAGTAGCTCACATTGAATAAATTCAAGTATAGACCAAGTCGGTCGTGGAACCTACATCCGTACGATAACCATTGATTATAACGCTGCTAAGGAACATTGAGGGGAGATAAACCAGGTAGATAGAATAAAGCATTACCTCACTTACTGACCATGTGTCCTGCCATTTCTCTACCACTGCTTCACTGCAACTCCCGGAGCTCCCTCCCACACACAGATCGCAACAGTTATTGAACTCAGATTCTTCTGAACCAGTCGAACAGATTTCCCGATCACGATGCAAGTTTTTCAAACGACCGGCAGCAAGGAGAGGGCAGAACTGACATCAAAACAGCTCTCAGATTGAACCTTGAAATGCGCTGACATTGAGCAGGGGGTGGTTACAATGACAGCGAAAATCAATTGCTGGGAATTCATGAGATGCGGAAGGGAAAAGAGCGGCTTGCCGGAGCATGAACGCGGAATCTGTCCAGCAGTTCTGGCCAAGCGACTGGATGGCGTGCACGGAGGAATCAATGGGGGAAGAGCCTGCTGGGTTGTCGCCGGTACTTTCTCGGGGTGTGTGGGGCACGGGGAGTTCGCCTCAAAAAGCCGTGTATGCACGGATTGTGAATTCTACGAGTTCGTGTTGGAAGAAGAAGGCCCCAAATTCCTAATGCCATCGGCGCTGCTGAATTGCCGCGAGCTTGGAAGGGCTTCAAACGCTTGAGCCATGCATGCAAACTGTGCTGCCGTACGGCCAATAGAAACCTCGTTGACCCCTGCCCCTTAACGAATAAGCAGTGCCTATAGATTTCCCAACCGGCGATAATCTGTTAAAATAACCCTGCACCTTATCCAGTTGGCAGAACTTCTAATTCATTTGACTTAGCATTCGCATGAAAGGAAGGGAAGAGACATGGCCGGAGGAAAAATCAATCCCAATCTGAGCGAGGAGACAAGGAAGGCGGTTTATCGAGAGGTTTGGACAATGCAGAGTGCGCTCTCGCCCGACGAACCTGATTATGAGAACAACATACAAAAGGCCTATGGTGTCGTAGCGATTAGATACTCTCTTCCAGAAGATGAGGTCCGGCAGATCTGTGTCGAGGAAGCCCAGAAAAAGTGGCCCCCAGAGGAGTAAAAGACGTGTAGTTGAGAAGAACTGATCAGCTCTGGCCCTCAAAGTCTCCACTTGGAGGTTGCCAGCAAATTCCTGGCGAGCACATAATCCAGGACGAAGGCCTCTCGCCGACTCACTTCATCGGTCTCTCTGGTTACCGCTTGTGGCTGCCAAGAACCCATCTCAAGACGCAAAGGCCCATTTCAATCGGTCATTTTGTCACTTTTTCACTTACCGTCTGGTGCTGGAGGAGCCCGAGCCAAGACCGATCAGCAACAGAATGAGACCGGGTATGAGATAAGGGAGCAAGTTCAAACCTGTTCTTGCCAGTTTTCGCAGCTCTTCGTTTGTATCTCCGTCACTCTGGTCCACCGAATATGAACCAGGCTCACTTGCGCCTCCGGATGTGGCCACCGTTTCACCGCCGGCCGGTAGATCCGGTACCCCTCCCGGTCCGGAATCAGAATACTGAGGCATACTTTTGGCCAGAAGGCGCCCTATCCCACCTGACAGCGTAGCGAACCAGACATAGCCATAACTGTCATAGACAATGCCTCGCACATCGTCATTAGGCAGTCCTTCCTCAGTGCTGGTGGTGCTGAAGACGATCCACTGATAATTGGGTGGCTTGCTCTCATCAAACAGGTAAGCACCCTCCGTGCGAGTTCCAAACCATATCCCGTCCGAAGAAGAAATGGCAATGCTTTCCACATCCGCATGATCCACACCATACCTGGTCCAGCTATTATTGGCCAGATTTAGTTTTGCTGCCTCTTCAAGATTACCACTTGTTCTTGACATTCCGAACCACACTGTTTGCGGTCCATCAAAAACAATCGCGTTGACCATCGAATGCGGTAATCCTGAGTTGCTGGGGGCGTAATGTGTCCAAGAGCCGGAGCCGGGGTCATATCTACATGCGCCTCCGCTGTTAGTCCCGATCCAAACATCCCCATAAGGTCCCACCGTAATAGCATTAATAGAGTAATCCAGTAAGCCGTTAGGATAGGGCGCAGTCTGTGAATCATATCTGGTCCACTTCGCGCCATCAAAACGATATAATGCAGGACTGTTGCCTGCGCTGGCTGCTTTTGCCGCCCAAATCTCACCAGTTGCACTCACCGCAATATGCTGGACTGGGAGCCCTTCGAGCTCTTTCGGGGTATAGAGAACGGTCCCCGAGGGGTGAATCTTGCAGACCCCTTGTTGAGTTGCTACCCAGATATTACCTACAGAGTCAAAATCGAAGGAGTACACACGATCATCGGGCAGTCCGCTGGACTTGTCAAAGTTTTGCCACTCTACAGCTTTGCGCTGTTCAAGGGTGCCAATGTACTTTGAAAGCCCGCCCTTCGGTTTCTGATCCGATCCCTCGGCCGAGCAACACCAGATCTCGCCTGCCTTATTGATCTTGATAGCGTAGACATAGTTCGAGGGCAAACCACCTTCTTTTGTGTAAGGAGGAAACACCCACTCTCCTTTTGCCTGGATCGAGGCATGAGCAAAGGACAGATTGGCATAACAAATAGTTCCCAAGAAAACCCAGGCAACCGAAAAGTAGGTCAATAACTTACGGTACATGATATTGGCCTTGCTATGGGATAGCGGATTCTCATTTCAGCGGGCATATGGAGCAAATGTGACTGCGGTTCTTGCTGTTGGGAGATTACGATCAATCATATGAAAACTTACCCTTACACCCTCAAATATGTCTATTCGACATACAGCCGCTTTTTCCTGCATGGATCTTTTAAGCCCCCGTTCAGAGCCATGATGTGAGACCGTCTCTCCGCACGAATCTTGCAGCACGTAGAAACCCACTTTTCTAATCCGCCGAAATGGGAGAAGAACCGATAGTTGTGTGCTCGTGCACAGCAGATATAATCAAGAAAAGATCATCTCTGTCCCCCGAGACAGCAGAGTCAAATGAGATGAGACTCCGACAAGGAGGAAGAGGGCAGACAGTCCTTGCTGTTTATGGTCAGATCTGTCCGAACAGCTGATAAATCAGGGAACAGAAATAACAGCATTGAGCTAGCGAAAGAAGGTTGAAGACCAATGGGCGAGATCCGCATTGGTACGTGTAGCTGGACGGATCCCACACTGTTGGAATCAGCGGAGTTCTATCCCCAAAAAGGCATGAATGCGGAGGCCCGACTGAGATACTATGCCGAGCATTTCAATACGGTTGAAGTAGATTCAACCTTCTATGCGCTGCCATCCGAAAAGGTCGTGGGCTTGCAGACCGTGCGAACTCCAGACGATTTCATCCTCAACTACAAGGCCTTTGGTCTCTTGACTCAACATTCCATAGATCCGAAACGGTTGCCAAAGGCAGTAAAAGAACTCTTGCCGGAAGAGCTGCTGTCAAAACGCAGTCTAAAGTACCAGGAGACACCGAATGAAGCAAAGGTAATGGCATTTAGAATGATGGAAAGCGCCCTGCGTCCAGCTGACAGTGCGGGCAAACTTGGGATGGTCCTCTTTCAGTATCCACCATATTTTGTGCATAAGGAGCAGAATAAGCAGTATATTCTTGAATGTAAAAAACGATTGCCGCAGTACCGATTGGCGATAGAGTTTCGGCACGTGAGCTGGGTTGATGAAAGCAACCTCGATGATACACTTTCCTTCCTGGCAGACCATAACTTGGCCTATGTCTGCGTTGATGAGCCGCAGTTCCCGTCCACAATCCCCCCTATCGCCTTCGCCACTGCCAATAACGCATATCTGCGTTTTCATGGCAGAAATAAAGACAATTGGTACAGGAAAGGCATAAAGGTCGCTGAACGCTTTGCCTACAGTTACTCCGACCGCGAACTCAAGGAGTGGATTCCCAAGATTCGGTGCCTGCAAAAAGAGACGGCAAAGACTTTCTTGATGTTCAACAACTGCTATGGTGTGTGGGCTATAAGAAATGCCAAGAGGCTTGCAACAATGCTAGATTAGCGCCATCAGTTGTTCCTGTTCTTGTCTCATAGAGCCTCTCAAACCGTGGCGCTTCGCGATTATCCGCATCTGAACCAGCAGCTTAGCGCTCATGCAAAGATGAAAAAAAGTTGGAAAAAATAGATTAAAAAAAAAGAGGGAAACTGAAAGTGATCGCGTACTTGAAGAAGGGGGGTGCTGTGAAAAAAAGCAGACCGTTCTCGGTTAAGTCACACTATTTTCCAACTCTTTCTGCCAGGCAGCGCCTCCTTCGATTTAGGATGCCAGCAAGACCTTGATCATAGATCCAGCACCCGCGGCCTGTGATCCAGCTTATTCATTAGCAGCTATCTCTGACAACTAGGGCAGAAATGTGCACTTCTACCCCCTACCCTGATCCGTTGGATGTCCTCGCCGCAACGAGGGCACGACTGGCCTGTTCTTCCATACACTTTGTGTCTGGTTTGCATCTGTCCTTTGCGACCGAGAGTGTCAACATAGTCGGAAATAGATGTTCCCCGTAGTCTAATGGCCTCACTTAAGACAGCTTGAAGTGTCATGAATAACCGATGGATCTCATGTTCTTCCAATGAATTCGCTGTCCTGACAGGATTAATGCCAGCCTCAAACAAGATCTCATCGGTATAGATGTTGCCGAGACCAGCAATCCGTCTTTGATCCATCATGAGTTGTTTGATTTGGGTGGGACGTCGCAAGACCAGCGCGAAGTCGTCCTTGCTAAAATCGGCAGATAGTGGTTCTGGGCCAAGATTTAGCTCCTCTTCCAACTGCGATTTCGCGGCGGTAAAGATTTGGCCGAATTTTCTTGCATCATTAAAGAGAAGTCTCTCGCCTCCGGCAAAGGATATCACTGCATGTGTATGCTTACCAATCTCAGCCTGGCCACCGGAGGCAAAAAGGAGCTGTCCGGTCATTCCGAGGTGCAGGACCAACGCATCATTGGAATCGAGAATAAAGAGAAGGAATTTACCTCGCCTGTTAATGCTCTTAACAGCCCGGCCTTCTGCTGCTTCATTGATCTCATCAGGCGAATCCTGTTTTCGAGCAATCCGTGAAGCGCTGATCTGAATCTTGGTAATTCTTTTGGAAACACAGCTTGTTGCCAGATCTGCTCTGATCGTCTCCACCTCAGGAAGCTCAGGCATAAAATCCTCTCCTCACTTTATTGCTTTCCTCGCTGCAAAGGAACTTCTATCAAGCAATAACATAATCATCACGGTACTTTGCAAATAGGCCTTTCTCGCAACCCAGTTTGAGCAAATACTCAACAGCTTTCCTGCCTTCTTCAGCCAGATCAAGAGTAAATGAATTAACATAGAGACCAAGGTGCTGCCGTATGACACTATCCTGCAGCTCCTGGGCATGTTTTTTAATGTATGGCAATGGTTCCGCGCGATGGCTGAACGCATAATCGACACTTGCTCTGATGCAAGCATCGATGCCCGCAATTGTGCTATCGCCCAGAGTACGCCGAGCACAAATTCCTCCCAGAGGAATAGGCAAGCCCGTGGCGCCCTCCCACCATTCTCCAAGATCGATTATTTTCACCAGGTTCTCTGTTTCAAAGGTAAACCGGCTTTCATGAATAATCAGGCCCGCATCAACCTCACGCCGCTTAACAGCTGGCATTATCTGATCAAAAGTCATCGGCACCAGATTGTTCAGCTGGGATTTGTATAGCCTGAGCAGCATCGCTGCTGTGGTAAACTTTCCGGGTATGGCGATCTTTTTGCCGGCAAACTCCTCTGGCCTCATGTATTCTCTGGCGACCAGCAACGGTCCACACCCTCGCCCTAGCGCGCTCCCGCTTCGCAGAAGCACATAGTCATCGACGAGATGGCCAAACGCCTGAAAGGAGAGCTTGGTGATGTCCAGCTCCTGTTCAAAAGCCATTCGATTGAGAGTTTCAACATCAGCCAGAATCTCTTTAAACCTAAGATTGCATTGGGTCAATTTGTTTTTGACCAGGGCATAAAAGACAAAAGTATCGTTTGGACAGGTGGAAAAACCAATTGTAAAGGGCGTGTCTGTGGAGCTCATGTGCTTCCTCTATTGGTGAGTTCGCCTAGAATTATCTTTAAGATGCTGCTTCCTTTGCTCACTGCTTCCTCGGTGCTCCATTTTGATCGATCTAACTCTTCAACCAGATTGCTGATACAACGAACCTCGACCAGGGGCAGATCCCAAGCGTCACAGACTTGCGCCACTGCTGCACCCTCCATATTCTCGCAGATGGCGCCAAATTGACGGCGCAAGAATTCACCGCGTTCTGCCGTCCCTGAACAGGAATTTACAGTGACAAAATTGCCTGCTCGATAAGAGATCCCTCTGGCTTCTAGGACCTCCTTGGTAGCGAGCGCCAAACCACTGCTTAGATCATAGCCTCGGCGGCCCATGGCGGGGTCTTCAAAATAGGCAATCCTGTTGCCAGCCGTAACCCCGAAATCACCAAAAAGTTCCTTCTCAGCCAGGCAGAAATCGAGAATGTTCACTCCTGAATCCAGATAAGCCCCTGCCAAACCGAAGAGGAAGACTCCGTGAACATTGCGACTACCGACCGAGGTCATCTCTCCGCAAAGAATGCGGGTAAGGAAAATGGCACTATCAACCATGCCGGGGCCGGTGACAAATAGCTTGACGTCCGCCTTTGCCGACAGTTCTCGGTCTTGCTCCAAGAGTGCTATTTCAAGTTCGGTGGGACAAACAACAAGGTACATACTGGCATTTAACTTTAGTTTTTGCTTTTCGTCAACTTCAATTGCCCAGGCTGCAGAATGATAAACGTCGCTGCCGCCCCTGCCGAACTACATGCCTCCATTTTGTCCCGCCCGAATGGACGATTGCTGCAGAATTAGTATATGATCTAATGATGCCAAAGCACGTTCCTGACTAACAGAGTTGCCAAGAGGAACTTTGGGTACGAATGCCGGCACAGCAGGCCAAGAGATAGCAGAATCAGGCCGGCGAGCAGCAGCTTAAAGATGTTGACCACAGAGTGATTCGCAGGCAGACTTAAGAAAGAGCCTGATGAGATCTTGTAGATTTATTGAAAGGAGCAACTTTCTTATGATCAAGCCAAAAAGACAGTTCTGGTGTTTGGTGGTAATTGGTCTCTTGGGAACATTGCTGATTGTCTCGCACAGCGGTTGCTCAAATCAAACAGGGAAAGCTAACCAGTTAATCAGGCAATACAACAAAAGAATAGAGAAGTACAACCAGCTTGATCAGGAGGCATCCGACTTGATGACAAAGGTGGACGTCACTCCTGAAGCTGAAGCGGATTTTGTTAAGAATATTGAAAATCTAGAGAAGATTGAGACCAAGGTGGATCGTCAAGTGAAGGAACTGTCGCGGGCATCAGAATTCCTTGCCGAGGCAAAGCAATTAGAGATCAGTGATGATTTCAAGACATACATAAAGATGGAGCAACAGGCAAACAGGGCCAATCAAAAGCTCTCCGAGATTGCCAAAAAACTAGCCAGAGAACTGATAGATCTTTATCAATCCCTGAATAGCGGTCCAGGCCTTGGCCAAGAAGAGCGGGGGCAGAAAGCAAAAGCGATCAATGATCTGAATCATCGGCTAAATGACCTGAAGCAAAAGGTAGAAGATTTGAAGGCAGAAGCCCAGGCATATTACGGTGAACACAATCTCGGGGGAAAATAGAGCACCAATGTCACAGACCCCGGTCCTAAACTGAGCGGGAAGAAAGGGGCGTCTTTCAGAATCATCCACCATAAACAGTCTATTAGGACCAGGGCCTGCAACAAAAAGCCTTCTACAATATGTCCAACAAATCTCACTCTGAATTTTTCTAATCTCTTGGTACAATCTGTGTTTGGTATAGCTTTCTGATCTATTTTAGTATGAGACCGAGATAAACAATGTGACCTACATCATAAGCAGCCAATTTATTTTGCTGGGAGCAAAAAGGTGTTGATCGACCAGAAACGATGTAGTAATATCAACATATAGTTACTGCTTCGCCTGTCAGGTCAATATCTAGGGGGTACTGCTGCATGTGGAATTGGGTCGAAGGATCATGCAAAAACCTGGTTAGACTTATCAATTTGATTGAGCAGTGGCGTAAGGACCAGCCGGCCAAGGCACGAGAAAGAAAAGCAGTAGAGCTGAGGAAGGTAAGCTAGCAGCGTTCGATTTATGTTGTAAAACGGCAAAAATGCTTATTAAATTGCCTTGTTCTCGAACCAGGAAATCAGGTTTTCGCCAAACTGCCTGTTATCGCCGACCTCTAAGAACTTGTTGATCAGGATAGCGTCGTCTGCGCAGACGACAATTTTTCCTTCCCCAAGCCTCGAAACAGCAATGATTCCATAACTCTCTTGAGGTTCATCCTCGCCCAGATGCTGGTCCTGATTCAGATCAGCCCAGGCTTTTTCAGAAGTTCGTGCCACGATACTCGCCGATCCACCATCTCGTGTTCTTAAACCCCATGTACCGAAAACAGCGAGTCGCTCCATACTTGATCCGAGTGGGTGGTCGGCAAAGTCTGTGACATAAAAATCCTGAGGAGAATTCTCCACTGGATTCGCTTCGTCACAGACTGCGCTGATAGAAGGCTGAATGTCAAATTTTTCGCTGAGAGACATCACCGGCTGGGATATGTGGATCAATATTAGAAGATTGCCGCCGCCTCCTATGAAATCGGTTATGGCCTTCTGCTCGTCCTGAGTGAACTCCGTCATGGGCCCGGCCAAAACCAGCAGCTCTGCGTCTTTCAGCACCCCTCGTGCGAGAGGCTGCTCATTCATCTTCAATTGGTAGCCATGACCGGAAAGAGATTTGCTGAAGTCGGAGAGGCCCATTTCCCTTTCTGAGTTGGGGGCAAATATTTCCTTATGCGACAAATCAAACACAGCTTGCTTTTTGGATTTACTCTGAAACCTTCCGCAACCGGAGAGGACAATTACCAGAATCAGCCAGACTGCAACTATCACCGTCAAGGCAAACTTGGCACTCCTCAGATATCTGCCAGACAATAATCCTCTATTCTGATATCCTGCGATTCACACTGACGCCATCTATTCTACCTTATCCGCAACGCTTTGTCCTTTTCGTTGTGCTCATCTTTATTCGCCCAAAAGAGTGAGCAACTGGACTTGCCAGTTGCTCGAGGGTAAAGGGGTAATACATGCTATATAGGGGTTACCATGTACTTACAATTGTAGAACAA
>CAYFXD010000034.1:0-19361 GCA_964347095.1 uncultured Actinomycetota bacterium | reverse complement strand
TGTCAACGAGGAAACGCTTGAGAATATTCAGCGAAACTTCGATCCCGAGAAGTTCGCAAACGGTGTGCAGCTGTTGCTTAAGAAGCACGTTAAAGTGCTCTGCGATCTGATGCTAGGGCTGCCGGGCGACAATTTCTTTAGATTCCTGCGATCAGTCAAGTATATTTTTGACCTTAGGCCAAACATGATAATCTTCTCAACTCTTCACGTGATCCCAGGAACTGATCTATACAGAAACGCCGAGAAATTCAAGATGAAGTTTGACGACCAGCCCCCGCACTACATAATGGAGAACTACTCTTTCCCCTTCCAAGAGATCCGAAAAGCAGAAATAATGGCAGACAGCCTGGCCAAGGAGTACAATTTGCGAAGGGAATGAGTGAAAGACCCTTGGAGCACTTTTCGCTTGGATTTGCTTTTGGCTCCTTCACCAATTCACTTAATCACTGGTTTTCTTGGTCCTGAGTGAAGAAGTGAAAAAGTGAGTGACAAAGTGAGGTAATAAAAGCCAGTTCAAACACCGTCTGCGGAATTGCCCGATCACTCTATCACTTACTCACTTAATCACTGGTTTTCTCAGTCGTGAGTGAGGGAGTGAAACAGTGAGTGAAAACCCTCAAAACAATCTGGTCTGAATTCCAACGACGCCTATTCGCCCCACGGCATAGCATCACGGATTTTGACTATACAGACTACCAACTACTCACTATCCACTTACTCTGGATGAACCTCTTGATTCTTTGCTGCCCTCTTTCTCCAGGCATCAAAGATCGCCGTCATCGCAAATGCAACAATGAAGGCTGAGCTCACAATTTGAGGGATGTTGCGGAGTATGGATACGCGGTAATCCGCATAGGGAGTCCCAAGCGCGCCTTGTACTTCCGAGGGGACACCCGGCAACCAGGAGTTGAACAGCGTCCTTCCTGCATAGTATGTAGATATCATCAAAACTATGCTTACTCCGCTCCAAAAGAGCAGCTCTCTTCTGTCCTGTGGATCCTCATTGAACCGTATAGCCGCATACAGGGAGGCAATCGCCGCCAGTATCAGAAGATATCCTCCTGTGACAGTGTAGGAATAGGTGTACCACTCCCTTGTAAAGCCCATGGCGCCTTCAATATTTCCCTTTATATAATTAGATTGAACTGGAAAAAAGAAGGCAAAGATTGCCATCACTAAGGCAGCAATCGCCAGCGACATCAAAATGTATCCGATTCTATTTTCCATTATCGTCCCTACAATTCTCCATCACGCTCGCCCCTAACCTCCTGCCATCAGAAACATACCAGTCTGTCATCCTGAGCGAAGCGAAGGATCTAAGGTCTTGGTTTGCCATCAGTGCTGCTCGGTTCTTCTGAGCGAAGGCGAGGACCGCTAAATAACATGATGCTCCATCCAGCAAACCTGTCCGGGTGAATCAAGTCCTCTGAGCACCCTTAAACTCCCTGGACTTTCTTGATGATTGCTTTTAATTCCTCTTTATGGTCGATATAGACAGGACATTTGGGGCATTTCTCGCGCATGCGCTGCTTGCAGTATTCTTTGGCTTCGTTTGGAAGCGTTGCGATCTCGGCCGCCCAGTCCACTTCCCAGCAGCCCTTCTTTAACTTGAAGGCAATGCAACTTGGCGCTTGCCCCCTCTTTATTTCTTGAAACGCGCTTTCCCCCGGTTTCCAATTAATAATTAAACAATTAGGGTTTATCTCCCAGCACTTCTTCATACATATTCCTCCTTTTGACCAGGCAGTGAGTGAGTGAAAAGTGAATGAGTGATCAATTGCTTTGCTTGTTTCTTAACGTCTTCAGCATGGCATTCAACATCAACTTGATCTCTTCGCAGGACCGAAAGTAATCGACAAAGCTAGGCCCGTCCAAAAGATTCAATGCATCGCATTTCAACAACCAGTCCTGGCTTTCAGTGGTTGACCCCCTGGCAATGGTCAAAAACCGCTGGAATTCTCTACCTTTCTGTCTACCAAATCCTTCAGCAATATTTGCACCAATCGAGGACGTGGACCTTAAGAGTTGCCTGCTTATTACTTCAGCAGCCGATGTATTTGGGAATCTCTCGATGTGCATCGCCACGTTCAGGAATAACTCATTGGCCTTCTGCCACACTAATAGGTCTCGGAAACATCTTACGTTGCTCGCCATGACTTGTTATGCTCCCACTCTCTCACTTGCTCACCATATCACTCTCCCTAGAACACCAATTCTGTTTCGGCGTTCATGATCCAGACCTTGTCTTGCAGTTGAAGCATATCCCGCAGATCAACCATGGTGTTCATGCATTTTTTCGGGGTATCATATCCGTAGCGTTTTATGATCTCTACGCCTGTTTCGCCAGCGGCGATGATGTTCTCAGTCTTCAGTTGAAACAATCCCATAACCTCTTTCTTGTCTATTTCCTCGTAGAAGTTGGTCTCTATATATTTCATGGTGAAATTATAGAATGGGAGACTCTCAGCTGGAGGTTCTTGAAAACCAGGTACTGACATCATGTTTACTAGTTCCTGAGTATCTTTTTCCTGAACCGCCTGGATCCAGAAACCGCGCTCTTTGAGCCTGGCCAGCACGGTCAAGTGATGCACTGAAGCGGTTATGGTCCCGGCAATAACCTCAGCCTCAAACAGCTTTTCCTCATCAAGCTCCGTATTGGCCAAGGCAAAAGGAAACTTTTCAACTGCGCGAATCAGTGCATACACCATATCTTCAGCCGCGGTGATCTCAGCTTCAGTAGATTCAAGTTTCTCGGTATTGATAAACACGCTCACTGTCATTTCATCGATATAATGCGCACCCCTGGTGTCTCGCACATATTCGCTGGGATGCTGATCGATGGGGTAAAACACAATCTTCCTTTTCAGCTTCCTCCTAACGCTCCGATAAAGCTTGTCAAACCGCTCAGAAAACTCGTAGTCAAGGACCTGCAATGTAAACCTCCCCGATGCCAAATGATCCCAAAATCTCTGTCCAAATGTTCGCTATCGTATGTGGCTCTTTTAGTCAATTTTTATTCATCTACTAGCTGTTCTTTGCCGTCAGTTGATAACTCCATAACCC
Source organism: uncultured Actinomycetota bacterium (assembly GCA_964347095.1). GTDB lineage: Bacteria > Actinomycetota > Aquicultoria > Subteraquimicrobiales > CAYFXD01 > CAYFXD01. The sequence continues at coordinate 16,298 of CAYFXD010000034.1, read as the reverse complement.
GTGCCTCTTTCGGTTCTTGCCAAATGATAATGATCCCAACCATAACCAGAACTGCTCCAACAATTACGGGTGTGGTCATCATTGGGGTAATACCCCAGATTCCTATCTTTCGCTCGAATATGGTGGGTATCGTGATCAATATTGGCGCCAAAAACATTATTGATGCGGCCTTTGAAATCTCAACTTTTTCCAGAGCTTTGAACCAAAAGATCGTACCCAACGCCGTACCAAACACACCCAGAAGCAGTACCACGATCCAGTTTCCAGAATAAAGCCGCAAGATTTCACCCATCTGGCCCTCATAAAAGGCAAAAAAGACAAGCGGCAGATTTCCAAAAAGAATCGCAAAAGTTGCGACCACCAGTGGATCATGCTCTTTAATCAGGCTCTTCCCGATCACAGTGAATCCCGCAAAGGCGATAGCCGATGCGAGCATCCAAACTTCGCTCCGCATGAATTTGGAAAATGGAGCAAATGAACTGGGCTGTTCCCAATTGGCCAGCACGCAGACTATGCCCAATAATGCAACTGAAGTACCGAAAATTTTCGCAAATGTCGGCTTCTCAAGAAATATGAATGAGCCAGCCAGCATGAAGACGGGACCTAGACCAAGAATAAATACGACATCGCTTGCCGAGGGCGCATAGGAATATTGCCTGATGATTTGAAACAATGGTGCAATGGCAATGCCCAAAAGACCCGCAATAGCAAGCTGCACCAGAGTCCGTTTGCCAAGATTCAAGTCAGTCACTCTGCCAAAAAAAATAAGCATGAAGATAGCAGCGACCAGAGCTCTGCCTGCAACAACAACAATCGCCGGCAGAACCCGAACCCCAACAAACATCAAAAGAATGGAAAATGCCCAGACAAACACAAACCCAAGGAGGAAGACAAAGGCCTTCGTATTCTCGCTAGTATTTGGCATCAATACTCCGCTTTGTTCTTAGGAACTCCGTAGATGTCATTCGGAACATAAACGCAGGTAGTAAGTGCACTAAGTCTTAATATACAGACGCTACAATAAAAATGCAAATAGCGATTGCTTCGCATGGGAAACTGAAGACACGCATGTCATTGGTTTCTGCCGCCCCTCTAACCACACGACCCTGCAAAGCGGGATTGCCAGGAGCCTAATTGGGGTGACCCAGCAATCTCCCACCAGACCTGTAAGAATATTCTGGCCGAGATAATGACTCCCAGCTCCGTGCGTTCCCCAAAGCAGGATTGCTTCACCTTCGGTTCGCAATGGCGCCAGCAAGTGCTCGTTTGCAATCGTCATTGTGAGAAGCTCCGCAGGGCGACGTGGCAATCTTAGCACCGACACATTACCCGCACTGGTCAAAGCAATTCAGCGGCACTGAAATCGCTCTAAGACCCGTTTCTTTTCGCCGCCGCCAGATGCAAAAGTAAGATTGCTTCGCCTCCGGCTGGTAATGACACTAAAACTGACCCTAACAGTTAACTTTGTCACTCGGCCAGTTTCAGATATTTCGGATCTAGCTCAAGTCCCTTCCGGAGCTCAGCTGGAACTTGCGACATTAGGTGTTTGTACATCTTAACCCAGCACCTAAGAGCCTTTTCCCTGGACTTGTCACCATGGTTCTTTATTATAAGCGCACTGAGATTCCGGATCTCACCAGCGTTCTTCTTCTCGTAGTATGATTCCGCCTCATGGACCCTGGCCGGAGCTCGAAAGCACTTTTGATGCAAGAGATATAATCCAGAATACAACATTAGATTGCCCCCCTCTTCCACCTCCAGCCATAGATATCTCTCATCGTCGGCAACTATATTGTAGTGACATGCCTCGATGCGTATGCCTGGCAAATGCCGGAATAGCCTCGCGTATTGATAAACATCTGCCTGCGCAAAGGCCTCCCTTATTCTTAAGGCAAACCCGTCCAGATTGCATCCTTCAAGAAAATCCCTCAACTCAGCAATCGCATCCGCCTCATCTGTCTTCCCGATAAGCTGCTCGTCAGCGTCAATTATCAGATACCAATCCCCCTCACTCCCGGTAAAGAATGCATTCCGCTTTTCAGTCTCATCTTCCTATGCCCTCTCGCACCTGGTCAGCCTTATCCTCCCATCCTTCTTCATTTGCTCTTGAATCCACTCAACTGTTCCATCCGTGGACCAAGGCTTTTTATGAGGAAAGTCTTTGTATGCTCCATCCACAATATGAATCTCATCAATCCCTACCAAGCTCTCCACGCAACCTGGTAAAAACTCCACCTCGTTGAACACATTTATGCAAGCAATTATCTTGCCCTTGCCCTTCTTCTGAGCCTCAATCTCACCCTCTTCCTTACCCCTATATTTCGGCAAGCTCCTAGGTATCTCCACCGACTTTAATCGCCGCATATGCTCCTCAAAGCTGCCTCCGGTCACTGGAGAACCAGTCGAAGCCATGTTCCATTTCTTGTGCAAGTATTCCCACTCAGGCGGCTTCCGTCTTTTGATTAGATTCGGAATTGAGATTGCCGTTCTGCTTTCAAAATGGTGGATCGCCACGTTGTTGGCTTGTACTGGCACATGTCCGTCTTTGCCTAATCTGTATTGGTAATCAAAGTCATAATAATAGGTTCGAAGTTGTTCATCCAAATCACCCAGAGCATCCACCGCCTTTCGCGGCATTACAAAGCAAGCCCTCTCTAGATAGGATCTGAAGTATTTCGAAGGCTGATCGTTTATGAGCTGGGCAAGGTTGGCGAAATCCCGCGGCAAGTTTTGGCGGCTAAGGCGAGGGCTTACGCACCATACCTCAGTATCAGCTAGAGGTTGAGTCAAGCGCTCAAGCCAATGGGGAGTGAGTAGAACATCGTTATGAACAAAGGCTATGAATTCACCTTGGGCCTGCTTGATCCCAAGATTCCAGGCTGGAGTGACACCAATGTTCTCTTCTTGCCGAATTACTTGAGCCTTATACTGTTTGAGCAGATGTTGTGTCTCTTTCTTTGAAGCATTGTCGATAATAATGAGTTCATATAAGCGCGCCGGTGTGAATTTCAACAGAGAGACAAGGAACAGTTTCGTGTATTCAGGCAGATTATGCACTGCAACAATGATTGAGACCAGTCGCTGTTTCATAATTCAAATTCCTAGGGTCGGTTGCCATCAAAGAGTATTTCTATGACGATGGTTCTCTCACCTGCCAATGCTCTCCGCAATGATCGCAGCAATAGTTTGGAAGAGTCTTCCCCGCCATCGGTGCTGGTCCAGCCGCTGCAGGCAACCTTTGATTGATTCTCTATTGAGAGTTATTGGGCATTATCTATGGGAGTATATACTGCCTACCTTTCTTTGTCTCTATTTGTTGTGGCAACGCTCGCACACGCCGCGATTGTCAGCTCGCAGCAGTGCGCTATCCCCGGTCGGCGGCACTCCGTCGTCAGTGCCCGGATTTGGAACAAGAGTATTATAGCCCTCGATTACCGCCGGCTGCAGAGTGGCTCCAGCATACCCGGACATTATAGCTGAGCTACCATGGGCTCGATGGCAAGTGAGACATTCTATCCAGTCTTCAATATCATATTCCTGATTACCTGAATCGGGAAAGTACGGGCCAGGCGGAGTATGGATCTGAACACTTATGTCCTGTTCAGAAAGCGCATCGACCGCTGGATAGCCGGCATTGTGGTCCAGAGGAATGTCGACCCAAGGAATATTCGACTCAAAGAGCTGCCATGCTCTTGGATTCACTACGAGCGCTCTGTCACCAGCCACCCAAGTGGGATTGACCTCGGGATTTGTCCCTCCTTGTTGCCAATTTGAAAGCGGCACGTTCATCGGGTGACGATGTCTGACCAGATCACCATAGCCATCAGAAGCATCATAACCAAGGTATGCAAGAGAGCCGTTGGCAAAAAATTGCTGAGCCGTGTCAAACGCTCCCCTACCACCGGCCGGGACATTGAAGGTGTTTCCAGTTATTGACGCATATGCCACCATCTCAAACTTGGGAATCGTCATGTCGCCTTCGTTGGTGTGGATTGTCTCGCCCTCGCCCCAGATTCCGATGTATTTTATGTTGTTCACATCAGCATCGGTGGGATTTGGGAAGCCTGTTGTGTCAGCAACTGTAACCGTGAGATCATCAGTTGTGAGCCCTCCCGATCCCTCGTTAATGCTGGTAACAAGCACAGTGGTTGATCCTGCGCCTGCGGGATAATTACCCGGGGCACCGGGATTCGCACTGCCTCTATTTACGCTTCCAATGGCCCATTTGCTGATACCTGTTCTTGCCATATAGTTCTCATGACAAGCGCAACACCATGTACTCATGCCTTTGTTGGGATCATACTGGTTAATCACGGTTGCATTTTCACCACGTGCATACCGGGCGATCGTATAGCTGGGGATGTACTCGTAGCTATTGTTATAATTGCCAGCTGTCAGGTCTCCATTGTTGTAGAGTCTGTGCAGACGGAATCCATTGGTAGGTGCAGCCATCATTGCACTGCTAATTGGGCCACTGCTCGTACCGGTTGGCGTAGCGGCCGGAACCGGTGACCCTTTTAGTGGGTAGCCAGTTTCGTTGGATATGACGAAAGGTAGAGGATCAGGGTCTACGCCGCCTATCACCGAGCCTGAGGAAGTTGAATAACCTCCTACCCAGTGACCGTTCACATAATCTTTTAAGCTGCGGTAATTGGATGATCCATGTGGGTCGTGGCAAGATACACAGTCCATAAAGATGTAACCTGCTATATTTTCATCTTTGCCCCATGCTTGCCAGGCAGCACCTTTCACTTCGTGTGTGGAGGTAGTCGGACGATTAAGATCGTTTCCTAAGAACTCAAATCCACCACCGTTTAGTGTCTGGTTGATCTGAGTCATATCACCGCTATGCGCACCTTCAACAGCTCCACCTGGTGAGGTCGAGTCAAGTACTCCGCCTTCTACGTCAGTTGCTGCACCAGGAGCACCGGAAGAGTGACATACATAGCAGAAGACATACACCTGAGTAGTTGGCGGACCGACCAGCAACGCGCTTCGTCTGACTCCTGCATTGTCAATCCAGGATACGCCTGAAGTTGCGGTGTGAGCTCGGTGGCAACCGGCGCAGGCATCAGTGTCTGCCAGGTATCCACCATGGATCGCGAAGTTTGCCCGTGCAATCCCACCCAGGCATGACAATGCTATAGTAACCAGCAGCGATAATACCATTAGTTTTTTTGGCACGCGTTCTTCCCTCCCTTACTCGAATAGTTGTGCAGATGATGCTTGAAACGGTGCTAGCAATTCAGCTACTTCCCACGCCTCCCTTCGTCTTCATTATTACTGGAAATAAAGCTTCTTCCTGCCGAATAACCTATGCTTGGTCACATCCGCCTTGGCAGTATGCCGTCTGACTGAAGCCAAGTTCTGTGCGATGCAATAAGCTTGTTATCCTCAGCAAGGTAAAGAATCTGGGCTTCTCCCTTTCAGATATTCGCAATCACCAGCACCAGCTCAAGAGCAATCCCCAATCCTGTCAGCCCCGCATACCCACTATGTCATCCATGGCCAAGCTGAGGACCTGGTCTGCTCCGTTTCAGATTCTTCGTCGCTGCGCTTCCTCAGAATGACCATCCATTCTGTCATCTTGAGCAATGCAAAGGATCTCCCTCATCGGTAATCCCATCAGATGGCCGGATGGATCGTCCAGAGCCAAGCCGAACAAGGCACCCACAAGCACCGGGAGCCCAGAACAGACAATTCAGGAGCCAGAATTCTGGACTAAAACAAAAGACAAGCATCATGACCGACGCTTGTCATTCGGATGGGCAAAGAACCCCAATTCTTGGTTCACGGGTTGTGTAGACAAATGTGCCCAAAAGACCCCCAGAGAAACGGACAAAGGACAACATAGTGCAGAAAAGTACGGTTTTTGGTTGCTCCACTGTTTCGATGCATGAGTAAACATGGTTGCTGGGAAAGGTCATGGAAAATTCATCTTCTCCTACGAGATCAGCTCTGATAGCAAAACAGAAAAGCACCGTGTTGACGAGCGCTGAAAGCTGCTTCTTTGCTTTTGCGTCTAGGCTTGCACTTTGGAAAGTTCTTAGTTGTCCGAATTTGTTATGACGGCTGCAAATAATGTGACTTCATGGGAGGCAGGCTAACCGTGTCCGGTCCATTGATTTCCTGCCCAGAAGTGGGAAAGTGGTGTATATGATACAGCGGCGTTGAATATGTCGATTCGGCTATTCTTCTTTGTCTCTCTGACCTGAGGAATCTGCTATCTCCCCTGCTGCTACTAACCTCCTAGAGAAAGCATCGAACTTCAAAATCTTATTATGGCTCTTCTTGGTTTTTCTTCCTCAAGTCATGTGCTTGAAAATTGGTGGCTGCTTTTGCTTGATCCAAGCAACCTTCCAAAAAAATGGTAGTTCCTGCTAGTTTCGTCTAAGGGCTTTTGGGCACAAAAAAGCCCCATTTTCTTCTCTCTATTCAATTCTGACTCTTCCCATCTCTCCTGTTATCACCTCCGCCCTTCTCAACTGCTCCTTTACTCCACCAGCTGAGCTTTTTCCCAGTAATCGAAATTACTGGTCATTGAAGTATCTTATGCTAACGTCTGTCAAATTTCGGAAAGTATTCTCCACATCCTTGAAAAATCCTGCAAGTATTTTGACAGAATTTTGAGTGGTGTACTCTGGCTATAGGCAACCTGGCGGGCCTGTCCACTGGTATGTTTGCTGCCCTGCCATCATACACAAATCCCGTCAAAGATTCTCGTTTGGTTGCGTCATCCAGAACAATCCAGAAAGATGTGCCGGCACCCTGCAACTGATCCTCACGACTTGCCCTTGCACTGATTCTGCATCGCTTTGTGCAGATGATCCTGCTAGAACAAGCTCTGTCGTTGGATCGCGTCATGATTTCTCTCAATTGGGCATTCTATAATCTCTGATCCTCTCTATGATTTCCTGTTCATCTTCAGCACCTGAAATATCAATTCCGCTCTCCATGAATACTCTGACAGCTGAAGTCACAATCTCTGATATACCGATTTCGCTGTCTCCCCCATCCCGCACCTTTCTCGCCAATTCAATGAGGCTCTCTACTGTGTCTGCGGGCAGCTCGATCATGATTTCCAGCTTGTTTGTCTCTGATACTTCAGGCATTAAAAATCTCCTTCCTTTGACCAGGTGTCCTTTTGGACACTTCCGCTTTTTACCAATTTACTTAATCAGGAATTATATTCGATAAACAAAATTGCTGCAATGTTTTTTTTGCGTTGTACTAAAGGATCGTTGCCCATTTGGCAATAGGCTGACGCCACCAGGGAAAGCCCGGGGTCAGACCTCCTAACCGCCTTCTAGCTGCCCCTTAATTCTCTTAACCGCAAATTTACTTCTTGCTCAAACTTTTTACTGCCAATCACGCCATCTCCATGCAGCAAATTCCTCAAGAATCTATCGGGGTCATAAACACTTCGCTGCCTTTGCTCATTTACAAACTCCGTGAATCTCCTTAGTTGAGTCTCTCTTCTTTTCCCGAACAACTCAAGCACTTCGTCTTTCTCAACCATGCCAGCGTGGCCGTCAGTAAAATAATCCAAATAGCTGGAGTAGGTATAGTCCTGCGGGTTCTCAACTAGCTCCGCCCTTACAGGATTGCAGTGAATGTAACGGATCAATTCCAAAAAATGCGTCTCGCGCTCGACCAAGATGCTCTTGTATCTTCCCTGAAAGAGGTGCCCACACCTTTCATATTTCCTGTTGAAATAGCCTGTGTATCCTGTATTGAGTGATTGCATCAACCGAGAAAGAGTGCCATCTCGCGTGGGCTTCACCAACAGATGGTAGTGATTCGGCATAAGCATCCATACATATACCAAGATCTCATACTTCTCCTTCATACGCCGCAACAACTGACCAAATCGCAAGAAATCTCGGTCTTCTAAATAGATCTTCCGCCGATTGTTTCCTCTTGCCATTACGTGATATACATAGCCGGCCAAATCAATTCTTGGCTTTCTTGGCATTTTCCCTCCGCCTCTAGATTCATGGCTTTTTCTGTCCTCTGCGCAATCAGAGCCGCCTCTGTGCTTTTATACCATAGCGTTACGGGCGATTCAATGACTCAGCTTCTTTTTGCTCTACTCTGGTCGCTATTGTCGCTCTTTCGCTTGCTGCATACACAAGCGAGATCCAGCCGTACGAGAATTGCTAGTAGTTCGCAATTATCTATGCGCAAAGCCAAGGCTCTGGCTCAGGCAAGATTGTTCGTCATACTCTCTAGAATCGCTGCCCCTGATAAACCGTTAAATTACAGATAAGAGAATTAGAAGCCAGCTCAAACTATATGAGGAGGAACGACCCCGGTTTTTTCCGGTTTCAAGGGAACACAAAATCCCCCGCCCCTTTCGGGATCGGGCGGGGGATTTGTGTCGAGTCGTAAAGCACTCTCGTAGCAAGGATTTGTATCGCGTCTTTTGCTACTACCAGGTTTTTTCGGGATAAGATTGCTCCCTACCTGTTCACACTAGGCGGGGAGGTCTGACCCCGGTTCTTGGTTTTAGGCTTTTGATGCTTCAGCTTTCGCTCTTGCTTTCTTGCGTTCATAGAGCGCATAGAGCCCGCCCGCAGCAACTGTTGGAATGAGCAACATCTTGCCTGCCGGGCTGTTGAGCAGCATCTCCAGCATAGGAACAGCATGGTCTTCCACGTAAGGATCACCGGTGGGATGACCAAAGATGTTCCGGCTGACCCAGATATATCCACCTGCTGAGCGTGAGTCGTTCGGATAGGGCGAGTGCCCGGCTTTGTAGGGGTAGAGCTCGGTATCTCTTTGTACCGGATTACCAGATGCATCGAGCTTTGTTGTTCTATCGATTGTTCTTGCATACTTATCGACATCAACTCTCTCGCCATAATAGAGCGATCCAGCAGTACAAGCTTGTACACAAGCAGGTATAGGTGGACTACCACTGAAAAGGTAATCCGCGGCATCGCCAATGCCGTTTGGACCGATCCACTTTGAACCGGTACCAGCAACAAGTCCACTGTTACCTTCAGCATTGGTGCCACACAAAGTACATTTGTAGACCTTGTCATTGACACCGTCGCCTAATCCGCGACGTGGATAAGCACCTCTCTGGCACGCAGTAACACACACTAGCCTTCCAGCAAGATCCTTGCACTTTGGATCTGTGGGGTCACAGTACTGATTGTCCCACGGATTAGCCGGATCTGGATGCTGTTCGATATGTACCGCTCCATCAGCAGTCTTGACAATAGCTCCTCTTCCGGTTGCTAGACAGGCCCGCTCGCATGGCGGAGATGGACAATGCCAGCAGTTGTATTTAACAAACGGGGCTCTGTCACCAGTTCTCTGACCCTTGGCAGTTGTCGGATCATCGGCTGAAATAGTATCCGCTGTACCCGATGCAACCAACATTCCTGCTGGAACATTCTGGTGACGAGGCCAATTGCGCTGACATGCTACCACGCAGCCTCTACACTTGGTGCACTTATCAATATCCTGCAATACAGCCATTAATGCCATTTTTTATCCCACCTCCTTACGACCATGTAGTTTTTTGGATTTCGCAGAGACATGCTTTGGTCTCTGGCATGTTAGTATTTCCGTCCAGCGCATCAATGCAAATCTCATTGGCGGTTGGGCCAGTTGCCAGGCCTGCATAACCCCAATGCCATGGAACTGCGACTACGCCCGGCGCAGTTTTTTGGGTTGCGCTTGGTCCAGAGCTAACCACAGCTTTCCACTTTCCGATGAAGTTGCCACCGGTCCTCATGGACTTGACCTCAACAGCATCGCCGTCCAAGATTCCTCTAGCCGCCGCATCGACCGGATTGATCTCAATGACCGCTTGAGGAACCAGCTCAGTGAGCCATGGTACGTTCCTGGTCATTGGACCACCCTGGAAGTGCTCGGTATGACGGAAGGTGGTAAGAATTAGTGGATAGTTTGTCCTATCGGTAACATCATCAGCATAGGGTTCCACAGATTTCTTACCAATCTGAGCATAGGTAGTTACCAAGTCCGCTCTTTGAGTTTCATGAGGCTCCCAGTGAACCGGCGTAAAGCCAAGTCTGTCCCAGGTTTGATCTCCAGTGTTGATCGGAATGTCCTTCATGGCACGACGGCCTCTCCAGCAACCAGAGTATGGGATAACCGGGGGACTATTAGAATGACCTGGAACTTTTACAAAGGTAGTTCCAACTTCATTAGGCGTAACAAAGATATCTCCCACATCGTCGGGACAGAAACCGCCCTTGTTGTAGAAGCACCTTCTGTTTCGGAGCCATACCCAGGAGAATCCGCCATATACGCCCTTGTTGGTTGGGCCATCTACATTGCTGCGAGCTTGGGTACGGTTGAACATGGAGTTGTCACCATGAGTTGTTTTGGGATTATCCAGCAATCCTCTGTGGTTCTGCCGTGGACAGTGGAACGCACCGTACTTGCCGCCTCCTTGGCGAGAACTACCGTGTAGCCAGTTAGTGCCTGGGTTTCCATACTGATCCCAAGCGCTGGTGTTGGTCTGGATTGCTACTCTCTCTGCATAGCCAGCATAACCTAGAGGTGCAGGAGAACCTCCCAGAATTCCGTTATCAGGACCTTCTAGGCTGGCTCGATAATCATCATTGCTCCAAGCTGTTGCTGGATCCGCGAGATTCCCGCCTGAACCGTTATCAAAGGTGTAGGAAGAAGTGGAGGCGTAATCTACGGTTATCGACGTACCAAAGTCAGCAGGAGTAGCAAGCGTGATGCTAATAGCTCCTGTACCGTAGTTGACCGTGCCTCCAGATGCAGTCCACCCACCACCTCCGTTGTCAGTATCAGACTGCGCAGCTCCACCAGATGTCCACCCAATCTTGACGGTATTGGCAATACAATTACCATCAGCAACCGTAAAGTTGTATGGTCCTGTGGTTCCGTTACCAGTTCCCAGCTTTTCGCCTTCGCCAAAGCCAGTTATGGTCATCATATCAGCATACTGCGCTTTCCAGATGTTGTTGTAGGCCACAACGCCATTGTTTGGCACTCCGGTATAGCCACAGTTGATATCACCAGGTCCAACTCCATCACACTTGACGTGCAACGCTCTTGCCAGCTTGAATAAAATCTCCAAGTCGGTTCGAGAGCCACCAAGAGGTTCAACTGCCTGGTATCTCCACTGGATCCAACGACCGGAATTGGACGTTGTTCCTGTGGTCTCCATCGGGGAAGCTGCTGGCAAGAAGTAGGTTATGCCACCGCTCTTGCGTGGCGCATCATAGGTTTCATTGATGAACATATCAACGCCCACCAACCAGGTAAGGTTCTTGAGCGCGTCTCCCACGTTAAGCGCATTGGCAACGGTTACTCTGGGATTCATGCCCCAGACAACCCAGCCCTCTTGGTCAGGTAGATCAGGATCATGCCCTGGCATCGAAGGCGAGGTCTGATTTACCATAGTACGATGGTCCATTCCGGCACCTTTGGCCATATAGTCATCGTACAATACCTCAGTAATCGCATGCTCACCACCAATGTTTGCTGCTGGATAAAACCCACCTGTATTGTCACCATCGCCACGGGAGCAGAAGGTACGCACTACAGCCCAGGTTCCTTGATGGCCCCAGGGTAGACCTCCACCCCAACTGAAATGGCCATAGCCTGGGTTTTGCAGACCGGAGGCCGGTGACCATTTGTAGCTTGGCCACACACTCCTACCACCAAAGCTCTTGGCTAACAACCAGGACTCATATTCCATAAACACTTTGTCGCCCTTAGCCAGAGCTGCACCAAGGTTACCATCGAGATTGACAGTGTATTCGCCAGCAACCGGTCCGGTAATGCTGGTAACGCCTCTCGTATTTGCAAGAAGCTTTGCGTACCCGCATACATCTCCGGCTTTGACTTTGCATCGGTAGTCAGGGTTTGTGCTTTCGGCAAAGAAGTTGCTCTTCTTTGTCTTGTAGCTACTAGCACCTGCCGCAGCCGCGCTGGACACGGTATCTGCCGGAGGAGTGGCAACGTAGGCCATCAAGATATGATACAAGAGGTTCATATCCGTTGAGCCTTGGACGTTTCCGATTCCTCGTAGTGCATTTACGCCACCGCCGTGCTTGCCGATATTACCAGTCATGATCTGAAGATTCGCGTACGACTTAACATTGGCAGACCCGTGAGTGTGCTGAGTAGTACCCATAGCATAGAGAATAGTCCCTGCCCTATATCCTGTAGCATTATGGATAGCGCGGTGACTATTGTAGTCAGCTTTGAGCTCGTTTACCAAGACTATTGCGGTATTAAGATTCGTGGCATCTACCGAGCTTACGCTACTCGTTATGTCATCTATGGTGTGGACACCAGCTTCTGTTCGGTGGGCATTAAGGTCGGCTTTGATCTCGTTTACCAATGTCTGCAACGAAGCAAGATCTGTGGCATTAAGCGAGGTCACGTCATTTGTGGTGTCATCTGCCACGTGAACACCGGCTTGGGTTCGGTGGAGGTTATAGTCAGTTTTGATCTCATTAGCCAATGTTTGTGCGCTCGCAAGATCTGTGGCATTAGCCGCGGCCACGACGTTCGTGGTGTCATCATTAACGTGGCTCTTCGGATGGTTGTAATCCCAACTGTTGTTGAGATACGTATCTGCCACCTGCTCGAAGGTTGCAGCATCGCACCCACAAATATTAGCAACTTCGGCACTACTATAACCAGCTACCCTTGCCTTGTAGGTCTCATAGACGGTCATCGTTCCACCCGATGCTGACGCATTCAGATCATTTGCGATGACTGGACACAGGTTGTTATTGGCCCAGAGTGCATTAGCCGGGACAGCTAGCCATCCTGACGTCTTGTTCGGATCAACGGCAAATTCGGCTGAAGGATTACCATTATCAACCCGGAGACCAGTTGAAGCATTGACATCTCGCCCGTATCGCAAGTAATCTGTCGGCTTACCAGCTGGAACACTTCCGTACCCCTCATTGGTTCGGAACAGAGAATCTGTCCAATACGGCCAATTTGTGGGCATGCTTGCTTTGTCATTGAACCAGCCGCCGCTCGCAGGCCCTAGGCGCCTCATATAAGAACCAACTTCAGTATCTAGGGATGTGGTAGCACTGGTATCACCGCTTGCATCTACGTTGGCAAAGTGTCTCTTCAAGATACCGTTTATAAAAGCAATATCGGTTCCGGGTCTGATCCGGCAAAAGACATCCTTGCCATTGACTCTTTCCTCACCTGTTTGAAGCATTGAACCCATTCGAGTACGGCGTGGCTCAACAACCAGCATAGGAGCTTTGTTTGCTCCGAACCGTGCTTCATTTACATACTGCATACATGAAGGATGGTTCTCGGCCGGGTTGCTGAACACCAAGAAGCAACCAGCGTTTTTCATATCAATGTAATGATTGGTCATTGCACCTCTACCAAATGAATTGCCCAATCCTTGGACAGTGGTAGAGTGTCATATACGTGCCTGGTGCTCGATGTTGTGCGTACCGTATAGAGTCAATAGCTTTCGGTAGAGGTAGCACTCTTCATTGGTCAAGTGGGAACTACCCCAAAAACCCGCCTTATTGGGATCTGTGGCACGGGTATCGGCCATACTCTGAGGTAAAGTCTTATACGTACCACTGCCAGGAGTCCCATCTGGAATACCAGAGGCTCCTATTGTCTCCCAGTTGGCTAAGTTAAGTGTGTTAGAGGTATATGTATTATCTGCCCATGTTGTGAGTCCAAAGATATCTAACCAGCCTGCTTCAGCACCACCTGAGTGTCTATACCAAGTACCATCAACGCCATCACCGATCTTGACACGAGGCTCAGTGACTCGTGCAGGACTGTTCACTAGTTGATAGAGAGCAGAGCCCTTAGAGCACAGGCTTCCTTGGTTGAGCACATTGGTCTCATCGCCGTAGATATCGACGATTGTGCCGTTGGCATGGGTAGCATTGTCTACGTCCACTTTTACTCCGCATGAAACTGAGCAATATGGACAGATGTTGCGGTAGGTGTTAGCAACAGTTGGCGCTGCAAGTGATGGACCAACTTTGGTCCAATCAACAGCTTTTGCTGCTGCACCCGCTGCAGCTGACCACTTTATGAAATCGCGTCTTGTGATTCCGCGTTTCTTGTTGTTGTTCTTAGCACTCATAGTTGTATTCTTCCCTCCTCTCTACTTGTTATGGCAGCGTTCGCACACGCCGCGGTTGTCTGCTCTTAGCAGTGCACTATCACCGGTTGGTGGTACACCATCATCAGTGCCTGGATTAGGTATGAGGGTGTTGAAGCCTTCGATTTGCGCAGGCATCAGTGTTGCACCGGCAAATCCAGACATAGTGGCATCGGTACCGTGTGCCCGGTGACAGGTTAGACATTCGATCCAGTCTTCAAGAGTGTTGGCACCGAAATAGCCGTTCGTTGTCGGGCCCTCATCGGTATTTGTGTTGTTCCAGTTGTTAGTATCATAGTTAGTATCCATTATCGTTTGCTCGGTAAAGGGATCGTGATCAAGTGGGATGTCAACTTGAACAATGTCGCCCTCAAATAATTGCCAATCATTCGGCCGGAGAACTAGAGCTCTGTCACCTGCGACAAATGAGATTCCTGTATAAAGGGCATCTTGCCATTTTCTGAAATCTACATTCATCGGATGACGATGTCTTACCAGATCGCCATAGCCATCAGAAGCGTCATAGCCGAGATATACTTTTGAACCAGTTTTGAACGCTTGTGCAGCAGTATCGAACGCACCTCGGCCGTCGTTTGGAACAACGAAGGTGTTGCCGACAATATCCTTGTAGGCCACCATCTCAAATTTTGGAATGGTGATTTCTCCTTCGTTGGTCATGATGGTATCGCCTTCACCCCAGATGCCTATATACTTGATCTCTTGCACCTCTGTGTTCCGTGTACCTTCGGTCCACGTGTAGTGGATGCCGTCTGCCAGCTCAGCAAACGTACCGCCAGACCCCCACGGATCTGGAAAACCACTGGCATCTATTACAGTGATATGCAACTCGTCGGCCGTGATATCTTCATCAAGAATACCTACCAGAATACTAGTGGGTCCCTTTTCCAGCGGTGGGCCCAGCCCCTCACCGGTATATGTACCTGGTCCAGGTGGAGCAATTCTATCCTCAATCCATCTACTTATACTGGTCGCACCGTCGCCATACTCGTCATCGCCGACAGCAGTCGTATAAGGTTTGCTTCCTGCCATATAGTTCTCATGACAAGCGCAGCACCATCCACTCATTCCACGGTCCATATCCAGGGTGTCAGAATCAGGCTCATAACCTCTGGCGTATCTTGCCTTGGTATAACTGGGGATGTACTCATACCCATTATTATAGTTAGCAGTTACCAGATCACCGTTGTTATACTGTCTGTGCAAGCGGAATCCATGAGTCGCTGCACCTATAATGGTGCTATCAGCTCCCGCACCGACATGAGTACCGGAAGGTGTAGCAGCAGGACCATTTGTGCCTGCTAGTGGATACCCCTGCTCATTTGATATGACAAATGGCCTAGGGAGCGGGTCGGTCAACGTTGCGAAGGTTTGATAACCTCCTACCCAGTGACCATTCACATAGTCTTTGAGGATTCTGTAATTGGATGATCCATGTGGGTCGTGGCAAGAACAACAATCCATAAAGATGTAACCAGCTATGTTGGTATCTTTACCCCAAGCTTGCCAGGCAGCACCTTTTACTTCATGCGTGGAAGTACTCGGCCGATTGATGTCGTTTCCCAAGAGCTCAAATCCACCACCATTTAGAGTCTGGTTTATTTGACTAAAGTCGGCCGCTTCATCAGGACCCGGGTCAGTGGCTGAATTGCCGCTGTGAGCACCTTCAACAGCTCCGCCTGGGGATGTTGAGTCAAGCACTCCGCCTTCTACGTCGGTTGCTGCGCCAGGAGCACCGGAGGAGTGACACACATAGCAGAAGATGTACACCTGGGTGGTTGGAGGACCAACCAAGAGTGCGCTTCTTCTAACTCCGGTTCCGCTTTTGTCAATCCAGGTTATGGCTGAAGTAGAAGTGTGAGCTCTGTGACAACCAGCGCACGCATCGGTATCTGCTAAGTAGCCACCGTGAATTGCGAAGTTAGCCTGGGCAATTCCACTCATGCACAACAATGCTACGGTTATCAACACCAAAAATAGTATTGATTTTTTTGGCACTTTTTCTTCCCTCCTTTTCTAAGAATCGCTATTGGACGTTGCATACAATATCTCCCTCGCCTCCTTTCTAGAGTTGGTAGTCATTAGTCGGCAGCGAGTAGTCTCTTGCGCTTGCACACTACCAACTTCGGACTTCCTCTCGGATTTCCAAGGGATG
>CAYFXD010000033.1:0-19383 GCA_964347095.1 uncultured Actinomycetota bacterium | reverse complement strand
TGATTGAGGGACTGTCGCCTGCTATCTGCATCGATCAGAAGTCGACCACAAAGAATCCACGCTCGACTGTGGGAACTGTGACGGAGATCTATGACTATTTACGGCTCCTGTTTGCGCGGATCGGAATTCCACACTGTCCCCAGTGCGGAAATGTGGTAGCGCAGCAGACGTCGCAGCAGATCATAGAGCAGGTTCTAGAAATGCCGGACAAGACCAAATTCATGGTTCTGGCTCCCGTCATCAGAGGAAGAAAAGGAGAATACCGCGATCTTTTTGAGAGATTGCGAAAGGACGGCTTCGCTCGGGTGCAAGTGGACGGAGATTCTTACAGCCTTGACGAGGATATACGTCTCGAGCGGGATGTCCGTCATACTATCGACGTCGTCGTGGATAGGTTAATAATGAAAGACGGCATCAAAAGACGTCTGGCGGATTCCATTGAGACTGCGCTCAATCTTACGGAAGGCATCGTGACCGTAGAGACACTTGATGCTGAGCAAGGAAGAAGAGACACCTATAGCACTCATTTCGCCTGCATTGATTGCGGAATCAGCTTTGAGGAACTCTCTCCCAGGATGTTCTCCTTCAACAGTCCTTACGGGGCTTGTCCTCACTGCGGAGGCTTGGGCTCAAGCGTGGAAGTCGATCCCGATCTGGTGATTCCCGATCCAAGCCGCACCCTTGCTGAAGGGGCCCTTGCCCCTTTCTACCATACTCGAGTCGACTTCTATCCCAAAATAATCAGTGCGGTTGCCGCCCAATACGATATTGATATGAACACAGCCTTTCGCGACTTAGACGACAGCGAAAAAGAGATCTTGCTTTACGGTACAGGAGATGACCGAGTCCATATCCGCTATCGCAGCTTGACAGGCAGAATGAGAAGCTACGACACTACATTCGAGGGAGTGATCCCTAATCTGGCCAGACGTCACCGTGAAACAGATTCAGATTCAGTCCGGTCCAAGATCGAAGACTACATGAGGTATATCCCTTGCTCTGTTTGTCACGGCGCTCGGTTGAAAATCACCAGTCTGGCTGTGACCGTTGCCGACCTGAATATCTATCAGATCTGCGAGATGTCGGCCAAGAAAGCGCTGGCATTCCTGCAACAGCTGAGCTTGAGCGAAAGGGAAATGCTGATTGCAAGACGGATAATCAAAGAAATCCGTGAAAGACTCCAATTCATGGTCGATGTTGGTCTAGACTACTTGACCCTGGCGAGGGCTGCAGCAACCTTATCCGGAGGGGAAGCGCAGCGGATCCGCTTGGCCACTCAGATTGGTTCAGGATTAGTGGGGGTCTTGTACATCTTGGATGAACCTAGCATAGGACTGCACCAGCGCGACAATCGTCGTCTGATCCGCACCTTGAAGAGGCTCCGAGACCTCGGCAATACGGTCATAGTGGTTGAGCATGATGAACAAACCATCCGCGAATCTGATTATCTTGTAGATATTGGACCCGGCGCTGGTCTTCACGGTGGAGAGATTGTTGCGACTGGGCCAGTTGAGGAGATCATTGCATGTCCCAACTCTCTGACCGGACAGTATCTGCGGGGAGAGAAGCAGATACCCTTGCCTGACCGGAGGCGGCCACTGAGCGGCAAGTTCTTGATCCTAAAGGGAGCTGCTGAGCACAATCTGAAAGAGATCGATGTCCCCATCCCTCTGGAGGTTTTTGTGTGCGTAACCGGTGTTTCCGGCTCCGGAAAGAGCACCCTTGTTGCGGACATTCTTTTTCGAGCTCTGGCTTCCAAGCTGTACAAATCGAGGGACAAGCCCGGTAAGCACGACCTCATCGAGGGGCTTGAACATATCGATAAGGTGATTAATATCGATCAGTCGCCGATTGGCAGAACTCCCCGCTCTAATCCGGCGACCTACGTAAAACTCTTTGACCATGTGAGGCAAGTATTCGCCTCATTGCCGGAAGCAAAAATACGCGGCTACAAGCCGGGACGTTTTTCATTCAACGTGCGAGGCGGACGCTGCGAGGCCTGTCAAGGAGAAGGAACGATAAAAATCGAGATGCATTTCTTGCCGGACGTCTATATCCCTTGTGAGGTCTGCAAAGGAAGGCGATATAATCAAGAGACCCTGGAGGTTAAATTCAAGGGGAAGACCATTTCCGATGTGCTGGACATGACTGTAGAGGAAGCTTTGGATTTCTTCAAGAATATCCCACGTATCAAAAGACGGCTGCAGACACTGTTTGACGTGGGTCTTGGCTATATTGGACTGGGCCAACCTGCTCCCACATTGTCAGGAGGCGAGGCACAGCGGGTCAAGCTTTCGGCTGAACTTTCCAAAGTCTCGACTGGCAGCACTTTTTATATTCTGGATGAACCAACCACAGGTCTGCACTTCGCGGACGTGCAGAAGCTCCTGGATGTTCTAAATCGCCTGGTCAATCAGGGGAATACTGTCTTGGTCATAGAGCACACACTGGATGTGATAAAAGAGGCGGATTATCTGATCGACCTCGGACCTGAGGGAGGAGATGACGGTGGATATCTGGTGGCTGCGGGAACACCCGAGCAAGTTGCCAAGAACAGCAAGTCTTACACCGGCCAGTTTCTGCGCCCAGTACTGAATATGAATGATGCGCGCCACGTCGGGATCACCCACTCTTGATTATCAACAGATCCTCCCCAAGACAGGACTTTTTGACATCTTGTTTCACAGATTTCGCTATTTGATATTTCGTTTATAATGGAAGCAGTTTGCAATTGGACAGCAGACTATTTATAGAGCACTAGGGATTGTTTTTGTCGTGGCACAGCAAGGGCTTCGATTGCCAAATGCAGAAGAATTGCTGTCTACGGTGTAGCGTGTTATGAGGGAGAGTTATGCCGCCGCAATCAGAAGTGGTGACCACACTTGCAGAATCAACACCTGTGAAGGTTGGCCTACCTGTAGCTTTGGTAGTCGGTGGACTGGTGCTTGGAGTACTTTTTGAGCGCATCATCATCTCCAGCCTGAGACGGATTGGGACTAAGACAGAATGGGGAGGCTACAGCATCATCGCCGACGGCCTGCGCAAGGTGACCACGATTTGGTTTCTCATCGCTGGGATCTACCTGGCCACTCATAGCATCGTACTGAATGCACGAATACTAGATTTGACTGAAAAGTTTCTAATGATCGCCGCAATTGTGACGGTTACCTGGTCTTTGGCCAGGATGGCAGGAGGGTTCATACGTCTCTACATTGAGAAGACTGATGGAGTCCTTGCACCGTCATCCATCTTCTCTAACTCAGTAAAGCTTCTGGTGATACTGGTCGGCGCGCTGATCTTACTGCAGTCACTCGGCATTGCTATTACGCCTTTGTTGACGGCACTGGGCGTCGGCGGCCTCGCAGTGGCTTTGGCCATGCAAGAGACCCTTTCCAATCTCATATCCGGATTCCAGATAATCGCCTCCAAGCAACTGCGGCCGGGGGACTATGTGCAATTAGACTCGGGCCAAGAAGGCTATGTTTTTGATATTAACTGGCGCAACACGACAATTAAGGCTCTTCCCAATAACCTGATTGTGGTTCCAAACTCGAAACTGGCATCGGCGATCGTAAGGAACTACTATCTGCCTGATAAGGAATTGTCCGTGCGGTTCGAACTAGGGGTTAGCTACGACAGCGATCTAGAACAAGTTGAACGGGTCACAATTGATGTAGCAAGGGAGACTATGAGGGAACTGGAGGGCGCCGCCGTTTTGGGATTTGAACCTGTTGTGCGATTTCACACGTTTGGCGATTTCAGCATCAACTTGACTATCGTGATGCGAGTAAGCGAATTCGTTGATCAGTATCCCCTAAAGCATGAATTTGTCAAGAGACTGCACAAGCGTTACCAGCAAGAAGGCATTGAGATCCCCTTTCCCGTCAGGAATGTACATCTCCAGAAGGAAAAGACAGAGGCTACATAGAACTATTAAGCAGCAAGGGGGCCGAGGTCCTTTGGGAAGATTGATAATTGTCTCGAACCGGTTACCGGTGAAGGTTGCCAAAAGGAAAGGCCAGTTGGTCTTTCAGTCCAGCATAGGTGGATTGGCTACTGGCTTGAGCTCGTTTTACAAGAGTCAAAACGGCATGTGGATTGGGTGGCCCGGCATCAACGCTGAGAGACTGACTAAGAGCAGCAAAGCCGCAGTCACCTCTAAACTGGCAGAACAGGATTGCCATCCCGTCTTCCTAACCAGAAATGAAGTGGAAAATTATTACTACGGGTTCTCTAACCGCACCATCTGGCCCCTTTTCCATTACTTCACTCAGCACACCCGTTACGAGAACAGTCTTTGGCGGGCCTACAATCGGGTGAATCAGACGTTCTGCACGGCCGTGCTGGAAATCGCCGATCCGAAAGACACCATTTGGATCCATGACTATCACTTGATGCTCCTGCCGCAGCTGCTGCGGGAACGACTGCCCAAGGCAGCAATTGGTTTCTTTCTCCACATTCCTTTCCCGTCTTTTGAGGTTTTTCGCCTGCTTCCCTGGCGGGAGGAGCTCTTAGCCGGTTTGCTCGGTGCTGATCTCATAGGTTTCCATGCATATGATTATGTGCAGCATTTGCTGTACAGCATCCGCTCGCTTATGGGATACGAGAATTCCTTCGGCCAAGTTAGCACCGATGATCGGCTGGTCAAGGTGGATGCTTTTCCTATGGGGATAGACTATCAAGAATTTGTCGACATGCGGCAGAACAGGGCGGTAGAGAGGGACGCGAGGCGCATCCGCAAAAAGGTCGGCGATCGAAAGATCATTCTGTCCGCCGATCGATTAGACTATACCAAAGGCGTACCCCAAAGGCTGGAAGCGTTTGACCTTTTTTTAGAGAAGAATCCCCAGTACAGGGGAAGAATAACCCTTATTCTACTAGCTGTACCCTCCAGGACCAAGGTTGTCCAGTATAGGGTACTAAAACAACTGCTTGATGAACTTGTAGGAAGAATCAATGGAAAACACGGGACCATTGACTGGATGCCTGTGTGGTATCTCTATCGGACTTTACCCTTTCACACCTTGGTTGCTCTCTACAGCGTGGCTGATATCGCCTTGGTGACACCGCTACGCGACGGAATGAACTTGATGGCAAAAGAGTTTATTGCCACCAAGGGCGACGACCCCGGCGTCTTGATTCTGAGTGAAATGGCGGGGGCGTCCAAAGAGATGGGTGAAGCCATAATAGTGAATCCCAATAATGCTAGAGAGGTAGCCAAAGCTCTTAAGAAAGCTCTCTCCATGCCGGAAGGAGAACAGGTCGAGCACAATAGAGTCATGCAAAGTAGAATAGAGCGATACAATGTTCAGAGGTGGGCGGTCGACTTTATGGATGGTCTGGCCGATGTCAAAGCAGACCAGCGAGAGATGAGGTCCCGAAGACTGACCAACAAGCCCAGAGAAGCGTTGCTATCGGATTATGCGCAGAGCGAAAGGCGACTGCTCCTTTTGGATTATGACGGCACTCTTGTTCCTTTTACTGGAAATCCCCAAGAAGCAAGGCCCGACCCCGAGCTCATGGATCTGCTGAATCAGATTATTGGTCAAACCGCAAATAAGGTGATCATCATAAGCGGCCGCGACAAAGATACTCTCGAGGAGTGGTTCGGAGAGCTCGCCATCGGCATGATCGCCGAACACGGTATATGGATAAAAGAGAACGGGCCAAAATGGAGTGAGACAGAAAGGCTTCGAGACGATTGGAAGCAAGAAGTCCGGCCTATTCTTGAACGTTACGTGGATAGAACACCGGGTTCTTTTATCGAAGAAAAGGGATTCTCACTGGTCTGGCATTACCGAAGATCTGATGTGGCACTTGGCTCAGTACGAGCAACCGAGCTAAAAAACAACCTCTTCGGTTTTACAGCAAATCTAGGTCTTGATCTGCTGGAAGGAAACAAGGTCCTGGAGATAAAGAACTCAGGTATTAATAAGGGAAGGGCCGCCAGCCGCTGGATATCCAAGAGCAAATGGGATTTTATCTTAGCAGCCGGTGACGACTGGACTGATGAGGATCTTTTTACTGCCTTGCCTGACTCCGCGTACTCGATCAAAGTGGGCCACGGCCGCTCTGAAGCCAGATTTCATGTGGACTCGCTGCAGGACATAAGAAAGCTTCTTGGTGATCTGGTCCGGGCTGACTGATCCAGCTGACATGCAGTTTTCTTTGAGATGATTCCATTCTCTCCCAGGCCACGGTTGATCAGCCAGAACTGTAGCCTCAACACCTGCCATAAGGCAGCTCAAGCACCAACAATGGATGAGTAAGAGGAAAACAAATCGAGCCAATCCCGAAGAAGTCGCGTAATCAGAAAATTCTGCACGATGTGCTCTCGAGCTTGTTTCCCTAGCTTATCTCTTAACGCTGTGTCGTTCAGCAGCCTTATCAGGCTTGCAGCAAAGCCTTTGACATCTTTGGGGTTGTGCAGGAAACCGTTCACCCCGTCGATCACCTGCAGCGGAATTCCGCCGACCCGAGAGGCCACAACCGGTGTTCCTTTGTATAGGGCCTCTGAAACTGTCAGGCCGAAGCCTTCTCTCAGTGACTTCTGGATGACCGCAACCGATCTCCTCTGAAGGCAGTTTACCAGGATATCACTGTTTAATATTATTACCTTTATATCATCGGGGAACTGGGATTTTGCCACCGCTGCTTCCACTTTGCCCAGGATTTCCTGTCCTTCAGGGTCGTCGGTCGCGAAAGAACCAAGGAGGACCAGCTGGCAGTCGGCTTCTGTGCGGACCTGTTCAAAGATTCTGATAACACCAATGGGATCCTTCCATTTGTCAAATCTGGATATCTGAGAAATAATGGGCCGGTCAACATCTATGTCGAATTTGGTCAGGTACTTGCGGATCTTGTCCATGTATATCGGTTCGTTCTTTGGGGCCAGGGGATCGATTGCCGGATATATAATGCTCTGAGGGAGCAGGAGGTCCTTTCGGATATAGTCCTTATGAGACACGACCATGTGATCATACCTGGTAATGAAGGTCTTTAGATAATCCCAGACTTCCGGATCTGGCTGAGACAGATCGATGTGGCAACGGAAGATCCACGGCTGCCGCTTTTTGTAGAAATCGATAAGGGGCAGTGGCTGAGGATCATGAACAATGACGAGATCATGATATAGGTGTGTGAACTTGGAGAATCTCCTGTTTACCTCGTAATATATCTCCTTTTTTCTGGCCGTCAAGTTGATCTTCTCGCCTTGGAGTGCATTGTGAAACTTCTTGGTGATAGTAAAGAAATCAGATGATCCGTGAAGTATTCGCCAGCCGAAATCTATTCCCACCTCATCCAGCAAGAAGACCATGCCGTTTAAAAGCTCCGCGACTCCGCCTCCTTGATACGTTGAGCTGATGCACACCAAATGCTTGACCGATAACTGCTCTGCCTTGAGAAAAATCTCATTAATTATCGCATCGCCTGCTATTTTTCTGTAGTTCCTCAGGTTCGTTCCTATGGTCATTACTCCTCCACTTTCATTTTTAGGTATGTCACAAAGGCTCCATGGCCGTAGTCTGGTTCTCGGGCCACTCGCCGACCAATACTACGTAATCTATCAATTCTTACTCTAGAGGTCCAGCCCGACTAGTGCAACAGTATCAGACCATGTCGTCAGAGGCTTAAGATGCCAGTTCAAGAAAGCCGTAGTGTCTTTTTTTGTATGAGTGGCCGCAATCTCCTGCTGAAATTGGCTCAAGTCCTGATAAATAGAAATAATCAGAAAAAAAGCATATAATGGAAGCTGGAAAAATGTGTTCCCGGAAGGGGGCACTATAGATCGATCAACAAACTATGTATTGGCAACACACGAACAGAGGCGAGTCCAGAAGCATATTGTCTGTTTTTGGCACCAGCCAATGCAGAATCCAGAATCTAGCATCCGATTGTCCAGCATTGTGTATCCTTTTCTTCTGCGTATTTGCGCTAAACCTGAAGCCAATTAGTTCCTGATCTTTGCCGCACTTCATTAGTGGAAATTGAAAGAACCACAGCACTTGGCCTTGCCATGCCAAGAAAAACGCTACTCTGATGAGCTATGGCTTTTGAGGGATGGCCATCTGCTGGCGTCGAGAGGCAAACAACTGCTTCACAGGTGTAGTCGCCGACCAGGCTGCCTGCGAATGTGTAGCCGAGCTGGATTCTGGGAGCTGCCAAGCCAAGAGAAGCATGATATTTGTGTGGATTGCATAGATGAAGAGGAGCACAAACGAGGGGTGTGTTACAGGGCCAAGATGAATAACCGATCCGGGAACTGTCGGCAAAGGCAAAGAAAACGCCCGCTTTTGAGGGGCCGGACAATGACAGCAGTCTATACTCTGATTATTCCGGTAGTAGGGGCGTTACTTCTTATTGGTCAACCTGCCTTAGGGGCAGGCTACAACCATCAAACCGGAGAACCGATTCCCGCAGCCGACAGTCCTCACGGCGGTTATGCAGCCACCACAAATAAGTGCAAGACGTGTCATGCTGCACATCTAGCTGAAGGCAATCCTGACGCAAGTTCTTCCTATGTGCTGTTGCGTGCCAATACTGCTTCTGATGAATGCGACTACTGTCACGGGAGCGGAGGATTGTCTGAAAAAATCATCTCAGGGGGAAGCCATGAGACTCATCTCGGCAGTGCAAAAGGGCCAGCTGCTCTCCAATGTAGTGATTGCCACAAAGTTCATACCAATCTAGTCGGACCTCAATTCGCAGACGGAGAGCCCAAAGCCTCAACTGCTGTGTGTGACAACTGTCACTCACCGCAGGGTGCTTTCGACGGCGTAAATGATTTAGATTATGGAGCCAAACCCAACTGGACAGCCGCAGTATACGACGGCGACAACTTGAGGCCGGGCAAAGAGAAATGGTGCATCAGCTGCCACGATGCGGATCAAGCCAGCAGTAGTCAGGATGGCACGGGAGTGGCGGCTCCTGATGTGTCAGGGGATAATGTTGTCTTCGGATATTATGTCTCAGGGCATAGGATATCCTGCATGAACTGCCACGATGCTTCCGGCGATCATTTGGATGGAGTCGCCAGGACCTTTGCTTATGATGAGACGATCGCGAACAGTGATGGCCAAGAATATCGCAGAGGGTACCGGCTGACTTTGGTCGATGGGCTTGAACCGATGCGCATCCCCATAAACAGCAGCTTCATCAATCAGTATGACCCAGCCAACTATCGGCTTTGCCTAGAATGCCATAGCTGGGATAATCTGACAGATTCTACTGAGCCCTATGATACCAACTTCAATCACAGCGGTCCCAATCCTCCCTTGGCCGATTCTTATGGTTATAATACTGCCACTAGCCTCAACAGCCATCTCAAGTATCACTTGAACATGGCTGAGGGGGAGCATATTGGTGTATCCAAACCCTACTGGGATTCGGATTGGGACTTACTGACCACGGCAGCGAGTGCCACTTATCCAAATACGGGCTATGATTCCTTTATCAGTTGTGTTACCTGTCATGAGGTACACGGTGCAAAGTCTTACAATGGAAATACACAGGGCACCATGATCCGCGACGGCAGACTGCAAGGGAGAGAGCCGGGACTTCAATTCACCTATGTAAAGGAAGCCGCTGGAGGCTATCCCAATGTGACTTCAGTTGGTGCTGATAAAGCAAATAGTACGGGGGCTATCATGCGGTCCGGCGTCGATGAACGCGCTCAAACAGGAGGTCAGATTTGTGGGGGATGTCATCCTTTTGCGGCTCCCACAACTGATGAGTATGATGCGACTGGAGCTCCTGCCACCGGTTGTCTTTCATGTCACCGGCCATGGGACGATATTTCTACCAATTATTACTTGGAGTACTATCGAATTCCTGGTGGTGGCGCATTGGATTGCGTAACGTGCCATTTGGGCACAGGTGATATTGACAACTTTGCCTCAGACGGCATACCGGCCATCATCGACCAAGCAGAGTGGGGGACCAGCGGGCACGGAAGGACAAATGTAACCGGTGCCTATCCTGCATCCGGCAATCCTGCGGCCAGTCTTGGATGTGATGCCTGCCATGACGATAATGTGAGCCATGGCGCCTCTCAGAACTTCTTCAGACTCAAGAATACTTCAGACGTGACATGGGGAAAGAACTACACATGTCAATCGTGTCATGCCTCGGGGGAAAGCGGAGCAACGAAGAAACTAGACTCAACCCATTTCGGCATAGATCATGACATCAACAAGAACGGTGGCCAATTCTGCTGGGATTGTCATGATCCGCACGGTGACAGCAACATCTTCATGGTGCAACTAAGACCCGCTGTGACGTCTGATCCTGTTACTACAGTGCCGACTGATTTCACTACCAATAATGCAGCTTTCACAGGTAATGCAACCGGAACTGACTACGCAAAAAGTTCAGCGCCATTTGACGGAGTATGCAATGTCTGCCACACGGCGGCCAACCACTATACTGAGAGTTCAGGTGATGAGCACTACGCCACCGAGTTATGTACCGCTTGTCACCCTCATACTTCTTCAAGCGACAACAACGGAGCCTTTGCTCATGGCGGATCAGGCACAGGTTGCATAGATTGTCATGGGTATGATGCTACTGCGACCTCCAGCCTCAATATGGTTGCCTCGAGCGCATTGGATGCTGAGCCAAGCCAAGGTGCAGGCACTTACCAAAGTCACTCAACCCATACTGAAACCGACTCTGATGATGCCAGAGGCCCTGGCATCGGTTGCGATGGTTGCCATGACACGAACAACTTTCCCGATTTCAAATCGGGCACGGACGAAAACCAAGACGGCCGGTACGATCTATCTGAGACCGATGCATGCGATGCGTGCCACAGCCCTGGAGGGACCTATGACGGAGTCGGTGATCCGGTCGTTGGCGCCAAGGATAATTGGCGCGAGGGGGTCTACGTGGATGGCAGCAGTCTCCGAGCCGGAAGAGAAAGATGGTGTGCTTCTTGTCATGATGAATCGCCTTCAGTGGTACATTCTATCAGGGCGCCGAACATCGTGGGGGATGAAGACGGATCATATACCTACGGCACAGGATGGGGCTACTACAAGACTGGTCATGGTCTAGCCTCAAATGAGCTCTATCCCGCCAGCGGAGGAGCTTTTATGGGAGCACAGGCTGAGTGCGATAGCTGCCACGATTATACAACGACGCACGTAGATGGACTATCAAGAACATATGATGACAGTGATCGCGAGGACACGAACCCCGGCATCTATCGCCAAGGATACCGGCTTAAACTTATAAACGGCCAGGAGCCCCTGGGTGTGCCCTGGCCGCAGAATATCACTAATTCAGCCGATCAATATCGCCTGTGCGCGCAAAGCGGATGCCATGATGTGGGACCCTTCGTAGACTCGACTGATCTTGATACTAATTTGAGGACCGATGACATGAACAGACATGAATCGCACCTAGCCATGACTGACTATCACTTTTCTTCCGACTGGAGCGGGATCAACAATAGCAGAATTAACTGCATAAGCTGTCATAATGTCCACGGATCCACCAGACTTGCCATGGTGCGGGACGGCCGGTTAATAGACCAAGAGCCTGGATTGCAGGTCTGGTACTACAATGACTCACTGACTCTCGACGAGGCAAACGCTGATCCGCCGATTCCGGAAGATATGTCACTTTCGGCCAGCACAGGTATAGTCTGGATTCCGGACAGTGCGTCAAATCTCTGCACGACCAGCTGCCATAGCAATGGAAATTCTGTTGCTACCAATAGGGCGCCCTGGTGGGACAGTCCCGTCCCTGTTCTTGACTTGACCAACGAGGCTAATTACCAAGAAGCCGGTGTATTTCCTGAGTTGCTTATGACCTCAGGCGGCATGGTTGAATTCAGGGTCAAATACACGGATAAGAATAATGATCCGCCAAGCAGCATACAAGTGTGGATAGATCAAAACGATGACGGGCTCTATGATGTCACAGAAAGATATGGTATGACCGAGGATTTCATTGGCGACATAAACCTTGCGGATGGAAAAATATATACATGGACGCAGGCACTGACTTTCGCGGGAGACGGCAATCTGACGTATCGTTTCTATGCAACCGATGGTGCACATGCGGCAGTGGGAGCAGCAATTTCGGAACGCATGCTAAGCATTGACCAAAACGGGAAGAGGGATGTTCCTGGCGAATATCCCACTATCCAGGCCGCTATTGATGCGTCCACAGGAGAAGATGTGCTTGTCTCGGACGGCACCTACTCAGAAAATATCGACTTCAAGGGCAAGGCAATAGCGGTTCAATCTGCGAATGGAGCGACGTCAACTACGATCCAGGGTAGTGGTGTGGACAGTCCAGTAGTTAGATTTACCAGCGGCGAGACGGCGTCCTCGATCTTGGACGGATTTACCATTGACAATCAAGCCAGCTCAGGGAGCGCTACTCATGGCATATACATACATAACTCGGGGCCCATAATTAGAGATTCGACAGTCAGGGGGAATTCAGTCTCACCCGGCCATGACGGGGCAGGTATCTACATAGGCGGGGGTGAAGCAACAATCCAAGATACGGTGATCGGCGGTGACGCCTCCGGTCCAAACCAGGGCGATCATGGTGCTGGGATCTTTGCGGCCGATCTTGCCGCAACCCTGTCAATTGACGGGAGCACCGTCCAGGGAAATCAGGCAACCCTGGAAGGCGGCGGCATCTATATAGGAGGAGCAGGCTCAACACTTCTCATTTTAAATAGTCGTGTGGCAGGTAATAGTGCTGATTCTGGGGGAGGGATCGCAGTGGGGCTGGATGCTGTGGCAACAATCACTAACTGCACCGTATCCGGCAACACCGCTGCAGGACCGATTGATGGTAACGGCGGCGGGATACACAACAGCGGGACTCTGGATATCATGAACAGCACTATTGCAGGAAACTATGCCTCAAATAACGGCGGCGGGCTGAGCGGGGCAGGAATTGTTACAAACAGCATTGTTTGGGCAAATGGATCGGGTGCTTCAGGAGCGCAGGTATTTGGCGCACCTTTGATTACCTATTCAGATGTTGAAGGAAGCTACGAGGGCGTGGGAAACCTCAATGCCGATCCGGTATTCGTCGACCTTCAACAGGCCATCAATGGGAATCCTACTGTCTGGGGTGATTTCCATATCAAGTGGGGCTCGCCGGTGATTGATCAAGGAACAGATGTGGGTGCGCCTTTGCATGATATTGATCGAGACATTCGGCCCCAGGGTTCTGGATTTGACGTGGGATCAGATGAGTTCGTAGCTGTGCTGGAGACTTGAGGTCCAAGAACGAGCTGCGCCAAGTGGTCGTCGACTCTTCAAACGACACCGAGAATTCAGACAGCTAAAAGGGTCATTCAAAGGATTCTGCCATCTTTATTGCCTGGACCCTGTCATTGAACCTGTCGGCGATATAGAAAACCCTGTTCCCTGCATACGCAATCTGAGCGGGGTGGTTCAGCTCGCCGTCCTCGGTACCGAATTCTCCCACCTCACCAAGCTGTTTTCCCTTGTTTCCCATGACTCGAATTGATCCGGGAAAAGCATCAACAATGTAGATGACCTGGTTTTCGTCAATTGCAACACTGACCGGCAAGCCAAAGTCCCGGTTCCCGCTCTGTGGCTTGCTTGGTGGTTGCCCGACCAGCCAAAGGAGGTTCCCGTCTCTGTCCAGGGCCTGGATTCGAAGATTGTTGGAGTCCGCGACAAACATGTTCCCCTCGCTGTCTACAGCGATTCCATTGGGAAAATCAAATTCCTGCTTTTGACTGCCTCTTTGGCCGAACTTCTTCAGCTGCTTTCCATCGAAATCGTAAATGCTCACTCCATCGTAGGTGGTAACATAAAGCCGGCTATTCTTGACCGTGGGTGTCAGTGGACTTCTTACCTGGAATTCCCTTATGAACTTTCCGGAAGCATTAAAGATCAGCACTTTGTTTTGAATTCGGTCGGTCACGAAAACCTGATCCTGAGGGCCAAGGGCCACGCCCATCGGCGCCTTGAATTCACCCTTGCCATCTCCCTTTTTGCCGAACTTGAACAGAAAGTCCCCCTCTTTGTCAAAGACCAATACTCGATTGTTTCCTTGATCAGTGACGTAGATATGCCCGCTGCTGCTGACGGCGACCCCATTCGGCCGGGACATTAACTGACTCGGTCGTTTCCCGTATCCGTATATGCTGAAAAGGTGAGTGTATCCACTTGCTTCAGTTTTGGTTTTCGGGCGGCTGCCACTCACGGCAAAATATGTATAGACCAAGGTCACCAGGGCGATCAGCAGAATTATAAGCAGTACAATTAAGAACTTTCGAGATGTCAATCTTGCCTGCATCATGCTCCTTGAATTTCCTGCAAGTTGGGTCTAAAATAGCACAGCCAATTGAGTACAACAAGGTAATGAATCACACCAGAGGTGCAGAATGAAAACCACTCTGATCTTTGATGTCGATGGAACTTTGGTTGACACAAACCGGATGCATGCAGAGAGTTGGGCAAAGACATTCAGACAGTTTGGGGTCAGTGTTTCCAAGGAAGAGATTTTGCCTATGATTGGTACCGGGGGAGAGAAGATTACCAAGAAGTTCTTTAGCCCTGAACAGCAAAGAGAATTTGCGGAAGCAGCCACCGAATTCCACTCTCGCAACATTGCCGGAATTGCCAAGAGCGCAAAAGTCTTTCCGTGTGTCAAAGAACTGTTTCAAGAGTTAAAAAGCAGAGGCAAAACGATTATCTTGGCAACGTCGGCGCGGCAGGTCATCGTTGATGCTCATATCAAGAACATGAGCGTCAGAGAACTGATCGACGGCGTTGTTTCCTCATCCGATGTTGAGCGGACCAAACCTGATCCGGATGTTTTTGAAAAAGCACTTGAGAAGGCTTGTAGTGATCCGGAAAGAGCTGTGGTGGTGGGGGATACAGTGTGGGATGTGATTGCCGCCAAAAAAGCGGGCCTGCCGAGCGTCGCCGTCCTGACAGGCGGAAACTCTGAACAGGATCTGCGCAAGGCCAAAGCGGTAGAAGTCTACAAGGAT
Source organism: uncultured Actinomycetota bacterium (assembly GCA_964347095.1). GTDB lineage: Bacteria > Actinomycetota > Aquicultoria > Subteraquimicrobiales > CAYFXD01 > CAYFXD01. Next base: position 4,382 of record CAYFXD010000033.1, on the reverse strand, counting down.
ATTGCCGATCTCTTGTCCAATCTCGATAACTCATTGCTACGTTGACGAAACCAGCCTAAACAGTGAAAAGGCTTTGGGGAAGAGCCCCGTATGATCAAAGGTAGGCGGTTTGCACAACATGGCATAACGGTTAGCGGTGCGCGGTTCGCGCAATTGAAACCATCAACCAAACCCTAAAAAAGCGGCTAGCGGGTGTCGGTTTGCGGTGAACGATGAATGCTCAACCGTGAACCGGTTTCATTGCAAATTGCAAAAGGCAAAATGCAAATTTGAAAGACGGAGGTCAACGGTTACCAGGGTGACCAGGCCCGCTTCGTTGGACGTCTGTCGGTTACGGCTTAAACCGTAGGCCGTAACCTAAGACGATACGGGCGGCCTAGCCCTAACCGTAACCTATGGTTCTGCGCTAACCGCGCGCCGAGAACCGACGGCCACGGCGACTACTGGTAAATTGTAAAAATACCTTGCGCAGGAGCTGCACAGGATATAAATTTAGGCTAGGGTTCCAGGGGGAACCAACCTGCTAGCAGAAATCATCAACAAGCGTCAACCTACTTGAGGAGGGTTAGTTGAAATGCCTATTTATGTGATGCTTAGCAGTTTGACCGATGAAGGCGCCCAGACCATCAAGGAACATCCCACGCGTATCAGCGAGGTGAACGAAGAACTTGAAGCAATGGGAATCAAGGTCTTGTCCCAATATGCCGTATTGGGACAGTTTGATTTTGTCACGATCGCGGAAGCGACTGATAATGTAACAATCGCCAAGGCCTCGTTGGAAATGGGATCCCGGGGGACAATTCGAATTCAAACCCTGCCTGCCGTAACCATCGACGAACTGATAACAAATCTGGGTTAAGCGGCCACGCTGAGCGCTAGGAATCCTGTATCGTTGAAGGGCAACCGTTGCGTCAAACAATTCAAAGCGACCTGGCGAACCAGACAGGGTGCAGGAGTTGTGTTATCCGCAAGACGTAACCCACCCGCGAAACGGGCATTGTGACCGCAACCTTTCAACACACTATTTTTTCGTTCTACCCGGAGCAATCATGAACAGAGTCGTACGCGACGTCTTGATTAGAGATTTTGCCACTTGCCATCTGTCCACAGCCTTTATGGACATAGCCCGCCTGGTGGAAGCAAGTGACAGAAAATTCGTTACCGTCTTGGATGAGGAAGGTGCAGCCTGCGGCGTCGTCACCGAGGAGATTCTCGTAGCGGCTCATCATGGCAGCATCGATGAGAAAACAGCCGAAGACATAATGGAAGGCCCAGTGCTTCAAGTGAGCGCGGATGCACTGATGTCTGAGGCGGAGGCAATGATGCAGGTCAAGAAGGTCCAACACTTGGTCGTCGTGCATGGGGCACCGCTTTCGCGTCATCGGCCGGTGGGCTTGATTTCGGCGGTTGACGTGATCCGCGAATGGCTACGATAACCAGGTTGTGTACTGAGTGTTCACCGGACCACTGTGTGTGTTTGACCGAGGTCGGTTGTCAATTCGCCCGTCCTGTACTCATCCACAGCCAGGCCATCCTTTAGCATGATGACTCGATCTGCTTGCTCTGCAAACTCTTTTTCATGGGTGACCATGAGGATTGTCTCATTCTGATTCTCATTCAGCTCTGTGAAAAGGCGCAATATTCCGGCTGCCGTGGTGCTGTCGAGGTTTGCAGTTGGCTCATCAGCCAGCACAAGGCTGGGGCGGTTCGCGAGTGCTCTGGCAATGCTGACTCGCTGCTGCTCTCCTCCCGACAGCTCGGAAGGATAGTGCTTGGTTCGCTGCTTCAATCCAACCAAAGAGAGCAGTCTGGTTGCCTGTTTAATGCAGTCACGCCGGTATTTTCCGTTGAGCATCATCGGCAGGCAGACATTCTCCAGAGCGGTCAGCTCAGGGAAAAGGTTGAAGAATTGAAAAACAAACCCCAGCTTCTTCAGGCGGATTTTGGTCTTTTCCGATTCTCTAAGTTTGGATAGCTTGTGCCCGTCGATATACACATCGCCGCTGGTCGGGACATCCAAAATGCCAGCCAAATTCAGCAAAGTGGTTTTGCCGCTGCCCGAGGGCCCAATAATAGCAACGAACTCCCCCTGGTTGACATCTATGTTTATCCCGCGCAAGGCTTGGGTTTTAACCCTGCCGCTCATATAGGATTTGGTTAAGTTCTTGGTCTTTAGGATTAGTCCTGATTGGTTCTCACGTCTCGTTCTCTTCATCTCATTCGCTCCTGATGGAATCAATGATTATGCCCTTTGAGGCTTTCCTGGCGGGATAGAAGCCGGCCAGCAGACTGGAAAGAAAGAAGGCGATGATATAGGTGACGGCGAGATTGGTCTCCACATACGGGACCAGGTCTCCAAAGGGCAGGCGTATGGGATTAAAGGCCAAGTATTCTGCGATGCCGAAGAAGATAATACTGCCGAGCAGGATGCCGAGCACGGCAAACACGGCTGACTGAACAACGAACATCGAAGAGATTACACTGTTGCGGGCCCCGATAGCTTTCAGAATACCGATCTGCCTTCTCTTGCTCTGAGTATTGATATAGATGGTTATGGCGATAATGACAGCGGTCAGCAGCAAGCTAACCCCGGACAAAATCTGCCGTATCACGTCTACGCCCTCCATAACGTCTTCCAGAAAGCCTGCTTTATCCTTCCAGGTCAGGACCCTCTGCTCCGCATCGAGTTTCTTTATTTCATTTTTTGTTTTGCCAAGTGTGGTCGGATCCTCAAGCTTCACACAGATCTCAGAGGCCTTGTTGTCCAAATCAAGGACCTCATTCATTTCTTCCTTGGTAATGAATACGCTATTCACGGCCAAGAAGTCTTTCGAATCGACTATTCCTTTGATGTTGTAACGTTTTTTTGTGCCATTTTGATAGAGGATCTCAATGTCCTCACCGGTCTTGACTAACAAGCCGTCGTTGCTCTCCTTTCTGAGCTTATCCGCAACTTCTTTGCCCAAGACCACTTGAGGGCCATCATGTGTTCTTAAGAAGCGGCCTTTGATTATACTGGAAGGCAGGATTGAGAACTCTTGCTCTTGCTCAGGGGAAATCCCGCTGGCCAGCTCCCCAAAGGTCTTCTTCCGGTAAATGATTGAGACCCCGCTGTTGACCCGTGAAGCTACACTTTCTACGTTTCTCAATTCTTCGATCTGTTTTTCCGTCTCAGACGAGTGATCCAAAAAGGCCTGATTCTCTTTCGGTGTCACCATAACATGGCCGTAGACCTTGATCACATCGTCTGCGAAGGTCCTGCTGAATCCCTTTATGATTGAAGAAATAAAGAAGAGGTTAACAAAACAGAAAGCAAGCGAGACCAATACCAAGAAAATTGTCCGCTTGCTGCGGAATATGTCTTTAAATGCAAGAAACACAGCGGTCTTTAGCCCATGCAGTGTGGTTTTCATCCGTTGCCGCCTCGTTTTCCGGATCTGATCGTATCCGATGATGTGTACTTGAAGATCTCCTTCTCAATCTTTCGTTGGACTAACTTGGCATGCAAATTGAATATCAGATGGTTGGACGCAGCCACCATCTCCTTTGCGATTTGAATCACTTTTTCGGGGTTTGTCTCAATGTCTGATTGAAATTGCCGGTAGAACATGTTCCTTTCCTCATCTGCAAGCTTGTCCAGAATATCACTGAAGAGTGCGAGGGACTCGATCGAAAAACCAACATTCAAGAATTTCTTGGCCATTTTGGCAATCTCAACATCATGCTGGTCATACTTCATAGCCCCGCTTGTATGCTCGGCAACGATAAGCCCGATGCGTTCAAGCTCCCGGATTTGTTTGAAAGGGAGACCAGCTCTCTTAGCAAGCTCTCTTTGGCCAAACAGAACCGATTGCAAGTCATATCCAAGCGCACTAAAAACCTCTTCCTTCAGCTTGAGGTTATCATCCAGAACCTCTGTCTTTTCAGGGTCGTTCACAATGTCCCTGATGATTGACAGGGGCAGGTATGTTTCCTTCTGCAATTTCTTGATCAGTTCCAGCCGCGCACGGTGCTCCCTGCCGTAAAGTCCGAGTCTGCCCTTCAGGACCGGGGCAGGCAAGAGACCCTCATGGGTATAGTAACGGATGGTTCGGGAGGGCACATCAGACTTGACCGCAAGTTCATCAATGGTCATGAGCTGCGTGTCTTCTGCAGTATCTACCGAGTGTTCTGGCTCGCGTCTACCTGGCATAAATGGACTCCTAACTATCTGCGCAAATAATGACACTACTTATGTGACAGTAGCACTGTAACATAAAAAGATATGAGATTCAATTGCCTTCTGGGACGAAAATGAGAGGGGCAGAGAGTGGCTAACGCAAACGATGCAGAGTGTGGATAGGCAGCAGTTGTTGGACATAGACAGGCGCCATAGTCAGAAT
>CAYFXD010000032.1:0-5885 GCA_964347095.1 uncultured Actinomycetota bacterium | reverse complement strand
GCAGCAAAGATTACGTTGACGCCGTTGTCCGTAAGCAACTTCCCCATTAATACCAGAACATTGTAGAAATTCTCCCTTTCCTCTTCGCTATATGTGGGATTAGGCGTAACGATCGGTCTAAGCTGGTCCGAATCAAGAATCTGTACGCTCTTCCCCATTTTTGTCAATTCGACGGAGAGATAGGACGCAATAGTTGATTTGCCGGCGGCAGGAATACCAGTCAGCCACACAGCAAATCCCTTTTGTCCCTGGCGCCGCAAGATCTTCCCTCTCCTTTTTTCAATCGTGGCTTAGCTAGTCTGAATAGGTCTTTCCGTGCTATCAACTGGCAATTCTGTGGCGGCATGGCAATCAACATTGTACGGACAGGCAATCTCCGCAACTATGACAACCCATAGCGGCCACGGTTTGGAAGCTTGTATTGTTTGAACGACAGCGTTTTGCTGTTATCGGTTCGCGCAAGATCAAAAGCCAAAAACCCGATCCAACTAGGCATCGCGACTTGCCATTGTCAGTCTGTTTGGTGTTACGCCCACCTCGCACGAAAACTGAACACCACTTGCCAAGCGAGTATTATAAACCTAGAAGTTGCCAGGACGCTGACATCCAGACTGGCACTTGTATTGCGGCAACAGTTTAGAACATATGCAGACCTTGTTAGCAGTTTCCACTGTGTGCACCCTCTTGATGATCCTAATCTCTCAGATAGTCATTGATATTCCTGATATCAAACATTTCAACGGCCAATACATTATGAATGAAGTTAAATATCTTTTTTCTTATGTCCACATCAAGATGCGGATACCAGATGGGGCTAGCTATGACCAGAGCCCGCCAGACATAGAAAGGCTGGATTAACGCGAGCATTTCCCGATCCCCTGTCTTCTCCAAATAGTTGGTCATGAAAGTGCTATACAGGCTTTCAAAAGGCCCGGTCAGCGCGCCATGGGTCTGCAGTGCGTAAAAGATGTAGTTGATGCTCATAGCAGCGACATCATCCGCCGCCTCTCCCCACTCACCGCGGCTTCGATCCAGAACCGAAAAGTCTGTGCCCTCATGAAAGAGGATATTCCATGGATGGTAGTCACCATGTTCTTGACACAATCTATGTGCAAAGGCCTTAAGCTTCCATCTCCACTCAACGCAGGTCTTTTCGATTTCCGCAAATCCAGCACTGTCGATAAAGTCCATATCTTGGGGATAACTATCCAGCAGACCCATAATGCATTCTCCGTGACCCAGAAGATCACGGATTCTTCTTATGTACAATTCAGGTGCTGCCTTCTTCACTTTGTGTATTTCGACCAGGTAATCGGAAAGCGCCAGAGCTCTGCCTGTATCCAGGTCAGTCAACTCACCAAACTCTCTGATCCTTTCAAGATCAAGGAAATATTCCGTGCCCTCTTCAAAGCGCACAAGCTGAAAGAATTCTTCAGCCCGGCCGTTGGAGATCAGGTCCCCTTCCTCTGTGAATGCACCGACATCCAGGGATCTAACATGGTTGGGCAGTTTGTTGAAGGCGTTATGCGCCCAGATCAGCGATTGCGCTCTGTCTGAAAAATGATCGTGACCGAATCCGTATCCAGGTCTCATGGTATTCAACACGGCTTTCTTCTCTTTGCCTCCGACCTGGTACTCAATCAATACTGGATTGCCGTAACCATACCCTTTAAGTTCTTGCTCGTCTGACCTGGCCATTCCCTTCCGGAGGCTGCCAATGTAAGCAATGTCCACATCCTGATTATGGACATTCCTAAGATATTCTTCAATCTTGTCCGGACTAAGTTCTGGCAAGAATATCACCCCTAGTTTCCCTCAGCTCGGATCGATGAAACAACCGTGAAATATCTTGTTATGTCGGCATCCTCTCTAAGCCCATCTCCTCTAGGCGCTTTATGCGCTCCTCAATGGGAGGATGGGTACTCCAAAGAGAGGCACCTTTGCGAATTCGCAGATTGGCCGGTATCGCGATGTATAGCGACGCAGTGGCCTTGTTGGCCATAGCCAAGGGTTCATTATCCGAGGCTATCTTTTCTAATGCTCGGGCCAGTCCAGATGGATACCGTGTCAGCATGGCCCCGCTTGCATCTGCCAGATATTCTCGCTGCCTGGAAAGTGCAAGTCGGATAAGCTGCGCTATGATTGGGGACAGAACAGCCAGTAACAATCCGAGAAGCACTAGGATCACTCCGATGGAGCCCCCCTCATTGTTGCGCCGTCTGCCACCCCAAAAGAAGCTTCGCAAGAGCCAATCTGAGAGCAACGCAATCATTCCGACCATGACCACAGTGAGCGTCATCAGTCTAATGTCATAGTTTTTGACATGCGCCAGCTCGTGAGCGACGACTCCTTCCAGCTCTTCTCTGTTCAGCTTTTGAAGAAGTCCAGTCGTTACTGCTACTGCCGCATGTTCGGGATCTCGTCCGGTGGCAAACGCATTAGGAGCGGGATCATCTATGACGTATACCTTTGGTTTTGGAAGTCCTGCCGCGATGGCCAGTCCCTCTACAACATTGTTCAGATAAGGATACTGGCCAGTACCTGCAGGGTGGGCTCGGCTCATGGCCAGAACTATCTTGTCACTGTAATAATAGCTGCCAAAACTCATCACAATTGCAATGATCAGGGCAACAGCTACACCGCCATATCCAAATTGAGTGACGTTGCCAAAAATATACCCTATTCCAAGTACCAAAAGAATAAAGAAGAACATTATCAATAACGTTCTTCTTTTATTGCTAGCAATTTGTTCATACATCATTAATTCCTAGAACTGCACCTTTACCGGCTCTCTTGAGACCTCTTCGATCTCGAAGTACTCTCTTTGTGAGAATCCCAACATTCCTGCCAGTAAATTGGTGGGGAAGGTCTGAATCATGGTGTTATACTTCATCACCGTGTCATTGTAAAACTGACGAGCAAAAGCAATCTTATTCTCAACGCCCGAAAGCTCCTCTTGCAACATCAGAAAGTTCTGATTTGCCTTCAGATCCGGATAGTTTTCGGCCACTGCAAACAGCGATTTCAACGCTCCGGTGATCATATTCTCCGCCTGGGATTGCTCGTTGACGCCGGCCGCTTGGATGCCGCTTGTTCGAGCCTTGGTCACGTTCTCAAATACTTCTTTCTCATGCTTCGCATAGCCCTTTACAGTCTCGACCAGATTTGGTATCAAGTCATAGCGCTTCTTGAGCTGCACATCAATTTGAGCCCATCCGTTATCCACGCGGTTTCTCTGAACAACCAACCGGTTATAAATCAATATTATTGCAACGGCTCCGATGATAACAACAGCGATCAAAATAATAAAGATCAAGCTTATTGCACCAGCAAAAACCATGATCCCTCCTCTGCCCGAACCTCATGGTCATGACATTATGCTAAATATAGGATAGTACCTGCCTTTTGTCAACGCAACTATAGTCCGATATAATCTAACCCAATATTTAAGTCTGCGGTGGTTAACTCGGCGCGCCGTTTCATAGGCTTTGGAGCATCAAATATGCTTTTTCCTCTCTATGACGAAAACCCGACTAAGTCAATTCCTTGGGTCACCATGCTCTTGATCATAGCGAATGTGGTCGTGTTCATGTACGAACTGTCTCTACAGTCATCGGGACAGCTTCAGCAGTTCCTTCAGACAGCAGCACTGATTCCCTATGAGATCACCCACCTTTCCAAAGTTGCACCAGGAGTTGCCAATATAGGTGTCCTTGCATTCTTTACGTCTATGTTCATGCATGGGGGATGGCTTCATATCATCGGCAATATGTGGTATCTCTGGATTTTTGGGAACAACCTGGAGGAAGCCCTGGGTGCCACCAGGTATATTTTTTTCTACCTGGTATGCGGACTAGGCGGAGGTATCGGCCATATTCTGGCCCAGCCAAATTCTCAAGTGCCGACACTCGGCGCCAGCGGAGCTATCGCCGGTGTTCTAGCTGGTTATCTGGTCCTGTTTCCAACTGCCAGGATTGTCTCGGTCATACCGATATTCGTATTCCTGCAAATTGTCAGGGTTCCGGCTGTTTTGCTCATTGGATTCTGGTTCCTGATTCAAGTTCTTAGTGGAGTAGGATCTCTCACCTCGCAGGCTTCAGCTGGTACAGCCTGGTTCGCCCATGTCGGAGGATTTATTGCCGGAATTCTGTTAGTGCTCATTCTAGCAAGAAGAGAACGTCGAAATATGCAGAACTAGTCAACAATGGCCACAGGAACTCCCATCGTGACCTCGTCAAAGAGCTCTTCAACGTCGTTCCGGTACATTCTTATGCATCCATGAGATACTGCTCGCCCGACCGAGCTCGGATTAGGTGTACCGTGAATGCGAATAGCAGGGGCATTAAGTTCAATCGCTCTTGTTCCTAATGGATTAGAGGGTCCAGGAGGAATAATTGCAGGCATATTGGCTGACCACGGCGAACGTGGATTATACCAGGCGGGGTTCTTTCTCTTTCCAACAACTCTCCAATGTCCTTTGGGGGTGGCAAAACCCGCTCGTCCAACTGCGCAGGGATATGTCTTCAGAAGCTCACCATTGCGGTAGAGAAAGATCTTTCTTTGAGACAGACTAAGCACCAATTTTGTGGTATCGATCGAAAATGACCACTTTTTGGTAGCCAGATTCCCAGCTGCATCAGTCACCTCCAATTCTGCCTGGTGCTCTCCCTGTCCGAACCCGTTCGAGCTATAGACAAATTCCTTTTCTTCCGGGTCAAATTCTCCATACGCCTGCTTCTCGTCAATCCTGAGGACAGCATTTTCGATTTCTGAATCTCCTTCTTCGATTCGTGCGATGATCGTCACGTTTTGATTGTGCACAATCTTGCCGTCCGCCGGAGAAATCTCGGCAATTATAGGAGCTGTGCGGTCAATTACCACTCGTATGCTATAAGAGTTTCTGTTACCAGCTTCATCAGTTGCCGTTACCTTCAACTCATTGCGGTCTTTTAGCTGATACAAACTCAAGCTGAAATGACCTGTTTCATCGACATCCGGCGCAATAATCGCCTTTCCGTTTAATCTAATCGCCAAGGTTGAGCCTGCTTCCGTAGAGCCTTGCAGATCATGGATCCAAGACCTCGGTAGCGCGATCATACCGCTGGAACGGGCAAAGTTGATTTTAGGGGGCACCGTGTCGGTGGAAAAGTGAGATCGTACGCTAATTCGCCGTTTGAAACCCCACCAATAAGTTAGTTCTGCCTGCAAGACATGTCCACCCTCCGGCCATCTGCTGGGAGAGTAGGTGAGTCCTTCGGTCAAACCGTCAGAGGTTTTCTCAACAAAATCGGTAACATCTTCACCATCAAGAAAAATCCGATAGGAGCGTATCTTGCCCCCCACTGCGTATGGCCAAGAAATGGAAAGGTCGAAAGATGAGTCATTTAGAAGAGCGCCCTTTGGTGGCGAGATCTCAAGAGCACGATCCGCAAAACCATAGATTAGCCCCCAAGCAAGCAGCAGAGCGATGAGTAGAACCAGAAATGCAATAAGCGGAATTCTGCGACTCCATGACATAGGCAGTTCCCTCATTGTCAGCCCACTGCCGATTGTAGTGCTCTAATTTTTATGGGACAAAAGCGCTCATTTGTCAAGGTCTGGCAAGAAATAAATCACTCTATCCATATGACCCTGCCGCGACCTCACACGCCCTTATCAAACACTCATGCATCACTAGCCGCCGATTTCTGTGAGTCTTTTTGAGTCATTTGCCAACCTGCTTGATTGTGGCAGACTATCATGCATCCAACTGCAGGAATGGGCTCCCGTACTGCCACGCCTATTGCTCTTACTGAAATATCCCGATCAGCTCTACGTATGCTGAGCGCTTGATATTGGTAGGCCCAACAGGAAAGCGAGCGTCTATTTGGCACCAATCCATGTAG
>CAYFXD010000031.1:0-3177 GCA_964347095.1 uncultured Actinomycetota bacterium | reverse complement strand
CCAACTCAAAGATGTCCACCGGAAGATCTATACCTAAATCAATTAGCTTCTCAGTAAATTTGGGCCTGAGGCCTGTCGACTTGATTCGACCCTTGGACCTGCCGCTCTCATCCACACCCATGGAGAAATCAAAGACAAATATGTCCGTAAGCGTTATGATGTCGCCCTCCATTCCAGCTACTTCAGAAATATGCGTGATTCTTCTGGTACCATCTTTTAGGCGAGCTTGATGCGCAATGAGATCGATAGCCGATGCCACCTGTTCTCTGATAGCGCGGACCGGAAGATCCATGCCAGACATTAGAACCATGGTCTCTAGCCGTGAAAGTACATCTCTTGGCGAATTGGCATGGACTGTGGTGAGAGATCCTTCGTGGCCGGTGTTCATCGCCTGCAGCATGTCAAGAGCTTCTCCGCCTCTTGCTTCGCCAACTATTATTCTGTCAGGGCGCATGCGCAGAGCATTACGAACCAAATCTCTTATTTTCACTTGCCCCTTCCCTTCAATATTGGGAGGACGTGATTCCAATCTAAGGACATGCTCTTGGTGCAGCTGAAGTTCAGCTGCATCCTCGATAGTCACAATTCGCTCGTCGTTAGGAATAAAGGAGGAAAGAACATTCAGCGTGGTTGTCTTGCCAGTGCCTGTTCCACCCGAGACAATCATATTCAGCCTGCCCTCCACGCAGGCTGCTAGAAACTGAGCAATTTTACTGGTCATAGTGCCAAACTCAACCAGATCCTCAACCATATAGGGATCCTTTGAGAATTTTCTTATGGTAAGGAACGGGCCGCCTAGGGAAAGAGGATGCACAACCGCGTTCACCCTTGACCCGTCAGGCAATCTCGCATCAACCATGGGAGCGCTTTCATCAATGTGCCGTCCTACTTCACCTGTGATCTTGTCAATCACCCTCCGCAAATGCGCTTCGTCCAGGAATTTTCCCTCAGTGGTATAGATCTTGCCAAATCGCTCTATATATATGGTATCAGCATTGTTGACCATTATTTCTGTGATTTCCGGATCTTTGAGGTAGGGCTCAATCGGACCATATCCCAGCACATTGTCAGTAACGTTTTCCGCAATATCAGTCTTATCCACAAGCGACAAGGGGGTCGTTTCATTGGTGAGAAGTTCTTGAAGCTTCTGCTGTATTTTCTCATTAAGCAGTTTGGGATGCTTTTGCAGTTTTTCTAACTCCGGTCCAATTGCATCAATAAGCTGGCGATGTAGCTTTTGTTTGAGAGCATCCAGATTGCTGGGAGATTGTGGGACAATCTCATGCGTACTTAGAATATCATCGTTGGGTTCTCCAATATTTGACAGTCTATCTTGCAGAGACATCTATTTCTCTCCTCTCCATAAATTCATTACAGACTTCTTCTTCGCGCTTTGTACTTCTGAAGTGGTAGCCTGGTTTCCATTTCTGATCGTATTTGCCAGGTTCAATAATTGGCGCGTCACTTGCGCCTTTGGCGCATCAATGACAACAGGTATCCCCTTGTTTAGAGAAACAGGGACAATGACATCGCTCGGGATATGAGCCACCGGTTTTTTGCCCAGGGTCTTTGCCACGTCCTTATGGTTGAGCCTAACATTGCTCTTTGCCCTGTTGAGCAACAATTGGACTGGTTTCTCAGAGTAGTGGAGCAGTTCAATCATGTTGAGGGCAAGCTTTGTGTTTTTGAGGCTTGGGACATCAAGAGATGTCACCAGGCATATTTCGTCAGACTTATCGAAAGCTGCGAGTATGCGATCATCGAGATAAGACGGTGTATCGATAACGAGATAGTCACAAATCCCCTGCAGCACCGTTATGATCTTGAGCACGTCATTACTGCGAATAGCATCAGCCTTTTCCGGTTGGACAGGGGCAACCAAGGCTTTGACTCCTGATTTCGCATGAGTTGCAAGAAATCCGTTCATCATCTCCTCATCCAGACGGTCTAGGGCGGTGACCACATCATGTACTGTATGAACTGGCTGCACTCGAAGCATAACGGCGACGTCACCAAATTGAAAATCCAGGTCCAAAAGCACGACCGGTTTTTTGGTTTGCTCGGCGAGGCTGACACCCACATTAGTCGCGATAAACGTTGTGCCAACCCCTCCTTTGGGACCGAAGAATGTTATGGTCTTGGCACGGTTGCCCTTATCTATCTCAGACGTCGGACCTTTCTCCTCCCTGTCCTGCACGGCCTTGTAGAAACGCTGTGACTGTTCAAATGCTATTTCAACTGTTTGCAGGAGCTGTTCTCCTGTCGCTGAAGCAGGAAGAACATCCTTAACTCCAGCCTTCAGTGCGTCCCGAAGAAGATCGGTGTTCAGCTTTTTGGAAATCAAGATTATGGCAACATGAGGAAATTCAGCAGATATGGTCTCGCCGACCCAAGCCATATCCTTATTCTTGAGACTAGGCCCAAGAATCACTACATCGACTCCAGTCTTTTTCAGTATCGATTCAAGCTCTGGCAAATCTCTCGTGGTGTTTACTATATCCACTTTATCCTGGTCGCCGAGCTTTTTGTGCAACTCCAGAATAGAATCAGCGTCGCCATCAAATAGAACAGCGGATATCATCGCATGCCTCCTTTCTTGGATCAATCAACTCTGGCTATTTAAAGATGGTCTCAATTGTTTGGCCAGGAGTAGAAACCGGTTCTGCTTCTGAAGCTGGTAGCAGAGACAGCCAAATGGTTCCTTTTTCTTCTGCGAACACCAGCTTCTCAGCATCTGTTGGCGCAAGAGAAAGAGTAACTGTCTTTTTCGCAGGCTGAGTTGAACTAGTACTCGACACCGTAGATTTGTTCTCGTCAGCTCTTCCTCTTGGTGGTGCTATGGTATTGCCAACTGCTAGGACTTTCACATTCTGCAGTAGTATCTTTGTCTGACCAGCATCAGCGCCCGCACCCCGTGCAGCAGGCAACGTGGCAATAATCGTCACCAAATCACCCGCTTTGATCATTCCTGAAACACCACTGACTTCATCAACTGCGATAGAGAGCGCAACATGACCATCAGGGACAGTGAACGCAAGCCCAGCCTTGGTGTTGTATTTGAAATCGTCTGCGGTGATTTGTTCTCCCTTATTGATGGGCACTGCAAGCACTTGACCGTCGAAGCTTTTGGTTTCGGTGATAGCCCGCGAAGCGACGTATTTCTTGGGAATTTCCTTC
>CAYFXD010000030.1:0-9308 GCA_964347095.1 uncultured Actinomycetota bacterium | reverse complement strand
AAGGACAGCTAGTGCTGCTGCGATTTTTGTATTTAGTTTCATCAGTTCACCAACTCCTCTGTGCACTTGTGGTCTTTCTCCTTTTGCTTGCTCTCCTACAAATCTCTGCCAAGCTTGTTCCGTGTCAGATGGGAAATCTTGATTTGCCCCGCGGTGGAGTGTTATGTCAGCTGTAACCGTTTGTTCTTGCTCTTTTAACTCTTCTAACACTTCCTTGCACTCCTGGCAGTCTGCAAGGTGTACTTCTATCTCCCAACTCTTCTGCCGACCCAGTTCAGAATCAAGGTAAGCTTGTAGTTCTCCCTGACGGTAGCACACCTTCATCACCTCCTCTGCCCAGTTCGCTGCAGATCTTCTTAAACTTGGCTCTGGCTCGCGCAAGTACTGAGCCAACTGAAGACTTCTTCACTCCTGTGACCTGGCCGATTTCCGCATAATTGAATCCCGCTGCTTTCAGCAGTAAGCACATCAGATCCCGAACTTCCATTTGTTCAAGAGCCTGTTCTACCCATGATACCTCCGCCATTTCAACCACGTGATCCTCAGCGGAATGTCGTGTATCGGAGGACGACTGAACCTTTTCCTCCCGAATCCGCCGGCTTTTCTCACTTCGGAGATGATTAAATGCAAGATTGGCCGCAACTGTGTTGAGCCATCCGCCCAAGTTTGTCTGGTCTCCAGGCGGCGAATACAAAAGCTTGATAAAGACCTCTTGAGCCAAATCCTCGGCTGCCGCTGCATCCCCGACCAGATAAGAAAGCCACCCGAGAACGCTCTTGTAATGCGCCTCAAAGACCTCCCTGAATTCAGCCGTCTCCGCCACGATCTTTAGTCTCTTAGGCTCTCTTTTGCTCATAGCCTCTCCGCGAATAGCCTTCTACATAATAAACAAATCCAAGGCCGATTTTGTGACAACGGATTTGGTCGCTGCTCCTAATTTATCAAGTTTTAACCCAACCGTTCTTTAATGGCGCTCGTGGACCTGTTTGTCGAACAACACAAGCTGACATCGATGAGACACTTGTTGGGCTGCATCCACAGCTTGAGGAAGATGAGTGATCTGGGAACTGCATGAGGACCGGCCGACCTCGATCAATAGGAGGAGGAATTGAGGCCAAAAAAGGCGACTGCCGCACTCCTATTGGTACTGAAGCCCGCAGCTGTTATGCAAGCCGGACTGCAGCATGCTGCCACAGCCGCACCAAGCACCACCACCATTCTGCCGAAGGTTTAACAGCTGCAGGTTTTAACACCCTGCCCTGGTAACGCTAGAGAATGTGGATCGCGGAGCAGTCCATGTACTTCAATTATCACAATGAATGGGGCGAGAGGCACAACACAACTGGCTCAACAAGAAGTTCAATCCCTCTTCAGAATCTGCCGTCTTTCGGCGGATCTGCTGGCTATGATTCGGGGCCGCCAGTCAGTGGCTCCAGCTTCTTCTTAATATGGATAAGATCGATTTCGGACAAGTCGTCAGAGCATTGTCCTAGCCAAGGAGATTACACTCTCAGCTTTTCCATCATTTCCTGAACCTCGGTGTCTCCGCTATCGTAGAATTTCTGCTCTTCTGGATCCAATTCATGCAGCAAGCGCAGAAACTCGCCCGCATGTTCTTTTTCCTCATTGGCGATATCCAGGAGGACCTGCTGCGCAAGCTTGTGATTAGTGCTCTCAGCAACCTGCTGGTAGAGCTGGACCGCTTCGTATTCAGCAGCAATCATAAACCGAATTGCGCGCACCAATTCTTCGCGAGTGAGTATGCGATCATTTTTTTGGACTACAAAGGGATTTGTGAATTCAGGCATTTTCTCTCCTTTCATCATTGGAGGTCTGTGTTTTGATCATATAGCATCAACTGAGGTACAACAATCCGTTTTAGAAAAAGACGTCTAAGCGGTCAAAGCTCAGCTTCCTTCATTCGCTTAAACTCATTTATCAAACCATTTGTGGATGAATCATGGGAGGACACCCTGTCCTGGCCCTCCAGTTCAGGATAAATATTCTTCGCCAGCTGCTTACCGAGTTCCACACCCCATTGATCAAAGCTGAATATGTTCCATATCACGCCTTGTACGAATATCCTATGTTCATACATGGCTATTAAGCTGCCAAGTGTTCTCGGAGTTAGTTTCTTGAACAAGATGGAGTTGGTTGGCCTATTGCCGTTGAACGTTTTGAAGGGCGCAAGGCGGGCAATTTCTTCCTCACTTTTGCCGTCTGCTCTGAGCTCTTCGGCCACCTCGTCCTGTCTTTTACCATTCATCAACGCTTCGGGCTGGGCGAAAAAATTGGACAGTAGAATAGTATGGTGATCGCCCATTGGATGATGACTCACTGCGGGCGCCAGGAAATCACAGGGGATTATCTTGGTTCCCTGATGGATCAGTTGATAAAATGCATGCTGTCCATTTGTGCCGGGCTCTCCCCAGACCACAGGTCCGCTCTGATACACGAGCTCTTCTCCCGATCTGTCCACACACTTGCCGTTGCTCTCCATATCGGCCTGCTGCAAATAGGCGGGAAGCCTATGCAGGTACTGACTGTACGGAAGAATTGCCTGGGTCTCGGCCTCAAAGAAGTTGTTGTACCAAATGCCGATCAGACCGAGCAGGACTGGAATGTTTTGGGTAAAAGGTATATTTCGAAAATGATTGTCCATGGCATGAGCACCCTCCAATAGCCTGACAAAATTCTCAAATCCGACTGAACAGGCAATGGAAACTCCAATCGCCGACCACAGAGAGTATCTGCCGCCAACCCAGTCCCAGAATATGAACATATTCTGAGGATCGATGCCAAAAGCTTCTACTTTCTCACGATTGGTCGATATGGCCACAAAATGATGTTTGATCTGGGCTTCGTCTCCGACCGCCTCAATAAACCATTTTCTGGCTGTATGCGCATTGGTCATCGTTTCCTGTGTCGTGAAGCTTTTTGAGGCGATCAGAAATAGGCATGTCTCGGGGGACAACTTTCTGAGCGTCTCAAAGATCTCAGAGCCGTCGACATTGGATACAAAGTGAGGATTAATATGGCTCTTTCGATATGGCGTGAGTGCTTCTGTGACCATTACCGGACCAAGGTCCGAACCACCTATACCAATATTTACGATGTCGGTAATCGGTTTTCCAGTATATCCCCTCCACGCTCCCGAAATAACTTGTTGGGAGAAGCTCTCCATCTGTGTCAGCACCTGATTAACGCCAGGCATAATATTCTCGCCATCCACATCGATGGGATCATTTGACCTATTTCTCAGTGCTACATGCAATACTGGGCGATCCTCTGTCTCATTTATCGCATCACCTGAGAACATCTTGTCTATCGCATCCTTAAGCTCAGCCTCATGCGCCAACTCTAAGAGCAGCTGAACCGTGTCCTGCCCTATTAGATTCTTCGAATAATCGACAAATATATCTTCAAACCTCAGCGAAAAGCGCAAAAAACGATCCTGATCTGCTTCAAACATACCTCGCATATGCTTTGCGCTCATAGACGAATAATGCTTGGCCAGCTTTTTCCAAGCGTCAGTCTCCCGCGGATTGATTCTGTTAAGCATAATACCTCCCTGTAGGTGGCAGGCCCAGCCCCTATTACGGCTGACTGAATCATAAACAAGAAATCATTCTCAATCAAATAACGGCTCATCAAATCATTGGCAACCCGTCAGCTGTTGATAGCGATGGTCGGAGGATTCATTCTTGCCGCGCTCATCTTGTTTTGGGGAATCAACTGGACTGGCTCGGTCGACTGGATCTATATACTAGCGGCATTGATTGGTGCACTGATAATTGGCGCACTGCGTTTCATACCTTTCTTCGGTTCGTTCGTGAGCTTTGTTGCTGCTGCTTTTGGCCTCGGTGGCATAATCAAGACACAATACGGTACCGGGCGACCCTGGTTCAAAAAGGAAGCCGTGGCTGCCAAACCCGCTTGAACCTGGCGGATGCTCAGTCACATTATGACCCCATCGATTGGATTTAACCAGCTAGCAGTGATGGCCAATGATCCTATCATGGGCAAGTGATATGAGCTCTGGAGCGAGACATCCATAACCATCGGTAATCGATATAGCTCACTAGTTTGCATGGTCGGTGTGTTTCCAAGACGCAAATCCTGGTCTGGCCAGCGATATCGGAAGCCTTCACAGCTTCTTTGGATTCACCCGGATGATAAGATCGTCATTTTTCGAAGGTAAGCCCCTCCCGTCCCGGTTACTCGTAAGAACATACAAGAGCCCGTCAGGACCCAGCACAACATCACGCAAACGGCCGAATTCTTTTTCCAGGTGACGAGTTAGTTGAAATTGATCTTCCTCAAGGACCAGTCTGAACAGTGTTTGTCCTCTTAAGCCTGCAAAGAAGACTGAATCACTCCAGAAGGCAAGACCAGACGGTGCCCAGGTATCGCCACCACTTTGAATTACGGGACTGCGCATGCCGCGTGCATCCTCGCCGCCCCGGATTCGAGGCCAGCCGTAGTTCTCGCCCGGCTCGATCAGATTCACCTCATCCGTTGCGGATGAGCCATGTTCGGTCGCCCACAAACGGTCCTGGTCGTCCCAGGCTAGTCCTTGCGGATTCCGGTGCCCGAATGAATAAACGGGGGAGTTAGGGAAAGGATTGTCTTCAGGTATTTTTCCGCGGTCTGTGAGGCGAAGGATCTTGCCCGCCAGAGAATTTCTGGTTTGGGCCAGATCCTGCTGTGCAGCATCGCCCGTGGTAATGTAGAGGAGACCGTCAGGACCGAACTTTACTCTCCCGCCGTTGTGGACGGAACTTCCGGGAATCTCATCAATGACGACATCCTGTTCATCCAGTGAGCGACCCTGCATCCTGTAGCTAACCACTTTGTTTGCAAGTCCATTGCTTGTACGATAAGTGTAATACGCATAGATGAGCTGATTCTCTGTGAATCGGGGATGGACAGTAATCCCCAGCAATCCCCCTTCTCCCGTGGCAGCAACGTCGTCTATGAAGAGCAACGGCTGCGGCTGCAATCCTCTCTCTTGATCGAATAATCTGATCCTACCGGGCCGCTCGGTGAATACGATGTTGCCATCGGGCAGAAAATCAAGAGACCAAGGAATTTCCAGATTCTCTGCAATCGATGAAACGCGAGGCGCATCATCTACACTCTCCTGCTGGCCTTTCTCGGTCCCAAGAGGCAGTTCAGCCTGGCGCACCGTACTTGTTCTACCAGCTCTGAACACCCACCAGACCACCACGGCGATTAGAACAGCTGCGACCGCCAATATTGCTGCAATGATAGCCACTGTTCTCTTTACGCGTGCCACCGCGTATCACCCTCTTAAAATAGCGGTTGCACAATCAATCATAATAACAGAGCAGCGCCGTTTCAATACCGTTGGAGATGCAACAGTCTGAATGTGCTGTTTGCAGGTTGGGGTTAGCACCGCAAAAGCTGCTGAGCGTGACCATTCGGGAGACCCTGGGTTACGGTTAGGGTTACGACGCCCGTTTCTTGAAACGGCTGGGTTAACGCCCACCCCCTTCGAGCCCACAGTTCAAGGCTCACCAGATAAGACTCGACGCCGAATTTCAGACGACTTCGACAAGGCCTTCACGTAGCCGCCACCTTTTCAACCGATACGGGCCGCGTAACCGCATCCTCTCAACAGGTCTTTTACGCTTTGCATCTGATCAGCCCCTGAAGCGTGAACCCGGACCCTTGACCCTTATCCCCTCATCCCTCACTCACTCCCTCACTCTCTCACTCCCTCCGTCAGTCACATCGAGACAGCGACAAACAAGTGGTTTTCCCTTATAATCTACTTTGGAATGAACTTACTTCAGGACTTGAATCCCGTTCAAAAAGATGCTGTTACATACAATAATGGTCCGCTTTTGATCCTCGCCGGAGCCGGGAGCGGCAAGACACGGGTACTAACTTATAAAGTGGCCCATCTTATTCGAGAAAAAAGTGTCGATCCCAGAAGCATCTTGGCCATTACCTTTACCAACAAGGCGGCCGGTGAGATGAAAGAGCGGATCGATCATCTTGTTGGAAGCAAGGTTGCGGCCAGCATGTGGATAACCACTTTCCACTCGACCTGTGCTCGGATACTGCGCAAAGAGATCCACCGTCTGGGCTATAAGAGAAATTTTGTTATCTATGATGACGGGGACACCAATCGCCTAATAAAGATGTGTCTGGAAGAGCTGGATATGGACCCCAAACGATTCCCTGTGTCTGGCATTGCCAGCGCCATCTCGGCAGCCAAAGAGGAACTGATTGATGCCGAGACATACTCTTCCAGGGCTGAATCATTTCTGGATCATAGGATCACCGAAGTCTACCGCCTGTATCAGCAAAAGATATACCAGAACAATGCAGTGGATTTCGATGACCTCATCATGCTGACCATAAATATCTTCCGACTCTTTCCCACAGTTCTCCAAAGATACCAGGAGAGATTTGATTACATCCTAGTTGACGAGTATCAGGACACCAATCACGCGCAATACAGCCTGGTTCACCTTCTAGCGGGCGAAAAGAAAAACCTCAGCGTGGTGGGCGATGACGACCAGAGTATTTTCAGGTTCCGGGGAGCCGACATCCGCAATATCCTTGAGTTCGAGGCTGATTATCCGGAGGCCAAAGTAGTACGGCTGGAGCAGAATTACCGTTCCACTCAGACCATTCTGGAGGCAGCCAATTACGTGATCCAAAACAACGCTGCGCGAAAACCCAAGACTTTGTGGACTACGAATGCCAAAGGTGAAGCTGTAACCAGGTATCAAGGAGAAGACGAGCACGATGAGGCTGCTTTCATAGCTACCGAGATTGAGCGCATAAAGGATCTGGAAGATCGAGACTACCGTGATTTCGCCATTTTTTATCGAACCAACGCCCAATCGCGAGTGCTGGAAGAGGTCTTCATGCGCTATGGTTTGCCCTACAAGATCGTCGGGGGAGTCAAGTTCTATGAGCGCCAAGAGATCAAGGATGTCCTGGCCTATCTGAGAGCTGTTACAAATGCCACGGACGAATTGAGTATTAAGAGGATAATCAATGTCCCAAAGCGGGGCATCGGCAAGACTTCCATACAGCATGTGGACAGATTCGCCCGACGTGAAAACATAGACTTTCTGGAAGCGCTAAAAAGGTCGGAAGACAATCAATACCTGTCATCAAGGGCCCGCAAGGAAATTGGTCAATTCATCCACCTACTGGATGAGTTAGGAGATCGACTGGAAGATAATAGTGTCTCTGTTTTTGCTCAAGAGCTGTTGGAAAAGACCGGTTATATACAGGCCCTGGAGGCCGAGCGCACAGTGGAAGCCATGGGGAGGATCGAGAATGTAAAGGAATTTGTATCAGTCATGCAAGAGTTTGAGCGCTCATATCCCGATTCCGACCTGGGCGAGTTTCTGGAACAGATCTCATTGATTTCCGACATCGATACATATGATGAGGGAGAAACCGCTGTCACCTTTATGACCCTCCATAATGCAAAGGGCTTGGAATTTCCGGTGGTGTTCATCGTGGGCATGGAAGATGGGGTCTTTCCTCATGTGCGATCCATGGACAATCCCGACGATTTGGAAGAGGAACGCAGGCTGTGTTATGTAGGCATCACCAGGGCCCGCGAGCGGCTTTATCTCACGCACGCGCTCTGCCGCAGCCTTTGGGGCGGGACCAGCTACAATATAAAATCCCGCTTTCTAAAAGAAATCCCCAACGAATTCCTCAAATCGGCATATGAGGAGGAAGAGCATGCCAAGACGCCCATTTCTGGAGATGTCACGTGCGATGCATTTCAGCGCAGAGAGACGGTTGAACTCGGGGTAGGCGATGAAGTCATGCACAAGAAATTCGGCAAAGGAAAAGTGGTCGGCAAAAAGGGCGAGAACCAGGTAACCGTCGTTTTTGCGCTTGAGGGGGAGAAAACTCTGCTTCTAGACTATGCACCGCTTGAGAAAGTGGAAAAGCCCTAGACGGCCGAAAGCTCACTCTTGCTGTCGGCCGAATCGCTCAGGCCGAATGGTGAGCACGGAAATCAGCACGCTGACCGCAGCAAGAGCGGCACTTATCAGAATGATGCGGCGAAACCCAGCGACAAAGGACTCCTTCACCAAACGCTGGGCCAGTTGCCGATCCAAGGGATCAAACGAGGCCGGGACCTCTATCGCTCCAAGTTTATCGATTTGCTGCAAGATCTTCATCTTCTGAGAATTCCCCAGTGAGGATTGATCCAGAGCGCCGGTAAGATGATTGGAGAAGACTGAGAAAAGCACACCGCCGAGAATGGCAATCGCAAACAAGGAAGCAATCCGTGAGATAGCGTTGTTGACGCCTGACGCAGCACCTGAATGAGCAGCTCCGACGGATAAGGCAGATTTGGTAAGGGCCGGGATTGCCAGAGCCATTCCCAGCCCAAAGAGCATCAGAGGAGGCAGAAGATTCACTACATATACCGACCGTGTTCCCGGTAGCGCCAGAAGCACCATTCCCAGCGCGACAAGCGCCGGTCCAACGATCATGGGAATACGCGGCCCAATTCGATCCGTTAGAGTTCCTGAAGGTCCAGCCAGAATCGATATCAACAGAACCGTTGGGAGAAGAGCCAACCCCGCTTCAACCGGTGCGTACCCCTGGACCTGCTGCAGATCCAGGACGAAAAAAACAAGCATCCCGTACAGCGCAAAATACAAAAAAAGTGTCACTGCATTGGCGCCGCTTACTAGTGGATTCCGGAAGATGTCTATCGGGACCAGTGGATCGGTGGCTTTTCGCTCAACCAGAACAAACACAGCCAACAGGATCGGCCCCGCGATCAATCCAATGAGCACCGCTTCGGAATTCCATCCCCACTGAGGGCCCTGAATAAGTCCGAACGACAAACTTAATAGGCCCAACGCTATCAGGAGCGTCCCTCCCAAATCCAAACGCCTTTGCTCGGGTTTCTTACTCCCTGGGATGAACCTAATAGAGATCGCCAGGGCCGCGACCCCGAGGGGAACGATGAGAAAGAAAAGTGCCGGCCATCCAAACGTTTGTATGAGCAATCCTGTCAGGAAAGGTCCAATTGCCGCAAATCCGCTGGATAGCCCGGCCCACAGTCCTATCACCCGGCCCTTGATCTCTTCAGGGTAGATAGTATTGATAATGGCCAAGCTGCAAGGGATCATTATAGCAGCACCAAGGCCTTGGATGGCCTGAAATCCGATCAGCTGCTGGGCCGTTTTGGCCAACCCGGACAGCAGCGCTGCGAAGGTAAAGAGGGCAATGCCAATGTTGAAAATGCGCTTGCCCCCAAAATGATCGCTCAGCGAACCGCT
>CAYFXD010000029.1:0-11311 GCA_964347095.1 uncultured Actinomycetota bacterium | reverse complement strand
GAACGACAATAAAGACACGCAAAAGAAAGAAACTGAAAACAGTTTTCCGATCTATAAAGTCACCGCGTTGCTTTTCATTTTCTGCCTGGCGGCATTTTTTGGCGCCTCCTACTTCGGCCAAAAAGCTGTGCGGGCGCAAAGAGACCTGAGACTTCTGGAATCCAAGATCCAGAATCAAAAAGGGCGGGCAACAGAGCTCGACCAGAAGATCAAAGACGCGAAGAAACGTGAAAGGGAGTGGGCAAAGAAGTCCGCCCAGAAGATCATGCGCATTGATCCCGTTGAAAAAGCACGTGAATCTGAGCAGATTCCGCTCTCTGCAGAAACTGATCCCCGGATCATCACTCACGGCAACCGCGACTATCCAAGAGTCGCTATAACCATTGATGACGGTTGGAATGCTGACTCTCGAATCCTGGATCTCATGGAGCAGCATGGCATACGATGCACAGTCTTTGTAATCGGCGGACGTGATGTGGGCGAGACCCATCCAGAATGGATAGCTCGAATGGACTCCCTTGGTTTTGAAGTCTGCACCCACACGTACAGCCACTTTCTCGCGCATGGTCTAACTCAGGCCGAGTTGGACAGGGATATCAAGCAAGGGCAGCGAGTCATTACTGACATTACCAACAAGATGCATCCATATGTACGCACCTGCGGAGGAATCTATACCGAGGAGACCTTGGCCACCATAGATGACCTGAACTATAGGCTAGTCCTGTGGGACTGCGCATTGGGGGATACTTCAGAGAGAGCGACGGTTGAGGCCCAAGTCCATAACGTCTTGGCGAATGTTCAAAATGGTTCAATTATCTTGTGCCATTTCGGGGGATACAACACATTTGAAGCTCTACAGATGCTCATTCCAGAGCTGCAAAACAGAGGCTATGAAATCACTACTGTGTCTGATACTGTAAAATAGAACTGTGGTTTTGGCCCGCTGAATCTGCGAGTACAACAACCACGCCATTCGAGAGATAATAACCATGAGGGGCAAAAACAAATTCATCAGAAAGACATCATGGATACTCGTACTGATCTTATTCGCCGTCCTCGTCGTTGCCTGCGATTCGCCTCAGGTTGGCCCCGACACTGGGCAAAATTCAAACAACAGAAGTGGTGACAACGGTGCTGAGGAGCAGGTTGACGAAGGCATCGGGCCAAGCACAAACACGTCCGGCAGACCAGTGGTCATGGAATTTACCGCAGACTGGTGAGCAACCTGCAGAGACATGAAACCCATCGTCGATGAGGTTATGGCCGAATACGAAGACCGAGTAGAATTCCGGATCCTGGACGTTGACCAGTCAGAAACTGACGAAGAGTCCAAAAAATTTGCCCTGACAGCAATACCAACCTTCATTTTCTTTGACCAATCAGGCACCCAGATCGATCAAGTTATCGGTGCCCTGACAAAGGCAGAGTTCAGAACTAAGATCGAGAACCTGCTATAGGGAGACTTTTTACAGGACATGCGTCTTCGCCAGTAGATGCAGCACTTATTCCTACTGTGCCGTTTCCCCCTCCGCTACCTCTCTTGTGGTTGTAATGAAGGCTTTCGGCTGGCCATCAGCATCTCTAACCAAGGCTGCATTCACTTGGCCGATAAAACCAGAGCCATCTGCGCGAATCAGGGCATAGCGCGCACCTTTTTGAATTCCTTGCTTTCGTACTTTTTGGATGTTTTCTTGCGCTTTCTCATGCTCCTCCGGTTTAACAAGCATCATGCCATTTCTTCCCAACAGTTCCTTGGCGCTTTTGTATCCGAATAGTCGAAGTGTTTGCTCTGAAACATGAGTGATGTTCCCCTCCAGATCCGTAACAGTCACTGCCTCGGGAGAGGCTTCCACCAACATTCTGTACATTTCCTCCGACTCTTGGAGCTCTTCTTCGACCTTTTTGCGCTCGGTGATATCGTCTGTATGAACCATGACAAGATCAGGAGGAACAAAAACATAGCTAACTTCTAGGTGCTTCTCCTCACCTGTGGCTTGAAATGTGTACGGCATCTTGCGTCTAAAAAATGCCCGCTGGTCAAAACACTTTAGCAGGTCCTCCAGTATATCGGGTCTATCTGAGTACATTGCTTTCGCTTCTTTTCCCAAAAAGTGCTTCACATTGCCCGCAGTAAACACGGCTGCAGCATCGTTGTAGTCTGTCAAAACAAAACTGTTCCCAATTCTTTGCCACGTATACGTGGGCACCGGGATATTTTTGTATTGAGCTTTTAATTGCTCCTCGCTCCTCTGTAATGCTTCTTCTGCCTTCTTGCGGTCAGTAATATCTATAATCGATACAATTGCCCGTGTTCCGCTCTCTGGCGCTCGCGACCATTTCAGAGAGATATCCATTGTATCGCCCTTCAGAGTCTTGTTTACCGTTTCCATTCTGTATTCCGTTTTACCTTCAGCAATGGCTACAAGGCCTTCTTTGAATCCCTCGTATGATTCCTCACAAAAGACACGGCCTAAATCATCGAGCAATTCCTTCTTGCTTCTGGCCTTATACAATCTTAGTGTAGCTCTGTTGACGTCAACCGCTTTCACCAGTGCTGAAAGCCGTGTCACTTCTTCTGGATGCTTATCAAAATATGCCCGAACGTCTTTGACTCCTTTGCGAACCAAGCTATCTATATGAGTTTTCAGCTCCGAGAAATCTTCCTCCCAGAGAGAGATTGGAGATTCTTCGAATAGAGTACGATACCTCTCCCTGCTCTCTTTCACTGCCGCTTCTGCCTTTTTGCGTTCACTTGAGTCTCTAATAATTATTTGGACGCCCTCAGCTGTTCCTTCTTTCATAAGCAGACTGCTACTTATTTCTGCCGGGATCACTTGGCCATCTTTATGCAACATCCTTATCTCATACTGATTTGGAACATCCTCACCAGCCATTCTTAACATGAAGCGCTCCGTAACAAGAGGCAGGTCTTCGGTATAGACGAACCTGGCAAAGTGTGTTCCTTTCGCTTCCTCGGGAGTATATCCAAACAATTCGTAGGCTTTGGGATTAGCTAGTGTTAGATTCCCCTTAACATCGAACAGTACAATAGCATCACTTGCATGCTCAAACAGGTCCTTGTATTTGGCTTCTGCCTCCACAAGTCTTTGTTGTTCTTGATCATAAGACGTTGAGTCCTGTCTGCGTAATCTAATCCATCTTTCCAAATCTTCTTTGGCAATACGGTAGCCTCTTCCAACCTTGACCGCTGGCATTCTACCTTCTCGACAATACGTACGTACTGTGCTTATCTTGGTATTTAGAATCTTTGCTGCTTCTTCAATTCTGTAGTACCTATCCATGGCTATTGCCTCGCAAAAGAAGACTTTACTATATTCTATTTAAGATAATTGCAGAAGGCAAAATATAAGTAGATTTTGATTGGTTTCGAGAGAACTCACCAGAAGCATCACCCCAGAATCTTTAAGCATTCGGAGATTCGGAGTGTGTGGGAATCCAGCCAAAGCGGGCGACTCTCTCAGGGACCCAAAATCGAAAAAAAGCTATCAAGAAAGTGGTTTGCACGCCCTTGGAAGCAGTACTATACTAACTTCATTAGCAACAATTACATGGGCGATTAGCTCAGGGGGACCGCCCGCCACTGCCTAGCGGCATCATAGGCGCAGGCAGGCGGAGAGCGTGTCCTTCGAACGGAAGCAAGACAAAGCCGCTCCACACAACTTGATAACTGCATGGGCGACTAGCACAGGGGGAGAGCGCTTCCTTCACACGGAAGAGGTCAGTGGTTCAAATCCACTATCGCCCACATGTTAAGACTGGTTCCATTTGGAGCCAGTTTTTGCATAAGGTAAGGATTGGAGCCGCGGACCAGGGGGAGCTTTGAGGGGGAAAGATTTCCCCCTCCATCATTCGTAAGGAAGGAAAAATATTAAAAAGGAAACTCTGGGTTTCCTTTTTAAAGAGCGAGCTATGAGGCGAGCGAGGTCAGTGGTTCAAATCCTACATCGCCCACAACGACGAAAGAGTCCCGATCGTGGGACTCTTTTTTACGTTCATGAGATGGCAAGGATGGATTTGAACCAAGAGATAGGGATATATTACTGCGGGAGAGAAGATCTTTCCCGCAGTCTTGCATCAGGAAAGAAAGCGCCAGAACGCAAACCTTTGGTTTGCCTTCCGGAGAGCGAAGCTCGGTTCAAGACTCGCCAGTCCCAAAAAGGGATGTTCTTCAGTTATTGACGTACGTTTCCTACTTATACAGCTCCTTGACACCGGCAATATCTCCAGTGTTAAGGGTCCTCTTCTTTGTCTCGCCATTCGAGGCATATCCATACATGGTCTGTTCGCTGCAGGAATCTTGATACAGATCAGCTAGACCAGCTGCATGACCCAGTTCATGAGTAGCTATATTCTGAAGATCCATTGCCGTTGTGTCTCCCAATTCCGTTTCACTTGTCGGACCTGCATAACCATAGTTGAAGTCAACATCGTCAAAAACAATGTCATATTCGACAAGTTGGCGCTGATTAGGCGGTCCATGGAAAATTCCCCAGACAACGGCTACTGCAATCGCTCCTTGTTGAGAAATATTGCCAAACAGTATTTCGTTTTTGTTGTCCGGCTGTTCAACATCAACGCCATCAACCGGGCCATCCCCTTGTGATCCAAAAATCTCAAAAGCAACTTCAGTATCCCAGGTCATCATGCTAGCCGCAATAACATCCTCTACAAAGTTCGAAGTCAGGTCATCTTGATTAGGGGGGCCTAGGACATACTGTTCGGTGCTCTTCCATCTTGCGCCCTTGGCCAAGAATTCGTAATAACTGGACTCCTCGCCTTTGCCCCCTTTTGGGCCCTTGCCGCTGGGAGGACCTCCTCTGCCATACCCCGGTGTGTAATCAACGATGGCATAGCCCTCAACCAGCTTGCCATTGTCAAGAGCAGTACCTAGTGGCACTATTGCCGGCGATTCAATGTTGGCTGTTTCAGGAATCTCGATTGTGTTCATGCATTCGTCCGTAACCGGATTTCTGACTTCTGCTGGTTGCATAG
Source organism: uncultured Actinomycetota bacterium (assembly GCA_964347095.1). Classification (GTDB taxonomy): domain Bacteria; phylum Actinomycetota; class Aquicultoria; order Subteraquimicrobiales; family CAYFXD01; genus CAYFXD01. Next base: position 6,298 of record CAYFXD010000029.1, on the reverse strand, counting down.
AAGACGCAGCAAAAACTGGCTGCATAGACAGCAGCAAAAGCGATGCCAGAAGCAGCGCAAGCATGGATTTGTTCTTCATCTTCCTTTTGCTCCTTTCGAATGTTATCACCTGTTGCCTATATACTAGCTGACCTATATACCATCTAACTAGATACCATGTTCGACATCCAAACAAATATCCCTGCCAGATGGCGGAAAAGAACAGATTTGGCTCAACAATGCTCAATTCTCTTCTAGAGGAATGATTTTGCTTGCCATGCGGGTTATAAGCCTATCTTACTGATCCAATTTGTTATTTCACAGTAAGGTGATAAGCGCTGCTTATGCGCTCGAATTACGCGCTCCCAGCCATAAGAGCATGCCCGATCCCATCAGGATAGAACCTAAAATCAGGAGCAGTATCCAGTCGAGTCCAGTAAATGGGAGCGCCTCTTCTGCTGGTGGAGCCTCTTCCGGTGTTATGACTGGTTCCTCCGGCGGAGGCGGTGTTTCTGGTACTTCCACGACGGTGTCCACGAAGCTTCTGTTATCGCTGGGGTCGTCCGTTTCTGAACCGAGTCCGATGACCTCAAATCCAATCTCAGCAACATTTCTAATGGTAGTTATTCCGACTGGCATGTCATCGACAAGTCTGACTATCACTATCTTTTTTAAGCCCTCCGTATTTGCGGGAATATCCTCCGCCGGCCATCGGATAATCCAGTCAGTCTCGGTTTCCTCAACCGTCCCACCATCAGCATCCACTATTTCCTTTACATACTTCTTGCGAAGCGTGTCGGTTATTACCGTCGCAACAGCTGTAGTATTGCCTGTGTTCCCATAAACCGACTCGTACGTGTAAGTTTGTCCGGGCGTAGCAGTTGCCGGTCCAGTCTTAACCAGGTACAGCTCAACGAACAACGCTATTCCGAAGTAGTGGCTGGGATCGGTGTCTGAGACGCTTTGTCCTAGGTAGGTGGCGCTCGCAGTGGCAGTGTTTTCATACTGACCTGAGACGGCGGTGCCGGTTCTGGTGAGCGTCTGTGAGGCGCCCGCAGCCAGGGTGATGGTCCCGATTGGATTAACTACGTCATCATCGTCTACGGTAATTGTAAGCGCCACGTTGCTGTTGTTGGTGACAATGTAGGTCCAGGTGACTGGCTGTCCTTCTAAGATCTCAGGACCGGGTGCGCTGTCGGCGTCCTCGCCGTTGGTTTCCTTTTCTATGTCTATGTCGAGGAAAGGCAGGAAGTTGCCAAAGTCCCAGCCCGTGGATATCTCGTTCTCGCCAAGATTTATGCACCATCCATAAGGTCCGGCGCCGGGTTTGTTGATTGGCACGCTGTACGCTTGGTTGCAGTTCGGAAATGTCTGAGTCCATTGCTGCTGAAGCAGTTCGCTTATTATATACTCTGCGGGAGCCAAGTCCGTAAAAACGTAGTCCCCATTGCTGTCTGTGATACTGGTGTGAGTGAAGACAATTCCATCGATCGTCGTCTCAAGAGTGACGGTCCAGCCAGGGAGTCCCGGCTCGCCGGCATCTATGATACCGTTATTGTTTAGGTCATAGAACTTTGTCCCATGGATCTCCCCGGTCGGCGTGAGAGGAATTGGGATGGGTATTGTCTTCTGTCCAATGCCTTCTCCGTCAAGCCTAAACTGTGGATTCGAACCAGAAGTGAAGCCCGCGCCGCTATGCAGCGTATTCCAATCACTTGAGTACGGGGAACCATATCGGTCGCCTCCCCAGGCATCTGTTGGGGGCTGATTCAGCAAATATTCGTTGCCCGGCTGCCAAATAAATGTAGGGGCAAGACGGGCTTCGAAGTAAATAACCACTGATTTGCCAACAGGAATGGTTCCCGCAAGATCAGGATTAGAATTGGGAGTTAGCTGCCAGTAGGAGAATGCGGGGGGAGTCGACTGGTTGTCTGCAGTTCCTTCTGGGAAGGGTCTGTTAATAACTTCCGGAGTAAAACTACCGTCGCGCCAAGCTTCGAAATTGGCAGGAGTGACATCGTCCGGCTCGCCGCTCCCTCCATAGGGATCGCCGATCTTGTATGAGAAATTCCTCAACAGGTCAACAAAAATTGCGTCTTTGTTTTTATCAATGTAGAAATCAAACACAACGTTGAGAGGAGGCAGCGTGTCTCCGCCATAGTCACCTAGGACCAGAACATAAGAGACCCAATCTCCCTCGCGCCAATTCTTGCCCAAGTCTCCCTTGACCCAGCTGCCGGGCCAGTCTGGATAACTCGGAGTCCGAGCGTCCAGTTTCCAACCAAAGAAATCCTGATCTCCTTTGGCTGTAGGAGCAGGCGGGTCCGTAAAGAAAGTCGCAGCATAGGCCCCTGATTCCAGGCCTGTCGCCTCGACAGTGTAGAATAGGCTCCTTCCCTCGAGAGGGATGGTATATGCCGTCTCAAAAGCCCCTGTTGAATCTGAGGTAGGAATGTCATGGAACGCCTCTGTTTGCTGATCATCATTTATGACAACTTCAACTGGCTCGTTGCCAGCAAATCCTTGACCAGAAACACTTACTGTTTGCCCTGCATAATAATCTGTTTTATCCGTCCACACTTGAGGGGCATTCTGTGCGGTGTTGTCGACCGGCTCGGAAGCTTCGTCGGTGCCCAAGTCTGGATCCGAGAGTCCGCTCTGGGTTGATTCGTTGGCGCTGTCTGCAGCATCAGCCGCATCAGTGGTGCTGATCTGGTCAGCAACTTTTGAGTCGATCTCTTCATTTTGGGTTTCGCCCTCCCCTAGTGCAACTTCACCTACTTCGCTTGCTCCATCTTCACTTGCAGTTTCTGCACTGCCATCACCAGGCAAACAGCAATCTTCCTCCAAGTGATTACATGATGTCCCCTCATTTGAGGAGTCTGTGCTGTTGAGGGGATCATCACAGCTGCTCGACGCAACAACATCCGCTGATTGCACTGTAGCAGCCAACGCAGCGGATGTACCTGCGCACACCAAAAGAGCGCATATGATAAACGCAACCAATATAACCCTCTTGACCAGCCCCATCTTTGCCCCCATGGCAGAAATTGAGAAACAAAAAAGGCAGGAAATCCTACTCCTGCCCCTCCATAAGAAAGCTCGTTTTGCTAGAGTATTTCTCTCTTCATCTATTGGACATATTATAGCATGCTCTCCGTGTTCATATCAACTGTTTTTTGCAATCGCCCACTTCAAACAGCCCACCTCCTACCTGCTCTTCCGCATCACACATCATCCATTAACCCTGCCGCTCTCTCTCCCTATTCCCACTCTTCATCTATCGATCCCCCTATTCCCCGCAACCCCGCGAAACCACCGTGCAGGAATTTCGCTTTTTGCGAAGAATTATTCTATTACGCAACACGCGCAGCCCGACACACATCAAATGACCATAAATCTATAAAAACTTAGGCGCTGTGACTTTTTCGAATTAATACACCGACGAAGTTATAATTATAAGCATTTAAGCATTATAACGTACAGACATCTATATGGTTAAATGTTTCAGTCTGTTAGCACTTCAACATTTTGCAATATAAGCGTTTAAACGTTGAAATTATTAAGCACTTAAGCTTATAAAGGTTAAAGCTTTTAGTGGGATTTAATTATAAACATTAAAAAGCAAAAGATAAGAATAGCTTAAGCATTATAAACCGGAAGCTATTAAGTTCATAAATGTTTAAGCATAAGATATCAAAAGGATTAAAGCATAGAAGTTTAGAAAAGTTGAACCGTTTAAGCGTTTTTTTATGAATTAAAGCTTCAAGACGTCTATGATCTAAAATATGTAAATGCTAAAGTGTTGGAAGAGCAAGAACGGTAATAATCTTAAACATTTAAGTGGGAAAGATTATAATATTATAAGGGTGGTAGAGCATAAGAATCTAAACGGTAAAGAATATAACCTTATAAGATACGAAGCGTATAATGTCAAGCGTTGGTGCATAAGTTTAGAGATTCTCTTGCCAGGAGCAGCTCGGGTCTTGAGGGAAGAGGAACTTAGAGCAGGCTGGATTAAAGCTGGTTTTTGCGGAGTTTGGCATAATCGTCGCATAGAACGAAATTCAAGATATCGGTCATTTGGACAACAGCTTTTTGCCTAGATTGAATGATTGCTTGTACTTCTGCCATCTGACACTTCAAAATGCAACGTACTAATTGTGCTCCTTGAACATGGTGCTTCTAGTCCCCAGCAATGACTGCTGTGTTATGCATCTATTAACCTGGTCTCAGCCGCGGATCGACAATCAGGACCTAGCACTGCCGATCAAAATGTGACTTTGAAAGGGGGCGGAGGGGGTTGAAGAATCTCGTTGTATGCCTGCTCGCAGCGGTTATTGTTCTCTTGTGCCTGTTAGTCTCATACAACTTTGCTGTTCTGCAAAAGCAGAATCAAACCATACAAGAGCACGACAGATTGATGCGTAAGTTAAAAACAGAGCTTGAATACCAGAATAATATGGACTATGTACTGCGCAATAATTATGCAAGCGTACAAGCACAGCTGGACTTGAACGAGCTTTACATGTGGGAATACGGAACTGATAATATATCAAAAGCAGAATTTGCAGCCAAAGTAGAGGACAATCCAGGCAGATCCAAGAATCTCTTGGAGATTAGAAAACACAACCTACCTTGGTGAAAACTTATACTTGCATTCTCTGGATCCATAAATCGGGCTGATAGATTTCTTGCCATGTTGGCAAATTTTCCCTGCTCTGCCAAGCCTGGTTGAGGAATTTGATGCCTTCCTTTTCAACAATATGGCTCACGAACACTTCACCCAATTTGTATTGCTTTATCTTGAAGTCGAACCCGATCAATTTTTCGAGTGCTCTTTCTGCAATGTTCTTCCTTCTTCTTCTTTCGGTGAATATTTCCATCATTTCCCGGTGACCCGGAAACTGTTTGCCCACCTGAATCATGACATGCTCGCTGTATCCTTCAACAAGAGACATCAGAGCCTGCACACGTTTGATCATTCTTCGGCTCTCCGAACTCAAAACGCTCTTCCACCAGCCGGCTCCCCAAGACATAGTAATAGTTCCTTCGTCCGATCGATCCCTAAACTCTCTAATTGCTTTGTCAACCATGGCCAGATATTCACTGATGAGGTCATGAATATACTCCCTTAACCAGGGAAACGCTTTGAATTGATAGCTGTGAGTCACCTCGTGCAATGCAATCCAGAGACGCAAATTAATAGAATCAAGATCGTATTTCTGCTCCAAGTTGAGTATGTTCGGTTCTACAAAATAGAAGAATTCCTCGGGAACAATCCCATCAGCCCTAGGCAGACCAAAGTCATACTGAGCCAGAACCTTCCGCGCCAAATACCCAAAGAGGAAGCCGATTTCAGATGTCAGTGAGACCTCGCTTACTTTTTTTGCCACCTGTTGTCCTATCGGATAGGCAAGCGAAAGATAACTCCCTAATGCTTCCCAATAGTCCTCGCTTACGTCCACGAGCAGATTCTTGAGGTTTTCAACGTTGACTACGATCCACTCCGCACGATCGAATACCATCACCGCGTTGGGTTCGCCAGGCCATGCTTCCTGTATGTAATCAACAATCATTGGAGAAATATTCTTAATGATTCTTTCATATATCGCAACAAGCTCAGCTCTGTTAGCTTCATCCACGCCGGTGAATCGCATATCCGAAGCGCGCCCGACATCCCACGCAATTCCCACAACATTGTTCCAATTGACTATTGAATCTGCCGGGATTAGGATCTGCCACCCTAGCCTTGCCAAAACATTTCTCACTGGGCTACTCAATATTTCCAAATCATTCATATGCTTCACCTGTTGTGATAATAACACGAGGCAACATTACTAAGTAATGCATTTTGACAAAAAGAGGATTGGTGGTGCAAAACCCAGTGGAGGTTCTAGGCATCAAGACATCATGTAATTATCGTCTCTATCCTGGCTACCGCTCCCTGGTTTGATAATATTCAATAGTCTGTTTGATTCCTTGTTCAAGACTCAGTTTTGGCTGCCAACCCAGTATCTTCGTTGCCGCGCTTGCATCCACGCTCATGTTCCTGATCTCGCCGGGTCTTTCAGGCGCGTAGGTTGGATTCGACCCTGAGCCGACCATCCCTGATATGGTCTCAAATAACCGATTGACTGATATTGCTGTACCGGTCCCAAGGTTCAATATTAGGTTGTCTTCTGAATGCATCGCTTTGATGTTCGCCTCGACAATATCAAGCACATGAATAAAATCTCGCGTTTGCTCACCGTCCCCAAATATCACTGGTCGACCATGTTTAAGCAGTCGATCCGTGAAAATTGCCACCACGCCCGCT
>CAYFXD010000028.1:0-24433 GCA_964347095.1 uncultured Actinomycetota bacterium | reverse complement strand
CGAGGAGGAAATAGTGCAGGAGTCCAATCTAGATTAGGCCATAGAGGTCTTGGAGAAATATTTGGCATATTTAAATAAGCCTTTAGTCAAGGATTGTCATACGCTGGTCTGCCCCCTATAGCTGGTAATGGTGCTGGTTCTTCTGTTTGTAAGTATGGAGAATTTGTTAAGCGATGCCTTTTTCGTTCCGCTATTCTCAGTCTCGGTCTTTATCATATCAAGTATGCGGGTTGCGCAGGGCGGCGCTTATTCTGAGGAGAGATCATGAACGCGCGTTCGCAAGGGAACATGAATATCTATGATGTACTGATTGTCGGAGCTGGTCCTGCTGGACTGACCGCAGGGATTTATGCTGCCAGGGCAAGAATGAAGACTCTGACTCTGGAAAAAATGATGGTGGGAGGACAGGCAGCAACAACCGAGACCATTGAGAATTATCCAGGTTTTCCCGAAGGGATTGGCGGTCTCGAATTGACTGATAGGATGAGAGAACAAGCTGCCAAGTTTGGAGTGGAATTTGCTAATGGAGAAGTGCATGATGCCAAAAAGACCTCGTTTGCAGACATGAAGGGATTCCTGATTGCCGCTGACGGCAAAGAATACGGTACGCTTTCTCTGATTGTCGCAGCCGGTGCTCAGCCAAGTAATCTAGAAATACCAGGTGAAAAGAGACTGACTGGAAAAGGAGTTTCATACTGTGCAACTTGTGACGGGCCTTTTTTTGGGGGCCGCGACATCGTTGTGGTTGGTGGAGGCGATACAGCGGTGGAGGAGGCTTTGTTTCTCACAAAATTTGCCAAGAAGGTCTATCTTATCCATCGGCGCGATCGTTTGAGGGCCACCAAGATCTTGCAGGATAGAGCCCTGGCTAACTCTAAAATCGAGCCGATCTGGAATTCAGTGCTTGGCGAGATACGCGGGGATACGAACGTTGAAAGCGTGCGGATTAAGAGTGTGAAAACCAATGAAGAAACTGAGTTGGCGGTGGAGGGAGTCTTTGTCTACGTGGGGACCGTGCCCAATACTGAATTCTTACGAGGACTGGTCAAGATGAATACGGGTGGCTACATTATCACCGATGAAAACATGCAGACCACAGCGGAAGGCATCTTCGCTTGCGGCGATGCAAGAAAGAAATCCCTCAGACAAGTTGTCACAGCGTGTGGGGAAGGTGCTACGGCTGCCTTCTCTGCTCAGCAGTATGTAGAAGAGCTCAAGGGATTAGCGTATAAGTAGCCAGTCTCTGACTGAGTCAACGGTCACTGAGTCTCGTAGCCAGCTAATACGTTGGGCCTCGATAGCAAAATCTGATTATGAACTCCCAAGCGTCGCGGCCGCACAGAGGCGCTCCTCACATATGCAAAGCCTTTCGTGTGTATGTCAAGCTCACTTGACTCCGAAAACGGGAGGCCGGTAATATATGATATATTATACCGTACGGGGGTAGTGTAATAAGCGGAAAGCGGGGGATGCATTGCAGTAAGGGTGATCCTCCGTATCGGCCGAGTCGGATTTGCCTGAGAGTACACTGGAGGTGCAGGTTTATATGGCCGGAGAAAAAGCAGTAATCTCAATCGAAGGCATGGGCTGTGCCGCATGCGTGGCATCCATCCAGGATTCTTTGACCAAGGTCAAAGGAGTTATTGATGCTTCCGTCGATCTTTCAGCGAAAAATGCGTCTGTTGAATACGATCCGCAACTGACTAGTGTGTCAGCGCTGAAAAGAGCAGTTAGAGAAGCAGGTTATGAGGTCGTTGAATAGACTGATCCAATCGAAGCAAGCTGAAGAAAACTAATGAGGCTGTTGATGAACATTTGTATTGGATTATTGCTAACGAGCTTTGGGTGGTCTGGTAATGTGGGCACCTATGTCAGCGGGCCGTATGGTTTACGATGCCCGTTTTTCAAATGAAGAGACAAAAACAAGAGAATGAGAATGACATAGAAAAATGAAGAACGGATTCTTGAATCTTTTTAGTTTTTCGCTGTCATTTTTGCTTTTGGTTCTACGTTTTTGGTTTGGACCAACGAACTTCTAAGCCGTAACCGAGTGATTTGTACTGGGCGCGACGTCTCGCTGGCAATGGTGATCTAGGACCTCTTTTGACCATGTCGACCAGTCCCAATGCGATGGATGATCTCTGTTCCCCAAATGTCGACGGGAATGAAAATCCAAACAGGGTTTTTATCAGAGTTTTTCGGGTGTATTATTTTTTTAGGTCAGCTGACCAGAAGTGGTTTATGGTACGTGAGGGGGGCAAGTTGGCAAAGAAGTCTAGGGAATCATTTCTGATAGCCCAGTTATCAGATGTGCATTTCGGGGATCCTCGCTTTGACAAGGATTTGATGGGCATGACAATTAATGAAATCAATCACGCTGGTCCTGATCTGGTCATTATCCCGGGAGATCTAACCGCGAATGGATATAGGGAGCAGTTTGAAGAAGCCAAAACGTTCATCGACGAAATAAGTTGCCCCCAATCTGTGATTATCGCGGGCAATCACGATTGCCGCAATGTTGGGTTTCTGCATTTTGAAGATGTCTTTGGCCCTCGTTATCACACGTCAACATACGAATTTGGCGTCTGCTGTGGAGCGGTGCCTCAAAAGGAGATAAGGGTAGTAGCAGCGGACTCCAATAAACCCGATATGAACGACGGCGAGATTGGCAGAGATAAATATGAATGGATCTATGACGAACTGGAGGGCGAATACAGGTTCAAGGTATTTATCCTCCACCATCATTTAGTCAGCATTCCTGGCACAGGCAGGGAGAGAAATATAGTCTGGGATGCAGGTGACGTCTTGGCTGAACTTAGAAGGGCCAAGGTAGACTTAGTTCTGGCCGGGCACAAACATGTCCCCTATGCTTGGCCCATCGGGGGCATGCTCGTAGTAACCAGCGGAACAGCTTCTACCTGGCGCACAAGAGGATATACACCACCCTCCTACAACCTGATTCGGATAGGGGCTGAGCATGTTGAAGTGACCATCAAAACGCCTGGCAAGACAGCGGTCGCAGAGAAGTTCCCTCGCAGATTGACTGGAGAGATTGAGACATCAACTAGATAGATCGTAATCAATTGAGGTGCTGAGAGCGATTCGTCCCTGTTGGCGGTGAATGAACACCATTTCAAACGGCCGAGAATGCTTTGGCTATTGCGCCTACATCTGCGGAATCCTCATTGGAGTTGAGATGATTTCAATTGCGAGCAGAAATTTTCTTAAAGAAGGGCTTCGCCTTCTGATCAGCACTGGTGGTGTTGGCTTGCGATCATGCTCGGCTTGATGGCGCTTGGGGCAACAAGTTATTGGCGGCGATTGATTGGTTGTCGGATGTCTTCTTGCCCAGAGATACTACTTGAATCAGCGTGCGCTGAGTGTAGAAGGAGGGAATTTGATGAGCGCGGATCATCAGGAACACAGCAGCGTTATGCAACACGTGGATCACGAAGCAGCTGATACCGATTTAAAGCAGAGTCTGAGCCGTCAGCTCAGTCATCACGCGCGTATGATAGTCGATTACCGGAGGCGATTTTGGATATCTCTTGTCCTTACTGTGCCCATCCTTCTGTTATCCCCGATGATTCAGGACTTCCTGGGTCTAGAAAGGACCTTACAGTTTGAAGGCGATTCTTACGTGCTCTTTCTTTTGGCCACGGCAGTCTTCGTATATGGTGGCTATCCCTTTTTGAAGGGTATCGTGGGCGAGGTGAAAGCGGCAAGTCCGGGGATGATGACCCTGATCGCCGTGGCCATTACCACGGCCTATGCATACAGCAGTGCAGTTGTCTTCGGATTGAGCGGAAAGATCTTCTTTTGGGAACTGGCTAGCCTGATTGATGTTATGCTTCTGGGCCACTGGATTGAAATGAGATCAGTTATGGGTGCCTCTCGTGCTCTCGAAGAGTTGGCGCGGCTTATGCCGTCTGAGGCGCATTTGGTCAAGTCAGATGGGAGCACCCAAGACATACCTCTGGACCAGCTAAAGCAGGGTGATCGGGTGCTAGTGAAGCCAGGCGAAAAGATGCCGGCTGATGGCGAGATCGTCGAGGGTGAGACTTCGGTGAACGAGTCCATGCTCACCGGAGAATCACAGCCTGTATCCAAGAAAGAGTGCGGCAAAGTAATTGGAGGATCAATAAATGGCGAAGGCTCGATCCAGGTTGAGATAACCAGGACAGGCGAAGACTCGTTTGTTTCACAGGTAATCGATCTTGTCAGGCAAGCTCAGGAGAGCAAATCAAAGACACAAGATCTCGCGAATCAAGCAGCTCTTTATCTGACCGTCATTGCCCTGGGCGGCGGAGCGCTGACCCTTTTCGTCTGGCTGGCAATTGCAGAGACAGATTTTGCGTTCTCTCTGGAGAGGACGGTTACGGTTATGGTTATTGCGTGTCCCCATGCGCTCGGGCTAGCCGTTCCCTTGGTGGTCGCAGTATCGACGGCTCTTTCGGCGCGAAACGGGCTCTTGATACGGGACCGGATTTCATTTGAAAGAGCAAGGAATATCCAAGCCTTGATCTTCGATAAGACTGGTACTCTAACCCAAGGCAGATTCGGCGTTACGGATGTCATTACCCTGTCAAACAATGCCGACAAGGAAAAAATCTTTACCTACGCGGCTTCAGTTGAGGCTAATTCAGAGCATCCAATCGCTAAGGGTGTGGTTGAATCAAGCAAACAGACTCTGCCCGTTAAGGACTTCAAGAGCATTCCAGGAAAAGGTGCACAAGGCAGGGTCGAGAACCGAGATGTGAAAGTGGTAAGCCCGGGTTATCTTCGTGAGAATGATATGATGGTTGATGATGAGAGATTGAAGGAACACTCATTTCAAGGAAAGACTGTCGTCTACGTCGTTATCGATGGTGAGCTTAAAGCAGCGATTGCACTTGCGGACATCATCCGACCCGAATCAAGGAAGGCGATCGCCATGCTCAAGGAGATGGGCGTCCAATGCATGATGTTGACAGGAGACAACAAGGAGGTGGCCAAGTGGGTTGCCGACGAGCTGGGGCTGGACGATTATTTTGCAGAGGTTTTGCCTGACCAGAAGTCCGAGATGGTGAAAGAGGTACAATCCAGAGGCTTGGTTGTGGCAATGACCGGAGACGGAGTCAACGATGCACCTGCTTTGGCCCAGGCAGATGTGGGTATCGCTATCGGAGCTGGTACTGATGTAGCAGTGGAGACAGCTGACATCATTTTGGTCAATAGCAGTCCACTGGACGCAGTTGCCATTATTGGTCTAGCCAGGGCCACCTACAGAAAAATGGTACAGAATCTGGCTTGGGCTACTGGCTACAACGCCTTCGCACTGCCTATTGCAGCCGGTGTTCTCTACAGTTATGGTATTCTCCTCAGTCCGGCTGTAGGCGCTGCTCTGATGTCTTTGAGCACCGTCATGGTAGCCGTTAATGCACGGTTCTTAAAGGTTGTGAAGTAGAGTTCAAGCAGTATTTGGTGTGGAGGGCAATATCTCGAGGCTGTACATGGACCAGCGAGCCTGTCCTGCTGGGAAGGGAGGCAAGGCATGAAGAAATTGGGGTTACTCTATGCAGCCATCATCTTGATTGTAATTGGCATAGGTGGCTTGGTTATTCTGCAATACGTACTTCTGAGCCAATTCCAGGTGTCTGATCGGCAATTCTCCTCGTGGGGGGAGCGGATCTACTTCACGTCCGTTGGCAAGAACGGTCCCATTTCATATAGGGGTGCTCCCACATGGCTTCGAATGCATGGCGGAAGCTGTGCCTCTTGTCATGGTACGGACGGTAAGGGCGGTCCGCCGATCATGATGAGCGACGTGGAGGCGCCGGACATAACTTATGATGCTCTTACGGAACGAGAGCATGAAGAAGAGGGGGAAGAGGAAGAGCATCCTCCTTTCACAGACCGAACCATCAAACGAGCAATAACAGAAGGTGTTGACCCTGCTGGCAGGCCTTTGGATCTGGTCATGCCGCGATGGGAGATGACCGACGAGGATTTGGATGAGCTAATTGACTTTCTGAAAACGCTGTAGGAAGGCACACAATCTGAGGGAGGTGTTTGCCATGTGGTGGTGTCCATGGTGAGGCGGGCAAATGATGGGAAGCCAAGGATTTGGCTTCAGCGGAACCTGGGGAATAGTCGGAGGGCTTATCGGTCTACTTTTCTTCCTGCTGATAAGCATCGGCACTATTCTTCTCATCGTATGGGTCGTGAGGCAGTTCTCGCATCCGGCGCAGACAGTGGCGGGATCAAGAGGCATGGAGGTACTAAGGGAGCGCTACGCGAAAGGAGAAATCACCAAGGAGCAGTTTGAGCAGATGAAGAAAGACCTGGGTGGTTAGCGTGATGTTTTTCGGTTTCTTCTGGTTTCTGATATTGATTGCCATCGTTGTGTGGCTGGTCTACTGGGCTCAGTCCGGTCAGCGCGGCCGCAACTTGTCGCGTGATATGGGTGGACACAAAGAGGGTCCTCTGGAAATCATACAGGTGCGGTATGCTAAGGGAGAGATCAGCAAGGATGAGTTTGAGCAGATGCGGAAGGATTTGCTGAGCCAATAAACGTAGTGTTGACTTTTTGGGGACGTCCAGCCCTTGCGATACAAGTCAGTCTGATAACAAACTAAGCGAAGGAGATTGCGGTGAACGATGCAAGATTCCGCTTGATCAGGGACTTGCTTGTTTTTTACTGCTTGCTGTTTTGATTGTATCGTCCTGGCACAACAACCTGGTGGCTTGTTTTATTCTGATTACTGCGTATCTAATGAGATCGTTATTCTTTTTCCAGCAGGGGGATCAGATCTTCTATTCGGTCGGGCTGGTTTTGGGCACGGTAGCACGGGGAGTCGGTACAGCAGCGGCGTCTGGAAATATTCCAATCCCACTGCGTTGAACATATCGTTATGGCTCCCTTTTGCTTTGGGGTTTGCCGCAGTTTTGATTGTTAGAATGACAGACGCTCTTGCCAAGAAGGACTAGGCTGACTTTGTTCGGCGACGCCTGCTTGCTCAGCGGTCAAATTCTTGCAGGGATAGAGAGGCTGGTAATTGAATAAGACAGCAATGAGGCGATGCGATTGTCGGAAAGGGCGAAGGGAGAATACATGAAAAAGATAGTCTATCCGACGGACGGCTCTGACACAGCAAACAGGGCACTAAAAACCGCAGCCGAACTTGCCACGGCATTGAAAGCTAAATGCATAGTCTTATCGGTTGCAGAACTCAATTATGGATGGGTGCCGAGTGGCACGGAGCGGCAAATGGAGCGGGAGCTGCTAAAAGAAGCTAAGAGAATAGCAGTTGAGGCTGCACGAGAACTTGAACAGGAGGGAGTTACGACCAGCATCGAAGTCGCAACTGGCAACCCCAGTGAACAGATCATTAGTATATCTGATCGGGAAGAAGCTGATTTTATCGTTATGGGCACACATGGGCATGCCGGTCTTGCGAGAGTGCTCATCGGCAGCGTTGCGGATCGTGTGATGAGGAAGGCAAGAGCTCCCGTAGTATTAGTGTCATAGTTCTTAAGTGCTAAGAGGGAAAAGGGATGGAATCCGGATTAACCAAGATCATAAAAAGAGACGGCCGGGTGGCGGTTTTTGATCCTCGGCGCATAGCAGCAGCCGTCTACAAGGCAGCGCGCTCAACAGGATTAGACGACAATGAAATGGCGCAAAGGATATCTCAACAGGTAGTCGCCTACCTCAACAAGAGGTTCAACGAGCAAAACATTCCCAGTGTCGAGGCTGTGCAAGACGCAGTGGAGCATATCCTAATTGTTGAGGGATATGAAGATATCGCCAGATCCTATATCCTTTATCGCGAAAGACGAGCTGAACTCAGAGAAGCTAAAAAGCTTATTGGGGTGGAAGACGAGCTAAAACTTGGATTAAACGCACTAAGAGTGCTCAAGCGCAGGTATCTCCTAAAAGACAATGATGGGAACGTGATTGAAACCCCGGCCCAGCTCTTTCGCAGGGTGGCAAAATGCATAGCCGCTGCTGATGCTGAATATGACAAGAAAGCTGATGTTGATGGGACAGAAGAACAGTTCTATCAGCTAATGACCGACTTTAAGTTTCTACCCAATTCTCCCACTCTGATGAATGCAGGGACTGAGATAGGTCAGCTATCCGCCTGCTTTGTGGTACCGGTTCCCGATTCCTTAAAAGGGATATTCAATGCGGTAAAGTACATGGCGTTGATCCAGCAATCGGGGGGCGGTACAGGCTTTTCCTTCTCCCGGTTGCGGCCCAGCGGAGATATGGTAAAAAGCACAAAAGGCATTGCTTCCGGTCCGGTGTCTTTCATGCGGGTTTTTGATGCGGCAACGGATGTGATAAAGCAGGGCGGGAAGAGACGCGGGGCAAACATGGGAGTCTTGCGGGTGGACCACCCAGATATTGAAGAATTCATCAGTGCCAAGAGCTTTGAGAATATGCTGGTCAACTTCAACCTGTCTGTTGCGGTCACCGATGCTTTTATGGATGCGCTAAAGCATGATCGAGACTACGAACTCATAAATCCGCGCACCAGGAAGGTCGTAAGAAGACTAAGAGCCAAGGACGTTTTTGCGCTGATGGCACACATGGCTTGGCGGACCGGCGATCCTGGTCTTCTTTTTATTGATGAAGTGAATAGGCATAATCCGACGCCGGAAGCGGGCACAATAGAGTCCACAAATCCCTGCGGTGAAGAGGTGCTTTTACCATATGAAAGCTGTAATCTTGGCTCGATTAATCTCGCCAGGATGATGAAGGACGGAAGAGTTGACTGGGATGAGCTGAAGAAGACGGCCAGAGCAGCGGTGCATTTTCTGGACAATGTTATCGATGCGAATCAGTTTCCCTTGGCTCAGATAAGAAAAGTGACCAGAGAAAACCGAAAGATCGGCCTCGGTGTGATGGGCTTTGCCGAAATGCTGATCGGGCTGGGGATTCCGTATGATTCTGATGAGGGCCTAGAAGTTGCTGAGAAGATCATCAAATTCATTAGGGAAGAGGCTCAGGCAAAATCTGTGGAGTTGGCGCAAGAGCGTGGTTCATTTCCCAGTTTCAAGGGCAGCATTTGGGACAAAAAAGGGTTCGAACAGATGCGACATGCCAGCTTTCTGACTATTGCGCCGACAGGTACTCTGAGTATCATTGCAGGTTGCAGCAGTGGCATTGAGCCTCTCTTTGCTATAAGCTTTGTCAGAAAGGTGATGGAGAGTACTCAGTTGGTGGAGACCAATTCGCTTTTTCAGAGAACCGCTGAAAGAGAGGGATTCTACAGTCGTGAATTGATGATGAAAATCGCTCGCACTGGGACTGTACAGGACATCAAAGAGGTCCCCGTAAAATTCAGGAAGATCTTTTTGACCGCTTTGGACATTGACGCGGAATGGCATATCAGGATGCAGTCTGTCTTTCAGAAACATGTGGATAATGCCATAGCAAAAACCGTTAATCTCCCGCCTGACGCCAGCCGCGAAGATGTTGAGAGAATATTCTTACTTGCCCATGAGCTAAAATGCAAAGGTGTCACCATTTACCGGTATGGATCCAAGAAGCAGCAGGTCCTTTATTTAGGATCGCGTTTTGCGATTGGAGAGGGAGAAGAACACGCCTATGCCGACTCGGAATTCGCCGGTGGTTGTCCGGCTCCGGTATGCCCCATTTAACAGGGGAAATAAGGGAAATCGCAAGAATAGGGGCGAACTCTGGAATCGGGGAAGTGGCCTTTGGTATTCTGCATTTCTGCTCGTTGCAGGAACAGATATGCTTGGTGTCGAATAGTATAGCGTCCAGGTAGTTTTGCCCAGGCTTATCTAGACTTATCTGATTATTAGAAATCACGAAGGCTTTGAGTTAGAATATAACGAAGGCCATCGGGGGGAGGTGGGACTTGGTAATCCTCGTTGTTCTTGCAGTTTTGCTTGCCATAACTTTGCTGGTCGCATTACCTATTTATGCAAGCCTGCTGACGGTTCCATTGTATCTGGCCAGAAGAGCACGTGGCGCTTTTGAAAGCGAAATTGTCGAAGGTTATCAAGAAGAAGAGGTCTGATTTTCATCGTTCGTGGTTATGGAAGGGAAAAAAGGGGTTTTTAGTTGTCAATGAATGTGAAATAAATCACTATCTCCCAAAAGAGGCCTACTAAGAAGAACTCCAGGCCCAAGACATGGGGATTAGCAAATCCGGATTCTATACCAAGAATTGCCGCAAACCAAAGAGCAAGCCCTGCCCACATCATCAGAGGCGCCAACAGGCAGCCCCAAATCCCCAAGACCAATCTGACCGTCCTATTCAAGTTTCTGGCAAAGTCATACAACGACTGTGTCATTTGCAACAACCTCGTTCAATAGCAAATGGTTAAGATGAATATCGGAACGATCCTTATTTGACCTTATGCTTCCCATTATTTGGAAAACTGTGGATGGCTCCGTGAGTTAGGTCACCAAATCAACCTGCAGTTTGCACAGGAAGGCTTGATGAAGCCCTTGTTTTCGGGGGGTCGCGCGGTAAGGGGATGCCGTGTACGTGGATGACAGTCTTGGAACTTCTCGTGCCCAGTATCCTTGCCTGAGCCAGATCATCCAGATATTCTGATCAAATGAGTCGCTGGACCCAAAGATCAGCGCACATTGTGAGAAAAATCAATCCAAGGTAGGGATAGGCGGAGATTTTGTACACTCTCCAGGCGTCTTTCTCCCCTCTATGCAGGTAAAGCGCAATGTTTGCCATGATCATCAAGATACCCAAAAGGACCGCCGATATCAGATAGACATAGGAGAAGCCGCCTACAAGGTATAGGGCTATGGAGACTGCAAAAGTGAGGATTGAAAGCACCAAAAGGGTGATCACCGTCACATGTACGCCTTTGGTAACAGGAAGCATGAGGACCCCGGCTTGAAGAAAGTCTTCCCTGTACGCGGTCATCAGAGACCAGACATGAAGTGGTGTCCACAGAAAGATCAACAGTGCTATGAGCAATACAGTCGGATCGATTTCTCCGCTCAGCGCAACATAGCCTATGAGCACCGGCGCAGAACCAGAGATTCCACCCAAAGCATGGGTTATCGAGCGTTTCCGGCCGAGAACCGCGGTCAGTATTCCCAGAGATCCGAAGGCAAAACAAATGGGGTTGAGATACCAGGCTATGGCCAACCCTGACAACAAAAGAATTGTGACCGGCAAAAGCAGTTTCTCGGGGGGATAAATCCTGCGCGAGGGCAATGGTCTGTGCTTCGTCCTCTCCATCAGGGCATCTACATCGCGGTCCAAGTAGTTGGTGAGTCCATTAGCGCCTGCATCACCTATCAGCAAAGCAAAAGCCACCAGGCCCAGACGGCCCAAATTAGGGAATCCTCTGGCTCCTACAATGGCGGCACAGATGCCAATAATGGCCAGAAGCAGCGTTTCTTTCGGCTTCATTGCCTCTATATAGTCTCGAATAGATACAGTCAATTATCTCTCCAACGGCCTGCCAAAGATCAATTCAGGGAAAGCTGGATTGTTCTCGGCTCACATTCGTTGCCAAAGGTCAGGATCTTGTCCCGATGATGTTTGCACAGAGAATCCGCCGAAATTCCAATTGCGCAAGTAGCCGGCGCCAGCGGAGGGATACTCATATCAAGCTGCGGTACTCATCAATATCCTTGTTGGAACCACCAAAAGGGCTTGATTGCAATCCCCGTGGCCGAACATCCTTTCTCAACTTAGCCTGCGTAATAGGCTGTGTCCTTTGGCCTGATTTTATCAAAGTCAACATACTCAGCATGTCCCACGTAGGCTCGGTTGCCGTCAAATGATATGGCGACGCACGCTGGGCGGTCTTTTACTGCGATTGTGCTTACTATCTCTTCTTTGCCCGTATCGAGCGTAGAAATGTAGTTGGATTTGTAATGGGCGATATATACACTCTTGCCGTCGGGGCTGGCTGCGATTCCCAGAGGCTCGTCTTTAGTTTCTATGGTCTTGATTAAGCTATATCCTTCGGCATCGACAACTAGTATTCTTTTTGCATCGGGACAGGTCACGTAGCACTTTTGGCCCCCCGGATGCATGGCTATCATGCCACACTGTGCGTCCTGGGAAAGCGAGGTCACTTTGCTGTCATCCTCTGATTTGATCACTGCGGTTGCGCCCTTTTCCTGGGGATGGGCAGTGATAAAAACAAACGAAGGATTGCCCAAAAGCTGGCGCAGGTTTTCATGATAATTCCCCTCCGCTTTGTTTCGGTGTTCCTCTTTGTCTTTTTGCTTTGAACCACCATTTTTCCCTCGTCCGCCCGTGAGAACAATCTCGAGACATTTGTGATCCAGTTGCAGCGGCTGCCCTGTGACAATTAGAAGAGCCGTTAGAAAAACGCAGACAAGCAACAATGTTACGGCCGGTCTTGCAGTGCGTCTAGGCAAGGCATCCTACATATCCTGATCCTGATCTGGCAATTTGACACGGTTTGTGGGGATTGGTAGTGCCGCACGGCCTAGGCTTGCATTCCTGCAATAGGATTCTCGATACTCTGTCGCAATCCTTCTTAAATGTCGGAGTGTCTAGTTGGTCGACGGGATCTTTTGAGGAGCGGCCGAAGGCGTGCCATTTCAATTGTTGAGCATCTCGATTCAATCAAACTAACGGTGACGGTGGGCGATGTACGATTTCTCAAATAGCTCAGAGGAACCGCCTCTTCCCAAGAAATGGGTGCTGCCCGATTCTGGGACGGCGCCCCCAGCTGGTTTGACATAATCTAGGAAAATAAGTTATATTTATAATTAGAATTATGTGAACTTATTTTGACCGAGAAAGAGATGAAACCCAAAATAGCGATTTGTGCCAAACCGCATTTGCGGCTCTACAATATGTTCGCCATTGCTAGGAATAATGGTTATGTAGCTATTGACTGGACGATTGAATTGGATCGTCTCTCGCAGTTCAAGAAAGATCGTCTGAGCCTCGACAGCCTCCCCAGATTAACAGAAAGTCAAGAAGTGCGTTATCATTGCCCTTTGGCCAAGTTTGAGCTTGCTCATATGAATCCCTACATAGCCAAGAACTCAGTAAAACTGGTAAAGAATTGCATTTCCATGATCAAGGATTTTGGTGCACGCTGTCTCACGCTTCACATGGGCGGTGCGAGCTCGATTGAGGAGTTGAGTTGGGATGCTGCGGTGAGGAATCTTTCCGAGCTCGTAGAGTATGGCCACCGGAACGGGATGGAGATTTGTTTGGAGAACTTGAAATCTGGTTGGACCAGCGATCCAGTTCTTTTCGCCAAGCTTATACGATTGTCCGGAGCCAAAGTCACCTTCGATGTTGGGCATGCCAGGTCCAGCGTGTATGCAACAAGCGGTCAAGCCACATGCCTGGAGTTCCTTCGTGAGGTGCAGGATTCTGTGGTTAATGCCCACATATATGAGGCTGAAGATCCCTATCATATTGCACCTGAAGATCTTACTGTCATTGAGCCGGTACTTAAAGCGCTTTTGGCGACCGCATGTGATTGGTGGGTTGTGGAGCTCGACGACTCCGAGTCGATCGAAAGAACCCGCCACCTTCTTGAAGAATTCTTGAGCAAGAATTAGCTAATTCAGGGGAATTCTGCACTTCTTTGGCTTCTATCAAAATTAGCAGGCTGCTCGACAGTGGCTATTGCGCATGTTATAGTGTTTTTGCCGCTATAATACCGATGGCTGCATAGAAGAGGGGCTATGAGCGGACCATCCCTTAATGATAAGTTCGATCTGCTTAAAGAAATCATCCACAATATGGAGAGTATAATTATTGCCTTTTCCGGGGGACTGGACAGTACTCTTTTGCTGAAATCCGCGCTGACCGTGCTTCCCACAAACAAAATCCTTGCCGTGACGGCTTTTTCGCCCATATTCTTGCCGGAGCAGATCAAAAAGGCCAGCACCGTTGCAAATCAGATGCGAGCCAAACACTTGCTGGTCCAGACTAATGAAATGAACAATCCCGAATTCCTCAAGAATGGGCCGGAACGATGCTATTACTGCAAGTGCGAGCTTTACTATCAGCTCAAGACGGTTGCAGAAGCAAAAGACTTTAAATATGTTGCTGATGGCACCAACCTTTCTGATCTGGAGGAAAAGCGCAACAGCTTGAGAGCCCTGGATGAGTTTGAAATTAAGATGCCGCTAGTTGAGGCATCTCTGACCAGCCAGGATGTCCTGAAAATCTCTGAGGCAATGTCCTTGCCCGGAAGAAACCAGGCCAAATCCCATTGTCTGGCTTCTCGCTTCTCGCACAGTATCGAAATAACCGAAGACCGACTTTTTGCTATTTACAACTCGGAGAAGTGGCTCAAAGAAAGAGGTTTTAATAACGTCATAATCCGCCACCACCTAGAGGATATTGCCCGAATCAAGCTGGGCGAGAACAATAAGTCGGATTTGCTGGATCCAGCCTTGGCAAATATGGCAATCATGAAGCTGAAGGAATTCGGTTACAAGCACGTGGTCCTGGATCTAGAGTGATTTTGCATGATCCGCATCAGAGAACAAACCTTTGATCCATTCCTTCCCTAGTGCGAAAACCAAGTGATGTTTTGAGTAAGCGAGTGAGTGATTAGGTGAGCCAGCGACGTGGAGCAATACGTTATGGTTACCAAGCTCGTATCATATGGAGCGGTCATCGGTTTGCAGTTATCGGTTCGCGCATAATTGAAAACCTCGGTTAGCGGTTATCGGTTCGCGCAAAATCAAAACCAGCGATTATTGACCCGGGTACGCCGAGCGGTGAACGGTCAACCGTGAACAGGTCTCTACCTTCGCAACGTGGCAACGAGGCGTTGTGGCTTTAACAGTAGGTCAAGGGCCTCGGCGATATCCGTAACGACAACATCTGCGGAAAGACATGCTTGGGTCGACGCGCCTTCACCACCGATCACTGCAATTCCAATTGCTGATCTCTTCAGCATCAGCACGTCATTGGCCCCATTCCCTATGCTTATAGTGCTCTCCTGGCCCAGTCTTTCTATAAAATCCTGCTTTTGCTCTGCTTCCTTTGGCGGCTGGATCTTGTGCACTGCAGTCCCGAGTTGTGTCTTTAACTGGGATAACTTGCCATGGGTTCCTGCAGTGATTATGTAGACGTTGAATAGCGAGGACAGGCTGCCGATCCTTTCCGCCACCGCTTGGTCAAGGTCACCATCCAGAGCAATGGTACCGTTTACGTCAAAAACTAGATTATCGATCTGATACGTGCCCCTTCCCGGAATATCCAATCCAAGCATTGGTCACCGTCCCCAAAGTGTTTTCCTTATTAATACCATTTGAATCCAGGCTCTGTGAAGTCCCCATACAGTTGCGCAGCAATTCGTATTTTTATTATAATATCTTATAATATCCAAAAGGTTTTTCTATAGTCATGACGGCAAGCTTCCAGGAAAATGTAGGTCGATGTTCCAAGAACATAACCGCAAGCTGTCGGTTTACGTGGGGCATCTGACAGCTCACATCGAAACCAGGAGGTGTAAGAATTGAGTAAGGAAATCGATGCACGCGGAATGGACTGTCCCAAACCGGTAATCTTGGCAAAAAGAGCACTTGAAGAAGGAGCATTGGATTTGCACGTGCTTGTTGATAACGAAACTGCGAGGGACAACGTGAGCAGGCTTGGAAAGGGCATGGGATGTGCTATCGAAACAATCAACTCGGGGGAGGATTTCTTGGTCAAGCTGTCCAGGTCCGCGGAGGCTGAGAAAGAGAGAGCAATCCACACCCAAAAGGGCAGTTTGATCTTTATTAACTCAAATGCTTTGGGCAAGGGCAGTGACGAACTGGGAGAAGCCCTTCTAAAGACCTTCCTTAATACCTTGACGGAGAGCGAGAACAAGCCTGACAAACTGGTCTTTATGAACAGCGGCGTCAAGATGGTAACCAAAGACTCTGATGCACTTGAGAGTCTTAGAAGGGTTGAGAGCGAGGGTGTGGAGATTGTTGCCTGCGGAACATGTTTAGACTATTTTAGTCTAAAGGACAAAGTTGGGGTGGGCAAAATCTCCAACATGTATGATATTCTTGACTCCATGCTGGAAGCAGAGAAGATGATAACCATCTAGAGGCTGGCAATATGCCGACGTTTTTGACCCGATAGCTGCTTCAGGTGGAGATCTATGGATCAGCCGATCGTATATGACACAAATCCTTTAATTGCGAGGAGCAAAAGATAGATTTCGAAGTTTTTGCCCAAAAGACTGGGCGAGCAAATCTGATTGAAGAACTCCTTTCTGCTGCTCATCAGCGGAGATTGCGGCAGCAAACGAATTTGGCGATTGGTGAGGTAGCGGGGCGCGACAGTGCTGCCGCGATAATCAAAGCGGCCTCTCTTAACACGATAGAAGCAATTTTGCCGACTGTTGTCTACACAGGGACCGAGTATGGGCGATGGTCAACAACCTTTGAAAACATCAAGTATATTGGCGAAATTGTAACCCAACAGCACCGAAAATCGTTCTTTGAGCCGGTCTTATTAGGCGATGCAGAGCTATGGTGGGCCTTGAACGGCCGCTTTCTTTCAACTCTTGTAGAGGAATTTGGATTCTATACCCCCTGTATCGGTTGCCATCTTTACATGCACCTGGTCCGTGTTCCCCTGGCCAAGCAGCTTAGCTGTAAAAAAATAATCTCAGGAGAGCGGACCAGACATGATCAACGAGTGAAAATCAATCAGACTGATAGTGCTTTGGCCGCCTATGAACAAGTCTTGGGACAGGCTGGTATTGAGCTGATTCTTCCAGTCAGAGCGATATCAGAGGGCAACGAGATTGATCATTTGGTGGGCGGCGATTGGGCTGAAGATCAAAAGCAACTTCAGTGTGTGCTCAAGGGCAACTATGAGTCGGCCGACAGCCAAGTGCGTTATAAAGAGGAGCAGATCAAAAGATTTTTAGATGAATTCATAGTGCCAGTTGGCAAGAGGATAATTGAAGCTTGGGATAGCGGAGATGATGTAGATTATGTTAAGATTGTGCGCTCGATTCTCTTGGCTTGATCCTCGTGACTCGTTGCTGATTCTGGCTCTTTTGAGCTTCGCTTTTTGATAAGGATAAGGGACTAATGAAGGTTCTTCTGATAATCCTGGACGGTCTGGGCGATCGTACAGCACCTGAACTTGAATATCAGACTCCGCTGCAATTCGCATCAACGCCGAATTTGGATAGGCTTGCCGCGGGGGGTATGAATGGGCTCTTGTACTCACTATCTCCCGGTGTTGCGCCCGCAACTGAGCTGGCTCACTTTGCACTATTCGGCTATCCTCTTTCAAGTTTTCCGGGAAGGGCTGTGTTTGAAGCAGTTGGCGAAGGACTGGAGCCGAGTTTCGAGGACGTGGTTTTACGAGGTAGCTTTGCTTCGGTCAAGGCCCACGGACGGTGTCTTGAGGTGGTTGATAGGGTGTTTGATGCAGATGAAGATAGTCTGTCAACTCTTGCCCTTCAGATACAGGAAGTGTCCTTTGAGGGTATAGACTTTGAGTTCATCTACAATAGCGGGAGGCAGGGGATTCTTTTTTTGAGAGGCAATGCGAGTCAGGATATCACTGACTCCGATCCTTTTGCCAATAATGAACCGGTAATGAGAGTCCAGGCTTTCGAAGAGACCAAAAGGCCAGAGATGGCTGCCCAGACAGCTGAGGCAGTCAACCAGTTCCTGGCCTGGGCGCATAAGAGGCTGGACCAGCATCACATAAATGATGATCGAAGAGCTAACAACCAAAGCCCAATAAATTTCCTGGTTACAAGATGGGCTGGCATAAGAACCAAGCTGCCCACCTTCTATGAAATGTATGGCTTTAAAGGAGCGATGGTTGCGTCTGGACCGATGTTGAAGGGGCTGGCATCGCAGATAGGATTGGATTTTCTGCCGGCCGATGATCTGGAGCAAGTCTCACAAGACTTGAGCAACCGGCTTGGGATGGCACAAGGGGCTTTGCAAAATGATTATGATTTTGTGCATCTCCACATTAAGACTGCAGATCAAGCAGCCCATACGAAGGACCCACATGCGAAGGCCAAGGTTATTGAAGAAATGGATGCTGCGATCGGCTTGCTTGCCTCAGAGGAGTTTGCTGATGATGAGCTGCTCACTGTGATAAGTACGGATCATAGCACACCCAGCTCAGGGAAACTTCTCCATTCAGGGGAGCCGGTTCCCATTCTCTTTTCCGGAAAGACTGTGCGGCTTGACCAGGTCCAGCAGTTCAATGAGATTGCTTGCCTGAACGGAGCACTGGGACAAATAGCTGGGAAGGATCTTATGTTGTTGATCCTCAATTGCTCAGATCGAATCAAGTATTTCGGATCCAGGCTAACCGCCAAGAATGTGCCCTATTATCCGGTCGACATTGCGGTCCTCAGGGAAGATTAGGGAGATTCAACAGGGGTTTAGGGAGACGCGGCTCTGCAGCCCGTAGGCTAGGAGCCGGAAGTTAATTCCTAGTTGCTGGCTTTTCCCATTGAGTGTCAAGTTTTCCTCCACATACTCCGAAGATACCGTTAATCGTGTTTGCCATGCGCAACCCAAATAAGCGGCTATCGGAGGCGTTTTGCAAGAGTTACTGGAAGAGGCAGCAATTAGTACCATCCGAAATCCTTCTTTTTCAAGCCTTACGAACCTGTGGGGAACCACCGTTCTGGCCATGCTGACCTCCTGTTCTCTGCTGAAGACTCTGCTCATCGGCGCATACTTGCTGATATTAAAGCTGCGCGACTGGAGACGGCTGTTTTCCAATGTCATGATCTTTGTTGCCGGAACTGGATTTTCCTACCTGTTGCTGGGCGTAATCATTGTCAAGAATCCTTCTTGGGCGACCCTCTTGGTCCGAGGGAGCACTCTTCTGTATATACTGCTAGGAGTGGTGCTGAGTGTTATCGGAGCTATGGTTTTGGGTTTATTAGGACCTGGAGCTGCTCGGTCAAATCTTTTTTCCAGGAAAGAGCCAGATCATGATCTTTGGGCAGCGTTCACGCTAGGTGCAGCTGTCGTTCTTGCAGAATCCTTGTCCTGTCACATCTGCAACCCGACGATCAAGATTATCTCCGCGATATACGGTAGACAGGGATGGGCTTTTGCCACACTTATTTCGGGAACTGTCTTTTGGGGCCAAAGCACCATCATTGTTGTTGTGGGAATTATTCTGACCATGCTTAAGCAGTTATGGGCGCAAAGTGAAAGTCTTGAATATGTGCAGATTGCTGCATCCATTATCCTGATCCTGGTCGGCTTGAACCTACTGTGGCTGGCTTAACTCTACGGAGGCCTTCACAATATGCATGTATACAGTCATCATGGAGCTGAGGATTATAACGTATCGGTGCGGGATCGGGCGATTATGTTGTTTCTAGCTCTGATCGGTGCAATCATCATTCTCAGACCGGCTGTTGCCTTCCAAAGCTACTCAAGGGGCAATTTCTTTCTGGACAATGGATTTATCAAGAAAGCGATCAGCGAATATCAAAGAGCGATTCTGCTGGATCCGGCTTTCTCGGATGCTTATAGTTTTTTGGGATTTGCATACAAGAAAGACAAGCAGATAGAAGAAGCGATTAGCACATACAATAAAGCCTTGGATATCAATCCGCGAGATAAACAGGTCTATTTCGAATTAGGCAACATCTATCTGGCCCAAGAGAGCTTTAGTGAAGCGGCTGCTAATTTCGGTAAGGCGGGACAACTGGATCCGGCTGATCGGAACAGCAGAAATATGCAGGCAGTCGCTCTGCAGAAGGCCGGAAGAAATGATGAAGCTCTTTCTATCTGGCAAGATATTCTTGAGGAAGATCCTGACTATAAGCCAGCCAAGATCAATTTGGACAAGTATCGGTAGAGGGGATGCGCTCCAAATCCAAATCCTTTCTTCGATGTGCTGTATAATCGCTATAATGTGATCTTACATTCGATTTAGGGAGGACGGGAAGAGTGGCAATAGACTCGGGTGTGGGGGTGGTTCGGAACAAGCGCCTACATTGCCATTCGGCCCATCAGCAATCGTGTTTGTGCTGGGGAGTGGCTGGTTCCATACTGGCGGTGCCGTTATCCTAGGTATTTGGAGATAAGGTTGAGACAACTAAAGGGGATCATATGATCGGGGCGATTGCGGGGGACATCATTGGCTCTGTGTATGAGCGGAACAACATTAAGACCAAAGATTTTACACTGTTCTCGGATGCGTGCACTTTCACTGATGATTCGGTTCTAACTATCGCCTTGGCCGATTCGATCATGTCGGGGAGGCCGTACGCTGAAAACCTGAAGAGATTCTACCGGTGGTATCCTGATCGTGGCTATGGAGGCAGCTTCAGGAATTGGGCGCGAAGCCTCAGCACCAGACCTTATAACAGTTGGGGTAATGGAGCCGCGATGCGCATCAGCCCTGCCGGATTTGCATACAATGATCTTAAAACCGTTCTGCAAAAGGCCAAAGAATTCACCGAAATCACCCACAATCACCAGGAAGGGATTAAGGGAGGACAGGCAACCGCCGCATGTATCTTCCTGGCTCGCTCAGGAAAGTCCAAAGCTGAGATTGAGCTGTATATCGAGGAAAGATTCCAATACGACCTGAGCACACATGTGGACTTGATCCGGCCGACCTACAGGTTTGATGTCTCTTCTCAGGGCACAGTCCCGCAGGCTGTACGCGCATTTATTGATTCGAATAATTTTGAGGACGCCGTTAGAACAGCAGTGTCCCTTGGTGGCGACACAGATACAATGGCCTGCATCACTGGCGGGATTGCGCAAGCATTCTTTGGCTCTGTGCCACAGACAATACAGCTAAAAGTGTATTCAATCTTAGATGAGCGCTTGGGTAGGATCACGGCGGAATTCATGGACCGTTATTGTAATGGTTAGGATGTCCGCCCAGCTCCGCATCCTGTCGCCGCTGATCCAATAGGCAGTTGTCGTCAAGAACCGAGAGACGCTGCCTTCTCCGTTATCGGCCCGCAAGCCTGATGTCGCTCGCAACTGGGGGATGTCGGCACCTGCCAATAATCAACCTGTCTTTCAAACGGGCGCATCAGGTTCTTCTTCTGCGACTTCCTTGAAAAGCACAGGTAAAAGCAATATACTCTTCTTGCAATTTGCCACGGCTGTCAAACGCAAATGTCTTTGGAGCGATCGTTCTCGGTTTGGCGGCGGCGGACTAGTTCTATGTGAGCGGACGGTGACGAGCATTTCAAAGCAAGTCCGTGGTTTGTCAGCAAAGATTATGTCAACTATCCGCAGATATCATATGTTAGAGCCGGCGGATAAGGTGCTGGTAGCTGTTTCGGGCGGCCCCGATTCTATCGCATTACTCCATCTTTTACATTCCATCGACTCTTCTTTCCAGCTAGCGCTTCACGTCTTCCACCTGGATCACATGATGCGGGGCAAGAGCTCTGCGGAAGATGCCGTGTTTGTCCAAGACCAGGCGAAGGCTCTGGGTATTCCGGTTACAAGCCTCTCTTTTGATATTCCGGCCTATATAAGAGACAAAAACATGTCTCTGCAAGAAGGAGCCAGAATAATACGCTATCAATTATTGAATCAAGTTTGCGACCAATTGAACTTTGACAAAATTGCCACTGGTCATAACGCTGATGACCAGGTTGAGACCTTCTTAATAAGGATGATTAGGGGTACGGGACTTTCGGGATTGACCGGCATACCGCCTGTTCGCGGCCGGATCATCAGACCTCTTATTGGAGCTAGCCGGACAGAGATAGAGAAGTACCTTGCAGATCAAGAGCTTGACCATCGTTCAGATGAGTCCAATTTAAAAATGGATTATTTGAGAAATCGAGTACGTCATCGGTTAATCCCCCTCTGTTCTGAAGAGAATGAAGGATTTCGGGACAATATTCTGAACGCCATTATGCTTCTCCGCGAGGATGAGGCCGTCTTAACCAGGATTGCAGACCAATGGTTTCAAGAAGCTGCTCGCTATGAGAATGGAGAGATCTTGGTTCTCCAGCGTGAGAGCCTATCAAAGCTCGACCTAGCGATTCAAAGGCGTGTTCTTCGGAAAGCAGTCGAGATCATCAAGGGCGACCTCAAAGAGATTGAATTTAAACATATAGAGTCTGCCCTGTCTGAAATGGATGAAAGAGGAAGCGCGCAGATTGATCTGCCCGGTAGGATTGTAATTCTCAATGAGTACGGGAATATTATTGTGGCTTTAAAAGAACATGCCCAAGGACAGTTCCGGTTACCAAGCACTGAGATCGAGATAAAAGTCCCGGGAATCACCACAATTCCTTCTCTAGGGGTCGACATGATCGCCAAATTGGAGGATATTCAAAGTGTAGATATTGGACGTAATGCAAGAGCAGAAAGGGCCTATCTGGATTTACAGAGAGTGGAGCTGCCACTGCAAGTCAGAACCAGAGTTCCTGGTGACCGGTTCATTCCTCTCGGCATGTCCAAAGAAAAAAAGCTCCAAGATTACTTCGTGGACAACAAAATTGCCAAAAGAAAAAGGGATCGAATCCCCATTGTCGAATCTCAGGGGCGGATTGTGTGGATTGCAGGAATGACCATTGATGATCGGGCAAAAGTGACAAAAGACACTGAGAAAGTTCTGGTTCTTGAGGTTAGATAAGGAGGCAGCAAAATGGATATTGAGCAGGACATAGAAGAGATCTTGCTGGAGCAGGAAGCGATAAAAGAAAAAGTCAAAGAATTAGCGGCTAGGATCTCTGAAGACTATAAAGGAAAGGATCCTCTTTTAGTCGGTATATTAAGAGGTGCTGTGGTCTTTCTGGCCGATTTGGCCAGGGAAATCAGTATACCGGTTGCATTTGATTTCATGGCTGTGTCCAGCTACGGAACGGCAACCAAGACCTCCGGCGTCGTTCGAATTCTGAAGGATCTGGATGAAGACATAAAAGACCGCCACGTATTGCTGATTGAAGACATAATCGATTCAGGTCTGACGCTCAATTATCTTCTGAAGAATTTGAGTTCGCGCAAACCAGCAAGCTTGGAAGTTTGTGCCTTGCTTCAAAAAGACCTCAAGCAAAAAGTGTCCTTTAATGTTCGCTATGAAGGATTTTTAATACCAGATGAATTTGTGGTCGGGTATGGACTGGATTATGCCGAAAAATACCGAAATCTTCCTTTCATCGGCACATTAAAGCCGCATGTGTATAAGGACGATTAGTAGGATGTTTGGGGCTCCGTCAAATTGCTTGTTGTGCGCAACTATGTTACGATTTTTACAGGTAGAGTACTACATAAGAAGGTTAGAGTAAATTGAAGAAATTGCTCAAAACAGCAGGTCTATACATCCTCATAGTGGTTCTAGTAATTGTGTTTGCTCAGAGCTATTTGTTCAGCAAGTCCGATGTCAGAAAATTGAATTTTAATCAGTTCATCGAAACCCTGGAAGCCGAGAAAGTGAAAGAAGTCGAGATTTTGGAC
The DNA here is from genome assembly GCA_964347095.1 of uncultured Actinomycetota bacterium. GTDB lineage: Bacteria > Actinomycetota > Aquicultoria > Subteraquimicrobiales > CAYFXD01 > CAYFXD01. The sequence goes on along the minus strand of CAYFXD010000028.1, from coordinate 1,035 downwards.
CGCGATAAGCAGATCAAGGGAACGCTGAAGGATGGCCAGAAGTTTGAGACAACGTTTCCAGAGGATTATAAGTTTGGCCAAGGTGGTTTGTCTTCTGAACTTTTGAAATATAAGGTGAAGACTACTGTGGATTCGCAAAAAGGCATTGACTGGTGGGCGGTCGGCCTGAATCTGCTGCTGCCTTTGGCCCTCATATTTCTGCTTTGGATGTTTATGTTGCAACAACTGCAGGGCGGCGGAAACAAGGTGATGTCGTTTGGCAAAAGCAAGGCCAAGAAGATGGCCAAAGATCAGCCCAAAACGACTTTTGCGGACGTCGCAGGGCTTGATGAAGCTGTGGAGGAATTGCAAGAAATCAAGGAATTCTTGGCAAATCCCGGTAAGTTCATAGCTATTGGAGCCAAAATACCAAAGGGATTGCTTCTCTATGGTCCCCCTGGGTCTGGAAAGACACTTCTTGCAAGAGCTGTTGCCGGAGAGGCCGGAGTTCCCTTCTTCTCCATCAGCGGTTCCGATTTTGTTGAAATGTTTGTGGGCGTAGGTGCAAGTAGAGTCAGAGATCTGTTTGAGCAGGCTAAGACCAATGCTCCTTGCATAGTCTTTGTTGACGAAATTGATGCTGTTGGCCGGCATCGTGGAGCCGGTCTTGGCGGAGGTCATGATGAGCGGGAGCAGACGCTGAACCAGTTGCTGGTCGAGATGGATGGATTTGACATCAAAGATAATGTGATACTTATCGCTGCCACCAACCGTCCCGATATTCTGGATCCGGCACTGCTTCGGCCAGGTCGATTTGACCGCCAGGTGGTTGTTGATCGCCCTGACCTGAGAGGTAGGGTCGGGATCTTGAAGGTTCACACTCGAGGGAAACCTCTGGCCAAAGATGTTAATTTGGATGTTTTGGCTCGAAGGACCCCAGGTTTTACCGGAGCCGATCTTGCCAATCTGGTAAACGAGGCCGCATTGCTAACTGCGCGTCATGGCAAGAAAAAAATTGATATGACTGAAATGGAGGAAGCGATCGACCGAGTCATT